>NZ_JBWKME010000019.1:0-242193 GCF_056431085.1 Mesorhizobium waitakense | reverse complement strand
GTTCGAAAACATGGGCGCGCAGATGGTCCGCGAAGTTGCTTCGAAGACCAACGACATCGCCGGCGACGGCACCACGACCGCGACCGTTCTGGCGCAGTCGATCGTCCAGGAAGGTCACAAGGCGGTTGCCGCCGGCATGAACCCGATGGACCTGAAGCGCGGCATCGATCTGGCCGTGACCGAAGTCGTTGCCGCTCTCGGCAAGGCTGCCAAGAAGATCAAGACCTCCGAGGAAGTTGCCCAGGTCGGCACGATCTCGGCCAATGGCGACGAGTCGGTCGGCAAGATGATCGCGGAAGCGATGCAGAAGGTCGGCAACGAGGGCGTCATCACGGTCGAGGAAGCCAAGACCGCCGAGACCGAACTCGAAGTCGTCGAAGGCATGCAGTTCGACCGCGGCTACCTCAGCCCCTACTTCGTCACCAACGCCGACAAGATGGTTGCCGAGCTCGAGGACGTCTACATCCTCCTGCACGAGAAGAAGCTGTCCAACCTTCAGGCCATGCTGCCGGTTCTCGAAGCCGTCGTGCAGACCTCGAAGCCGCTGCTCATCATCTCGGAAGACGTCGAAGGCGAGGCCCTGGCCACGCTCGTCGTCAACAAGCTGCGTGGCGGCCTGAAGATCGCCGCCGTCAAGGCGCCGGGCTTCGGTGATCGCCGCAAGGCCATGCTGGAAGACATCGCCATCCTCACCGGTGGCCAGGTCATTTCGGAAGACCTCGGCATCAAGCTCGAGAATGTCGGCCTCAACATGCTCGGCCGCGCCAAGAAGGTGTCGATCTCCAAAGAGAACACCACCATCGTCGACGGCGCCGGCAAGAAGGCCGAGATCCAGGGCCGTGTCGCCCAGATCAAGCAGCAGATCGAAGAGACCACCTCGGACTACGACAAGGAGAAGCTGCAGGAACGTCTCGCCAAGCTGGCGGGCGGAGTTGCGGTGATCCGCGTCGGCGGCGCGACGGAAGTCGAAGTCAAGGAAAAGAAGGACCGCGTCGATGACGCCCTCAACGCGACCCGCGCGGCCGTGGAAGAAGGCATCGTTGCAGGCGGCGGCGTTGCCCTGCTGCGCGCTTCGGCCAACATCAAGGCCACCGGCGTTAATGCCGACCAGGCTGCCGGCATCAACATCGTGCGTCGTGCGCTGCAGGCTCCGGCCCGCCAGATCGCGGCCAACGCCGGTGCGGAAGCATCGATCGTTGCCGGCAAGATCCTCGAGAACAAGGGCGCGACCTTCGGCTACAACGCCCAGACCGGCGACTATGGCGACATGATCGCCATGGGCATCGTCGATCCGGTCAAGGTCGTGCGTACGGCTCTCCAGGACGCGGCCTCGGTCGCCGGCCTGCTCGTCACCACCGAAGCCATGATCGCGGAGGCTCCGAAGAAGGAGTCGGCTGGCGGCGGCATGCCTGGCGGCATGGGCGGCGGCGGCATGGGCGGCATGGGCGGCATGGACTTCTAATCCAGCCCCTATCAGCCTTCAGATACGGAAAGGGCGCCGAAAGGCGCCCTTTCTGTTTGCGTGTACCTTAAATCGTCGCGCCTTGACCGGCCCTCAGACCGCGGCATCCGCGCGTCGCCGTGCCTCTCCAGCCAGCACCGCGCCTTCAATCAGTGCCGCGACTTCGTCCGCGACCGCCTGCAACGGGGCGCGGTCGCGGGTGGCGCGCGCGATCACCATCAGCCCTTCCAATGACGATTCGACCAGCAGCGCCAAAGCATGCGCGCGGCGTTCGGGCACCCCTGCCCTGACGAAGGCCTCTCGCAGCAAGCCGGTCCATTGCTCGAAGGCCGATCTGCACAATTCGGCCAGCTCCGGCACATCGGTCGGCGAATCCAACACCACGGGTGCGATCGGGCAGCCGAGCGTGAATTGGTTCTCCTCGAGCATGTGTCCGACCTCCTGGTAGATATGGTGGACGGCCACTGCCGGATCCTGCTCGGCGGCCAGCGCCTCGCCCAGCCTTTGCGTCACCTTGTCGACGCTGTCACGCGTCACCTCGATGACCAGTTGGTCCTTGCCGCCGGGAAAATGGAAGTAGAGCGAGCCGCGCGGCGCACCGCTGGCGCTCAAAATGTCGTTGAGCGAGGTGCCGTGATAGCCGCGCTGCCTGAGCAGCAGCGCAGTCGTCTCGAGTATGCGGGTGCGGGTGTCGTTGGCCATGTCAACCTCTGTCAGTAGCAATCATTATAGGCCTTGCATCAAATATGACAATCGGTCTACATAATATGTAGATCAGTCTACATATTGGAGAGGTCGACATGAACGCCTATCGTCTTGAAGGATCCAGCGGGGCGGAATGCCTCGTGATGCGCGACGAAGCGGCCCCGGAGCCGAAACCGCATGAGATCGTCGTGCGCGTTCGCGCCACCTCGCTCAACCGGCGCGACACGATGATCCTCAACGGCGCCTATCCGCAGACGCCGCGCCAGGGCGTCGTTCCCCTGAGCGACGGGGCTGGCGAGATCGTCGCCATCGGCGATGCCGTCACCCGCTTTGCCGTTGGCGATCGCGTGACCGGCAGCTATTTCGCCCGCGGGATCGACGGCCGCATCAACGCCGGCCTCATCGACCAGCTCGGCTGCACGCTTGACGGCATGCTGGCCGAGTATGCCGTTCTCGACGAGCAATGGGCCGTGCGCTTGCCAGATCATCTCGACTGGCACGAAGCAGCAACGCTGACCTGCGCCGGCCTGACCGCCTGGAATGCGGTGACCGGCGCTGGAATTCCGAAGCCTGGCCAGTGGGTTCTGGTCATCGGCTCGGGCGGCGTCTCGCTGTTTGCGCTGCAGTTCGCCAAGCTGCTCGGCTGCCGCGTCGTCGCCGTCACCTCACGTGGAGAGAAGGCCGAGAGGCTGCGGATGCTGGGCGCCGACCTTGTGATCTCGACTTCGGAGATGCCCGAATGGGGTGCGACTGTCCGCGACCAGACAGGCGGCATCGACCTCGTCGTCGAGACCGGCGGCCCGGCGACATTCGCGCAATCGCTGATCGCCAGCACGCTCTACGGGCACATCGTGCTGCTGACGCTGCAGGACCAGCAAGGCAGGTCAATCGAGATGCCGGCAGCGCTCTACCAGCGCAGCCTCGCTACCATCAGCCGCCTTTTCGTCGGCAGCCGGTCCAATCTCGAAGCCATGCTGCGCGCTGTCTCACAGCATAAGCTGCGGCCCGTCATCGACAAGGTCTTTGCCTTCACAGAGGCCGGCGCTGCGTACCGCTATTTCCAGCAGGGCGACGTCTTCGGGAAAGTGGTCGTCGACTGCGCCTGACTCATCCGTTTCTCACAACCAAAGGAGTGCAGACAATGACAATTCGTGAAGCCTCGGCCGAGTGGCAAGGCACGCTGAAGGAAGGTTCAGGCCGGCTACGGCTCGGCAGCGGCGCGTTCGAAGGCGCCTATTCCTTCCCGTCGCGGTTCGAAAACGGTCCCGGCACGAACCCGGAGGAACTGATTGCGGCAGCGCATGCCGGCTGCTTCTCGATGGCGTTGAGCGCCATACTGGGTGGCGCCAAGTACATCCCGACAAGCATCAGCACGATCGCCAAGGTGCATCTCGGCGCAACCGCTGCCGGGCCGACGATCACCCGCATCGAAATTGAGACCCAAGCCGAGATCCCCGGCATTGCCCCGGACGAGTTCCAGAACCTTGCGGAAACGGCGAAAGCGGCATGCCTTGTGTCGCGCGCCCTGGCCGGCGTGGCAACCATCACGCTGAAAGCCGAGCTCGTCGCGACCGCCGCTACGCAACAATGAAATCAGGAGGATGAGATGAAACAGGACAGCATCGTGACCGTTCATCCGGACGAACAGTCCAGGCAGACAGCTGAAATCATGCAGCGCTTCAACGACGTGTTCCAGCTGCATGATCCGTCGGCACTCCCCGGCCTGGTCGCCGAACACTGCGTGATCGAAAACACCGTGCCGGCACCGGATGGCGCCCGTCATGTCGGTCGGGAGGCGTGCGTCCAGCTGTGGTCGGCGATCGCCACCCAGCCTGGCACGCGATTCGACCTTGAGGAGACATTCGTTGCGGGCGAACGGGCGACGATCCGTTGGCGCTATTGGCTCGCCGATGGCAACTCCATCCGCGGCGTCAATCTGATGCGCGTCGAGGGCGGGCTGATCGTCGAAGCGATGGGGTACGTCAAGGGATAGCCGCCCTTGGCCGCTCGCCGCTAGCGATCTGCCAACGCCAGTTTTGCGCCGAGCATGACAAAGGCGCCGGCGAAGGTCCGGCGCATCCAGGTCAGCACCATTGGCCGCGACACGACATGGCTGCGGATCGAGGCGGCGAAGATGCCGTAGCCGACAAAAACCACGAAGGTCAGGAGCATGAAGACGGAGCTGAGCTCCAGCATCTTCGACAGCGCATTCGGCTCTGTGGTGCTGACGAATTGCGGCAGGAAGGCGAAGAAGAAGATCGACAGCTTCGGATTGAGCACGTTGACGAGGACGCCGGTCGCAATCACCTTGCCGGCGGAGCGGGGCGTCACATCCTGCTCGACGCTCAGGCCACCCTTCTCCTTCAGTGTGTTCCAGGCCATGTAGAGCAGATAGGCGACGCCGAGATATTTCAGCGTCTCGAAGGCAACCGCGCTGGTGTGCAGCAGCGCCGCAAGGCCGGTGATGGCGGCTGCCATGTGCGGAATGATGCCGAGCGTGCAGCCGAAGGCGGCGATGATCGAGGCGCGTGCGCCGCGCGAAAGGCCGGCGCTCAGCGTGTAGAGAACACCGGTGCCGGGCGAAGCCACGACGATCAGCGACGTCAACAGAAATTCGATGCTCATGGTGGTTCCCTCCGGCGCCCTGCCCTGTCGCAGCGTAGCCAGCAACGAGGTTACACACAAGCCGCCGGCAGTCGGCGCCGGTGCGTGTCGTCCAAAAGTGCGCACCGGTTTTGCGACAACCTGCGCGAAAAAAAGGACTTTAAGACGTCGGCAATCCGTGCGCGCGGCGCGCCATCAGGCAATCGTCGTCGCCCGGCATGCAGGCGCGGCAGACATCCGGGCGGACTTCGTAGATGCCGCAAGCGGTCGACTTGCCGATCTCGCCGGAGAGCGCCGAGCAGCGCACACCGTCGCAGCGCATGCCGGACAAGCTGGCCGCCACATATTTTTCCGGGATGCGGTCGAGCTGGGCGTCATCCTCGGTGGAAAAGCGCGGCCACTCCGCCGAATAGGAACAGCAGGCGCCGCAGCTCTGGCAGTCGAACGGGCCGGTGCTGCGTTGCGACGACGAAAGACTTGCAGCGGCCGCCAAGGCGAACAGTCCCGGCTCGGCAGGGTTGTGATCGGCGTCTTGCGGCAAGGTGTTATTTCTTCTTGCCTGTCTTGCCCTTTGGCGCATCCACCGGCGACTTGAACAGATCGGTCGCGGCTTCGCCGGCTTTCGGCGCCGCAACCGGCTTGGCCGGTTTTGCAGCAGCTGGTGTTGCAGGCTGGTCCTTGGCGGAGAATTTTATGGCCATGTCAGTCCTCGTCGGCGAAACGCGATGATGGAGCGCGCGGATTGCGCAAGCGGCCGATCAGCGCCGAAACCGCTGTGATGTTCATTTCCTCGGGCGACCAGTTCTTCACCGCCTCGATGTGGTGGGGCGCCAGTTCGCGATGCGTGCTGCCGCTGTAGGCGGCATCCTGATAAGTCACCCGCTCATGCGTCTTGGTGTCTTCGCGGACATACTCGATCAGGTAGTTCGGGCACTCAGCCCGGCCACGCACGCCGACGCGCACCTGGGCGTCGCCATGGGCACGCTTGCAGCGTTCGAGTTTTTCCAGCACGCGCCGGACATATTCGACCGGCTTGTCGAGGCCTTCGACCATGTCGGCAATGGTCGCATCGGTCGCGATCGGCGTAGGCGGGACGCGCTTGGTGGCCATCAGCGTTTTCCGACTCGTTTCGGCAAAGCGGCGAGAGCCGCGGCCGCGGCCATCTCGTCGGCCTCCTTCTCCAGGCGCTGTTCGCGCAGCCGCGCGGTCTTGGCTTCCCGCGCCTCGCTGACGGCATCGCGCTCAGAAATGATTCGGTTGAGTGACATCGACTGGGTCTGCGTCTTGCTGAACAGGGACACGGCCTGATCAGGGGCTGTCTTCGAATTGGCGGTCAAAATCTTTCTCCTGTCAGGAGCTGGTGCAGACATGGCGAGACCGGGTCTTCGGTCAGGACCACGCACAAAGCAATACGGCAGCGGATTCAAATTGCTGGAGCGTCCCTTAGCACGTTCAGGCCGACGCGCAGTGCACTTTCGGCGGCAAGAGGCGCAAAATGAAAAAGGCCAGGCACCGCCTGACCTCCCCATGAGAGCGCCGCGCATCCAGTGACATCCAGAAGGATGCACAGGTGACATCCAGAAGGATGCACCAGGGATGCAAGGCAACGCCCTTCACATGCGCATGCCGTAGAAACTCAAGTCTCCGCGGCCATGCGCCCGAATTCGCCGTTCACCGGTGCCAGTACATCCGTGGTCACCGGGAAGGCTGAATTCTGTTTTCAGGCCGCCTTCAACTGGTCGGCGGACATCTTGCCCGACTTGTTGTCGCGGACCATCTCGTAGCCGAGCTTCTGGCCCTCGACGATGTCGCGCATGCCGGCGCGTTCTACGGCCGAGATGTGGACAAAAACGTCGGCAGAGCCGTCGTCAGGCTGAATAAAACCAAAACCCTTGGTGGCGTTGAACCATTTAACTGTGCCGGTGCTCATGACGAACCCTTTCCATGGCAAATATTCGTTAATCGCGGTGCGAATGCACAACGATTTTTGTCTCGATTTTTGATGGGGAAGTTCGTCAAAGGCGCGCATGCGTGCGCGGATAACAAAAGTCGGTCAAACAAATATCGACGAAATTCTTGTAGGCTTCTTTTTGCGCCGTGTCAATTTCTGGTTTAGCCGCCATCGAGATCAGGCGCAAAGTTGTCCGGCGAGAAGGAAACGAAACGCCGCCGCTCCAAAAAAACGCAACCTGCCGGGAACCAGATCGGCGCCGGTGCATTTTAGCTGTGTCGTCAGCAGTTCATGAGAGCAATCGAAGGAAAGGTTGACGGCAAAAGACGCCTCCCGCGCGATAAAAGGCGCGAGGGGCGTTTTTGTTTTTGCCCTCACATCACGGCGGTCATCATCGGCAGGATCTCGTATCGAAAGCCCAACCCGGAACGAACCGTCGGGTCCGCCTCGGTCAGCGCCCGGACGGCGGCCTCATCGACGGCACGCACGATACCGAGCCCCCAGGGACCGGCAGGATCGGCGACCGGCCCAAACAGGATGACAGCCCCCTCACCCAATTTGCCGCGCAGATAGTCCGAGTGCTGCTTCATCAGTGTTTTTTCTGCATCGGTCAGGGTGAAGGCAAAGTCGGGCCGAGGCGGGATCAGGCGGCAGTGGAACACGCCTTGTGGCTTGCTGCCGGCTTCATCGGTGAGGAAAGTGGCCAGCCAGCCGAGCACGCGCTCCCAGCCGGAGCCGTGATCGCGGCATGCGCCTTGACGGACGCCAAACCCTTCATGGCGTAAGGTCAGCCGCGTTCCGCCATCCACCGCCTCGAGCATGTAGGTCACGGTGGTGACGTTGTCGCCGTCCCATGGCGCTTTCCACGTCAGCACCAGAAGGTGCGGCGGCTCGACCTTGAGATACTCGGCCTGGACATGAAAGTCCTGGCCGTCGGCCCCCTTGCCTTCTGATCGCCACGCCCCGCCCGGCCGCAAGTCGGCGGTGTGTTTCGTCGTCCGGTAAAGTTCGTCCGCCCCCCACCAGAGCGGTATCTGGTCGTCCGCCGTCAACGCGCGAAACACTCGCTCGGGCGGCACCGCGATCGTCACGGTGGCGAGAATCGTGCCCGCCGACACATCGGCGATGGCGCGCGGTCTGTCGTTGTTGGCCATCATTCATTCTCCAGGTAGGATTTCAGGTTGCCTAGGCTCGCTTGCCAGAAATCGCGATAGGGCAAGATCCAGTCGGCCACGTCCTTCAACTCAGCCGGCTCCAGCCGGTAGAGCCGCTCGCGGCCATACTTCTGTTCGGAGACGACCCGCAATTCGCGCAGGACCCTGAGATGCTTGGAGATCGCTGGCCGGCTCTGCGAGAAGGCCGAGGCAAGTTCGTTGACCGGCGCTGGTCCCTGCCGCAAGCGGTCGAGGATCGCGCGCCGCGTCGGATCGGCAATTGCGCGGAAAACGGAACGGTCGGGGTCAGCCTGCGGCATAATACGTATCCATTTGGTTACGTATTATGCCGAATAGCCGTTCCGGTCAATTCCCGCTCGCGGCCGATTCCGGATGGGTTTGGAGCCTGCCTCACTCCAAGCCAGACACGCCTGGCGTTGCCGCCTACGTCCGCGCGGGTCATGCCCGCTGGGCGCTGGAAGAGCCGGGTTGGGAGACAATCGCGGAAGGGGTGGCCGACTTCCTCGACCAGCACTAGCCGGACAGACAGGCGCGCCCCTCAGCCGCATCGCCTGAAACCATATTTGCGGTTGCGAGGCTCGAAGCCGCACGCCAGGTCAGTCCTGTTCGTGCGGACCAGGCTCGGGCCAGGTTTCCTTGGCGGCCTCCGCGTACCAGTGACGCATTGCTGGCGTTGAAAGCACCGCATCGACATAGGCTCTGGTGTCGGGCGCCAGCGTGCCGCCATAGGTGTCGAAGCGGGTGACGATCGGCGCATACATGGCGTCAGCCGCGGTGAAATGGCCGAACAGGAACGGGCCGCCCTTGCCGTGTTCTTCCCGGCACTCGCGCCACAGTGCCTCGATGCGCTTCCGCTGCGCCTCGCCCTCGGCGTCGAGCGGCTTGTGGCCTTTCGGGCGACGCAAATTCATCGGCCAGCCATAGCGGACCTCGCGAAAACCGGAATGCATCTCGGTCGCAACGGAGCGCGCCAGCGCGCGGGCGCCGATATCGGCCGGCCAGAGATTTTTCTCGGGAAACAGGTCGGCAAGATATTCAAGGATGGCAAGAGTTTCCCAGATGATCCTGCCATTGTGATTCAAGACTGGCACCAGCCCGGTCGGCGAAATCTTGCCGAGATTGGCAGCGGTCTCGGGCGTGCGCAGCCGCACGAACCCCTCCTCGAACGGAATCTCCAGATGCTTCATCGCCACCCAGGGCCGAAGCGACCATGAGGAGAAGCACTTGTTGCCGATATAGAGTGTGAATTCAGCCATTTTTCTCCCCGAGCGCACGATTGTCCTGAAGTCCTTTAGCCTGCCAGCCTTGCCGCCGAAAGCGGTTGCGCAACTTTGATCCGCGGCTGGGGAAGCTTGGAACCTAACCGACGCCGGCTCGTTAGCCTCCGCGGACGAATTCCCCGAATTCAAACTCCCAGGAGATGCGGAAAAATGGTGAACAAGGATCAGGTCGCGGGCATGGCCAAGCAGGTCAAGGGCTCGGTCAAGGAAGCTGCCGGCAAGGCGACCGGCAACAGGCAGACCCAAGCCGAAGGCACGGCCGACAAGATCGCCGGCAAGGTGCAGAAGGCCTATGGCGACGTGAAGGACAAGGTCAAGAAGGCGCTCTGATCCCCATCGGGTATCGCTTTTGTCCGGGAAAGGCGGCCGCCAGGGCCGCCTTTTTCATGTGCTCCAGTCCTTGCTGAAGGCGTTGGTGAAGGCGACCTCGCCAAGATCACCGGTCGCCTCGCCCAGCACCACGTCCATGGCGTCGCTGGTCACCCTGGCCAGCGCGAAGCCACCCATATAGGCAGCCTTCGGCTTGATGAGGTCGAGCCCGTCGCCGCGGTAGATCAGCGGTGTGTCGTGCTTGTGGCCGTGGAAGATGGCGACGACATTGTAGCCCTTCAGCGCCGCCAGCAGGGCCTGCCGGTCGGCCTCGCTCCACCAGTGCGGCGCGCCGGCACCGTCATCGTCATAGGTCCTTTTGGCGGCATCCCACCGTTCTATCGAAAAGGTGTCCCAGCCATAGTGCTGGAACAGGATGACCGGGCGGCCATCCGCAGCGTAGGTCGCCAGATCCTGCTTCAGCCATGGCAGGCCGCTGTCGGCGCCGTGGCCAGTGTCGCCGGCGAAACGATGCGTCTGCACGAGATGCAGGCCGCCCCAGTCCCAGGAATAACAGTCGGTGTCGACGTCGTAGTCGGTGGCCGGCACCGGCGGCTTGAAGAATACACCGGCGCGGTGATTGACCTCGACATAGTCGCGCATTTCGCGCCGGTACCAGTCGACATGGTGCGGCGGGCCGTTCTGGTCGAGATCGTGGTTGCCGAGCCCGACATAGACCGGCACGTGCACGCGATCGGAACCGACACCTTGTTGGTAGCGCTGGCTGAACTGGAGCAGTTGGGTGCCCTCGCTCGGCTGGGTGATCTGGCCGCCGCCATCGTCGGTGATGTCGCCGCCAACAACAAGCCCAAGCGGCGTGCCGATACGGCTGCCGGCGGAACGCAGGCCGGTGGCGACGCCGTTGATCTCGGCCGGCCAGTCCTTGTCGCCGAGGCCGTTCAGCGCGGCGATGTTGCGCAGCAGCGCGGCGTCGGTCTTGCCTTCCTTCAGGCAGTTGGGACTCAAGCCGCTCGCCATGCGACAGGCATGGACATCGGCGATGAACAGGAAAGTGGCGTCGATCGGCTGGACCCGCTGCCCGGTCTGGCTGCGTGCCGGGCACGACAACGCGCCTGCCGCGGCAAATCCCGCGGCCTGGGCCAGAAAGCTGCGTCGAGAAAACAAACCAGGCGAGCGGCGATTCATCATGAGGTGAATTTCAGCATGGAGAGCGGCCGGCCGTCCAGTTCAACGCGCGACATCGCGACAACAGCGTGACAGAACTGCTCGATCACGTTCCGGGATCATTTCCTAGGCCTCACCCAGCGCCGGCAGGCAGTCGCGCAGAACACCCGCATCCTGCGCCGCCTTGGCCATCGACATGGCGCCGGAATAGACGGCTACGGCAAGTGCTGCAAAGCGCTTCGGGTCCGTGCCTTGCTCCCTGCCCGCCTGCTGATCGGCCCTGACCTTGTCGGCGATCGCCTGGCGCCATGCCGAAAAGATGTGGGCAAGTGCCGTCCGGAAATCGGGATCGGCGAGCGACAGTTCATGCGCCAGATTGTTGAGCGGGCAGCCGCGCACGAAGCCCTGTTGTTCCAGTTCGGCGGCCACAGCCTCGAACACCGCGCGCATACCCTCGCGTGCCGAGGCCGCCGCCCGCACCGGCGCGATCCACGTCGCTTCGACCGCTGCCGCCACACGCTCGTCGATCACCGCCAGCGCCAGCGCCTTCTTGGTCGGAAAATGGTGATGCAGCGCGCCGCCGCTGATACCTGCCGCCGCCATCAGGTCGCCGAGGCTGGAGGCATGATAGCCGCGCGCCTGAAACGCCGCCTCCGCGACATCGAGCACCTTGTTGCGCATGCCTTCGGGGTCGTTGACGCGTTTTCGCGACCGAAGCCTCGGTCGCGTTGTGATCTCTGCTGACATTGCCGAACAATAGCATGTTGACAAAACAGGACAACCGGTCTGTTTATAAACAGGACAAATGCCCTGTTTTGGAGACTGACGGATGAACCTGCCCCTGAATGCCACGCCGCAACCCGCGGTGCTCGCCTCGCCTGTCGTCGAACTGCGGCAATACACGCTGAAGCCCGGCAAGCGTGACACGCTCATCGACATCTTCGACGGCAGGCTGATCGAGGGCCAGGAGGACGTCGGGATGACCATCATCGGCCAGTTCCGGGATCTCGATCGTCCGGATATGTTCGTCTGGATGCGCGGTTTCGACGGCATGGACGCGCGCAGGGATGCCTTAACCGCCTTTTATGGCGGGCCGGTCTGGGCGGTGCACAGCAATGCGGCCAATGCGACAATGATCGATTCCGACGATGTGTTGCTGCTCAAGCCGGCATGGCCAGGCGCCGGTTTCGACCTCTCGGGCACGCCGCGGGCAGGCTTGACCGCTGACAAAAAATCAAGCCGGAACAAGCCCCTGTCGGCCATTGTTGTGATCCGGATTCATCATTTGCGGCCCGGCGCCGAAGCCATTTTCGCCAACCGCTTCGAGACCGAAATGGCGCCGCTGATGACCGCACCCGGCGCACGCCTGCTCGCCGCGTTCGTTACCGAACACACCGAAAACAGCTTTCCGCGCCTCCCGGTACGGGCCAGCGAAAACGTCCTCATCAGCGTCATGGGATTTGACAGCCCGCAAACACACGCTCGCTATGAGGCCAAATTTGCCGGCGCGCCTGCATGGCAGGCGTTTTGGCAAGCTGCCCAGCAGGATCTGACCAGACCAACCGAGACTTTGCGTCTGTCCCCGACCTCGCGTTCGCGGCTTGGGTAACGGTCCGCTTGGTCAGGGATAGTGATGGTGCCTAAGCCCGACAGGACGTGCCACCGGCACGCGCGTTGTTCGGGCGCTAATCGAACCCGAAACTCTTACCAATGGCGTTGGCAACAAAGGCCGGATCCTCCCAATGAGGATTGTGGCCACACTCCTCGGCGTGCACGAGGCTTGCCCCAACAAGGGCATCCAACAGCGCCCGCTGATGCGCCTCGCCGAACAGCGGGTCGTGCTGGCCGGCGATGATCAGCGTTCGAGCCTGCACGGCTCGCGCCAGGTCACTCAGATCGGTGCGGCGAATTTCCTTCAAGGTCGCTTGCCAGCGCGACACCGGCATCTCCGAGGCGTCTTTGGCCAGGCCTGCCAGAAAGGACTCGGACACGCCAGGCCGGCAGGCATGCCACCAGGCATAGAACGGGTCGACCGGCGATATCGGGTCGCGCAGAGCCTGAACGCCCATGACCAGTGGATGGTTCTGCGCCAGGTCGGGCTTCAATGTGCCGGCCAACAACACCAGCCCGCCGATGAGCTCGTTATGCCGCGCAGCCAATGCGATAGCCACCATGGCGCCTAGCGAATGGCCGACGAGCACCGGCCGGTCAAGCCGCAAGTGGACGATCAATCCGGCAATGTCACTTGCGAAATCGGCGATGCGGCAACCTTCGCCAGTTTGCGACCCGCCGTGGCCGCGCAGATCCGGCATGATCAGCCGACGTCCGGCCAGATGCGGCGTCAGGAGCGAAAAGCTGCGGCTTGTGTCAGTGAAGCCGTGCACCAACAGCAGCGCCGGCTCGGCGCCGGCGATCTCGACATAGGCAATGTCGAGATCGCCGCTATTGATGAATTGCTTGCGGCCAGCCCAGCCGTCCTGTTCCGCCCAAGCAATCGGCAAGGCATCAAATGCTGCCGGTCTCACAGGCCAAGCTTTTCCTTGACCGCGGCAAGGCCGGGCTTGCCGTCGAATGTGGTGACCCCGGCAAGCCAGGTGTCCAGACGATCCTTGTTCAGCTTGATCGCCTTCAGCCCCGCCTCTTCCGGCTTCATGCCGTCATTGATCAGGTAGCCCATGCCGACATTTTCAAAATCGATGTCAAAGGTGAGGTTTTTCAACAATTGCCCGGCATTCGGGCACTGTTGCAGATAGCCTTTCCGCACCTGCGTGGTCACCGTCGCGGCACCGAGGTTGGGGCCATAAAATTTGTCGCCGCCGGTGAGATATTTGAAATCGTACATCGTGTTCATCGGATGCGGCGCCCAGCCCTGGAAGACGATGAACTGCTTTTCCTTGATCTCATAGCCGACCTCCGACAGCATGCCGGCTTCACTCGACTCGACGACCTGCCAGCCGTCTAGGCCAAGCGAGGGATCGGCAATGGCATCCATCATCAGCTGGTTCGAGCCGGGCTCGATGCCGTACATTTTCTTGCCGAACTTGTCGGCGAACTTGTGCAGGTCGGCAAAATCCTTGACGCCGGCGTCCCAGACGTAGGTCGGCACGGCGAAGGTGTATTTGGCGCCTTCCAGATTGACGCGCACGTCTTCGACCGAGCCATCCTTCTTGTAGGGCTCGTAATAGGTGACCATGGCCGGATTCCAATAGCCAAGGAACAGGTCGAGATCGTTGTTCTTCATGCCTTCATAGATGACGTTGATGCCTAGCACCGAGCTCTGTGGCTGGTAGCCGAGTGCACCCAGCAGGACATTGGCAACGCCGGTGGTGAAGGCCAGATCGTTCCAGCCGGGTTCGGCCATACGGACCGCCCTGCACTGTTCGGCCTCGGCCGCTTCAGCCGCAGAACAGGCCAACGCCAGGGCAGCGAGACAGACGCCATTCGCAACGACGCGGAACATTTCGGTTCTCCTCATTTTCAAAAATTGACCAATTGGTCTTTTTATTGTCCCATTGGTCAATAGTTGATCTGCGCGGACGAAAATGTCAATGTGGAATCGCAATGCATGGATCGATCCGGTGAAACTCAAGCGTCTCAGCGAGATACGCCGCAAGGAACTGCGGCAGGCGGCGTTCGCGGTGCTGGAGCGCGAAGGCATTGCCGGCGCGACGCTGGAAAAGGTGGCGGCCCAGGCCGGCGCCTCGAAGGGAATCGTGCTGCACTATTTCCGCAACAAGCAGGAGTTGTTCGAGCACGCGATGCGCGAAGCCAACGCCGTCCTGTGCCAGGCGGTGATTGCGCGCCTTCGCCGGGCGATCACCCCGATGGAGCGGATGGATGCCGTGATCGAGGGCAATTTCGAACCGCATCTTTTTCAACCGCCTCTATGCCATGCCTGGCTTTCGCTCTGCGCCGAGGTGCCGCGCGACGAGAAGATGGCGCGTATCCAGAGAGTGATCCACGCGCGCATGCGCTCGAACCTGTTGTCCGGTCTGCGCGGCCTTGCCTCGCCGGCAGATGCCGACGACATCGCGCTTGGCGTCACCGCATTGATCGACGGGCTTTGGCTGCGGCTCGGCCTGCAGCCGGGCAGCGTCTCGCGCGAACAGGCGGTTCGCCAGGTCAAGAATTATGTCGCGGGACGGCTCGCCATTCGGGAATCCGTGATCGTCGGCGCCTAAATCGACACTGGGCACGATGGGCCGGCTGTTCCACGCGAGAATGCCGGCGGTCGAAGTTCATACCTTGGGATAGGTCGCTGGCTTGACCGCGGTCGCTTATATGCGGTGCTCTCGAGGTGGCCAAAGCTGCCTCGGAGCGTCCTATGAGACTTCATAACAAGCGCGCGCTGGTTACCGGCGGATCGGACGGTATCGGCCTTGCGATCGCCGAGGCCTTTTCGCGTGAAGGTGCGGACGTCCTGATCGTCGGCCGTGACACCAAAAAGCTCGACGCCGCGGCCAAGCACCTCGGCGGCAATGTCGAGACGCTGTCCTTGCCACCAGCGTCGGCATCGAAGGCGTGGCCGGGTACGTGAAACATTCCGGTCGGCCGCTCGATATCCTCGTCAACAATGCCGGGGTGGCTTTCTTGGTGCCGTTCGAGACCGTCAGCAAGGAACAGTTCCAGCAATCCTTCGCGCTCAATGTAACGGCGGTGTTCTTCCTCACCCAGGCTCTGCTGCCGCATCTGGCAGCAGGCGCGTCGGTGATCAACATCTCGTCCTATTTCGCCAACAAGATGATCCCGAAGCGGCCGTCGAGCCTCTATTCCCTGTCGAAGGGCGCGGTGAACTCGCTGACCAAATCACTGGCCTTCGAACTCGGCCCGCGCGGCATCCGCGTCAATGCCATCGCGCCCGGCACGGTCGACACCGCCATGCGGCGCAGCACGGTCGACAACCTGCCGGCCGAGGCAAAGGCGGAGCTGACGGCCTATGTCGAGCGCAGCTATCCGCTGGGCCGCATCGGCCGCCCCGACGATCTGGCCGGCATCGCGGTCTATCTCGCCAGCGACGAGGCCGCCTGGACCAGCGGCGGCGTCTTTGCCATCGACGGCGGCTACACGGCCGGGTAAGCGTCCCGGCTCTCCCATCGAGGGGGGCAAGCGCTTCAACCGATTTGCATCCGCCCCGCCCGCAATCTCCGCTTGAAGCCGTTTGTGCAACGCGATACGCCGTTGCCGACTTCGACAAGGAGAGACCCGTGACCGCTGCAAAGACCAGAACCGAAACCGACACGTTCGGCCCCATCGAAGTCGCCGCCGATCGTTATTGGGGGGCCCAGGCCCAGCGTTCGCTCGCCAATTTCAAGATAGGTTGGGAGAAGCAGCCGGCGTCGATCGTGCGCGCGCTCGGCATCGTCAAGCGGGCGGCGGCGGAAGCCAACATGGAACTGAAGCGGCTCGACCCGGCAATCGGCAAGGTCATCGTCGAGGCAGCGCAGGAGGTTATCGACGGCAAGCTCAACGACCATTTCCCACTGGTCGTCTGGCAGACCGGCTCGGGCACGCAGTCCAACATGAACGCCAACGAAGTGATCTCCAACCGGGCGATCGAGATGCTGGGCGGCGTCATGGGCTCGAAGAAGCCCGTGCATCCCAACGACCACGTCAATATGAGCCAATCGTCGAACGACACCTATCCGACGGCCATGCACATCGCTTGCGCCGAGCGCATCGTGCACGATTTGCTGCCGGCCCTGAAGCATCTGCACAGGGCGCTGGACGCCAAGAGCCGGGCTTTCGCTCACATCATCAAGATCGGCCGCACGCACACGCAGGATGCCACCCCCCTCACCCTCGGCCAGGAATTTTCGGGCTATGCCGCGCAGGTCGCCTCGTCGATAAAGCGCATCGAGCTGACGCTGCCCGGCCTGCAGGAGCTGGCGCAGGGTGGCACCGCCGTCGGCACCGGGCTCAATGCGCCCGTCGGCTTCGCCGAGAGGGTAGCGGATCGCATCGCCGCCATCACCGGCATTGCCTTCGTCACCGCGCCGAACAAGTTCGAGGCGCTGGCAGCCCACGATTCCATGGTGTTCTCGCACGGCGCCATCAACGCCTGCGCCGCCGCGCTGTTCAAGATCGCCAACGACATCCGCTTCCTCGGTTCCGGCCCGCGTTCGGGCCTCGGCGAACTGTCGCTGCCGGAAAACGAGCCGGGCTCGTCGATCATGCCGGGTAAGGTCAATCCGACCCAGTGCGAGGCAATGACCCAGGTCTGCGTGCAGGTGTTCGGCAACAATGCCGCGCTTACCTTCGCCGGCAGCCAGGGCCATTTCGAGCTCAACGTCTATAATCCGCTGATGGCCTACAACTTCCTGCAGTCGGTGCAGTTGCTCTGCGACGCTTCGGTCTCCTTCACCGACAATTGCGTAATCGGGATCGAGGCGCGCGAAGACAACATCAAGGCGGCACTCGACCGCTCGCTGATGCTGGTGACGGCACTGGCGCCGACCATCGGCTACGACAATGCCGCCAAAATCGCCAAGACCGCGCACAAGAAGGGCACCACCTTGCGCGAGGAGGCGCTGGCCACCGGGCTGGTCAGCGAAGCCGACTACGACCGGCTGGTGCGGCCGGAGGACATGACGCACCCGGGGTAAGAGATTTGGCGACGGGAAAAATTACTCGCGTCGCGACCTCACTCGACGCGAATTTTGCGTAAGCCGCCCGATCACGGAAACGTAAGTACTGTGAACAATGTGTCGCCAGTCTGGCGGCTTTGGTGAACAGTCAGCTTGCTCTATCTGGGTTGCATTGAACCCTTCCCAGAGAGAGCCACCATGTCCATCAACACTTCAGTCGCCGGTTCCGGCGCTTCCAATGCCTCAGCCACCATCCTCCTCGGCCGCGTTTTGCTTGCCGCCATCTTCCTGCTTTCAGGTTTCGGCAAGCTCACCGCAATCGCCGGCACAGCCGGTTATTTCGGCAGCCTCGGCCTGCCCGTACCGACCGCGACGGCCATCATCGTCGGCCTGATCGAGCTTCTCGGCGGCGCCGCCATACTTGTCGGCTTCCAGACCCGGATTGCCGCCTGGGTGCTCGCGATCTTCACCGTCGCCACAGCGCTGGTCGCCCACACCGGCTGGGCCGATCAGATGCAGATGATCAACTTCCTCAAGAATCTGGGGATTGCCGGCGGCTTCATCGTGCTGGCCACCTCGGGTGCCGGCGCCTATTCGGTCGACGCCAAGCGCGGCTGATCCACAGCCAGAACACGAAAAACAAAAGCGGCGCGGAATTTTCCGCGCCGCTTTTTCGTTGTCGGTGCACAAGTCCATGTCCCGATTTGCCAGCCGGGATTTACGCCCGCATTGCTGGTAGGATCGACCTTTGGATGCGCAACAGGACCAGCCGGCCGGACTGACGACGGAGATGACAAGCATGCCTCGTAACGCACTGCTTCTGCTTTCCCGGCTGCTATTTGCCGCCTTGTTCGTACCCTCCGGCTTCCACGCGCTTTCCGACATTGCCGGCACGACAGGCTATTTCGCCAGCCTCGGCCTGCCGCTGCCGACGCTCGCCGCCTGGGGCACCGGCTTGTTCGAACTGATTGCCGGGTTGCTCATCCTTGTCGGCTTCCAGACCCGGATTACGGCGCTGCTGCTCGCCGCCTTCTGCATTGTCGCTGGTTTCACCGGCCACTACGGCCAGGGCGGCGACGACGCGGTGCTTGCCTTCCTGCATTCGCAGATGCTGATGAAGGACATCGCCATTGCGGGCGGCTTCCTGGCGCTGGCGATGGCCGGCGCCGGTGCCTGGTCCGCCGACGGGCGTGGTTCGGCGTAAGGCCTATTTGACGGATACGCCCTATTTCACCGAAACGCTCTATTTCACCGAAACGCTTGGGCCGCCCTCGACGGCCAGCACCAGCCGGCGGTTGGTGATCCTTGCCAGCTGCGCCAGGCGGCCGGCCGGCCGTTCGCCATAGAGGTCGGCCAGAGATGCAGGCAGCACCAGCGCCAGCACGCCGTTGCCGCGCTGTTCCCATTTCAGCCGGGGCATGATGCCGGGCATCGATGCCGTGAGCAGGTAGACGACGCGCATCATCGCCGCCAGCACGCGTGCCCGCTCCAGATAACGCGGCGAAGCCAGCGCCTTGATTTCGGGTGCGATGGCTTCGTTGAAGATGCCGTCGTGCCGATAGGCATTGGCCAGTGCCAGGAAGGCACGGCCGGGATGGTCGACGCCGAAGAAGGACGCGTGCGCGATAATGTTGAGCGACTGCTTGCCGCGATATTCGGGATGCGCGCGCCAGCCGATGTCGGCCAGCAATGCGGCGGCGTGGCGATAGCGCGCCTCGTCCTCTGTCTCGTCGATGCCGAAGGCGGCAAAGGTCCTGGCGGTCCAGTCGACAAGTTCATGCGCATGAGTGACGGAGCGTGAGCGCAGCCGGGCGAGTTCCTCCGACGCCGATATCAATGGATCGGCCTTCTGCTCGGCCTCGTCGAGCAGCGAATAGAGAAAGCCCTCGCGCACGCCGAGCGCCGACACGATGATCTTCGACGGCTGCATCGCCGCCATGATCTCCTGCAGCACGATGGCGCCATAAGGCAGCAGCGAACGACGGTTCTTCGAAACGCCTTCGATGCCCTTGACCTTCTCGATCTCGGCTTTGGCCACCTGCTTGAGGAAGTTCGTCGCACTGTCGGCGCTGATCTCGTAATGGTGCATGACACCGAGCGGATAATTTGTCATTTCCATGTGCAGCCGGGCGAGATTTCGCCAGGTGCCGCCGACCGCGTAGAAGGGCCTGCCCTGCCCGCCTTTCAACAGCTTGGCCCTCGACAGTTCGTCACGCGTGATCTTGGCCGCCTGGGTCAGCGAGTTCTTCGCCATGTCCTGCAGGCGCAAGCCGCCAAGCGGCAGCGTTATGCCGTCGCCGATCGCCTCGCCGTTGACGTCGACCAGTTCGAGACTGCCGCCACCCAGATCGCCGGCGATGCCATTGGCCGGATGGAAGCCCGAAATGACGCCGAGCGCCGAATAATAGGCTTCCTGGCGGCCACTGATCACCCGGATCTCGGTCTTGAGCACATCCTCGGCACGGTGGATGAAATCGGGACCGTTGATCGCCTCGCGCGCCGCGGCGGTGGCCAGCACATACATGTGCTCGGCGCCGGCCTGGTCGGAGAGCGCGCGAAAGCGTCGGAACTCCTCCATCGAGCGCGTCACCGCCTCGGGGTCGAGCTTGCCGGTGGAAACGATGCCGCGGCCGAGGCCGGCCAGCATCTTTTCGTTGAACAGCATGGTCGGCGAGCGCGCCAGCCCCTCATAGACGACGAGACGGATCGAATTCGACCCGATGTCGATGATGGATAGCGGTCGGCGGTCCTGCAACCGGCCCTGGGAATCAGACAGCATCAGGTGGACGCTGCGGCGTTCTTCTTGCGGCGCTTGAACTGCGCGATGCGCTTGGGCGCGTGCGACTTCAGCGCGTCACCCCGTCCCGACAGGCTCGGATTGGTCATGAAATATTCCTGCGCGTTGAACGGTTCCTCGCCCTCCTCCAGCACGACGCGCCGGGAGGTTCCATCAGCCAATACGTCGAAACTTTGCTGATTGTCCATGATGTTGCCCAGCATGATCTGGCCCAGGATCTGTTCATGCACAGTTGGATTGGTGATCGGCACCATGGTCTCGACGCGGCGGTCGAGATTGCGCGGCATGAGGTCGGCCGAAGAGATGTAGACGATCGCCTCGTCCGATGGCAGCCCATGACCATTGCCGAAGCAATAGATGCGGCTGTGTTCCAGAAAACGGCCGACGATCGACTTCACCCTGATATTTTCCGACAGGCCCGGGACCTGCGGCCGCAGGCAGCAGATGCCGCGCACGACGAGGTCGATCTCGACGCCGGCACGGCTGGCGTCATAGAGCGCATCGATGATGATCGGATCGACAAGCGCGTTCATCTTCATCCAGATGCGCGCTGGCCTCCCCTCCACCGCATGAGCAATCTCGTCGGCAATATGCTTCAAGATGCGGCTTCTCAGCGTGAACGGCGAGATCGCCAACCGCATCTCATCCGTCGGCTCGGCATAGCCGGTGATGAAATTGAAGAGCTGGGCGACATCGCGGGCAATCGTCGGATCGGTGGTGAAGAAAGACAGATCGGTGTAGATGCGCGCGGTGACCGGATGGTAGTTGCCGGTGCCGAGATGGACATAGTTGCGCAGCTTGCCGTCCTCGCGCCGCACCACCAGCGACATTTTCGCATGGGTTTTCAGCTCAAGGAAGCCGAACACGACCTGCACACCGGCGCGCTCCAGGTCGCGCGCCCAGCGGATGTTGGCTTCCTCGTCGAAACGCGCCTTGAGCTCGACCAGCGCGGTCACCGACTTGCCGGCCTCGGCCGCATCGACCAGCGCGCGCACGATCGGGCTGTCGTTGGAAGTGCGGTAAAGCGTCTGCTTGATCGCCACCACTTCCGGATCGGCCATCGCCTGGCGCAGGAACTGCACCACCACATCGAAGGATTCGTAGGGGTGATGGACGACGATGTCCTTCTCGCGGATAGCGGCGAAGCAGTCGCCGCCGTGCTCGCGGATGCGCTCGGGAAAGCGCGGATTGTAGGGCGTGAACTTGAGGTCGTCGCGCGGGACGGCGACGATCTCGGAAATCTGGCTGAGCGCCAGCGGACCGGTCAGAACGCTGATGCGGCTCGACGATACGCCTAGCTCGCCGGCAACGAATTCGCGCAGTTCCGCCGGCATCAGGACGTCAAATTCGATGCGGATCACCGACCCGCGGCGGCGGCGCTTCAGCGCCGTCTCGAACAGGCGCACCAGATCCTCGGATTCCTCCTCGACCTCGATATCACTGTCGCGGATGATGCGGAACGTGCCGGAGCCCTTGACCTCATAACCCGGGAACAGCTTGCCGATGTAAAGGCCGACTGCCTCTTCCAGCGGGATGAAGCGGACATGGTGCTTGCGGTCCGGCAAACGGATGAAGCGCTTCAGCGCCACAGGGAGGCGCAGAAGCGCGCTCATCTCTTCGCCGTTCTTGCGGTGGCGCAATTGCAGCGCCATCGAGAAACCGAGATTGGGGATGAACGGGAACGGATGCGCCGGGTCGATCGACAGCGGGGTCAGCACCGGAAACACCTGCTCCTGGAAATGGTCTTCCAGCCAGATCTTTTCGTCCTTGGTCAGTGCGTCACGGGTGATGCTCTCGATGCCTTCCTTGTTGAGCAGCACGATGAGTGCCGAAAGGCTCTTCTGCTGGTCTTCCTGCAGCCGTTCGACCTCCCGCAGCAGCTGCTCGAGCTGCTGTTCGGGGGTGCGGCCGTCAGGGCTTTTCAGAGTGATGCCCTCGCGCACCTGGCCGGCAAGACCGGCGACGCGGACCATGAAGAACTCGTCGAGGTTGGCCGCCGAGATCGACAGGAAACGGACGCGCTCCAGCAGCGGATGATTGAGGTTCAGCGACTCCTCGAGAACGCGCCGGTTGAACTGCAGCCAGGAAAACTCCCGGTTGACAAAGCGATCCGGGTTGCCGCCCTCCGGGCGAGCCACCTCGACATTCACGAATTCGCTCTGCACCGGCTTCAGTTCGTTCATTTTTCCTGCTCTTCCCTCACGCTCCGCCGCCGAGCGACGCAACCTTCCCGGATGCGCCGCAGGTGCCCTGAAGCGAGGCCTGACCCTCTCCGTAACCCGATTCCGTTTTCGGGGTCATTGCCTTAACCGGCTTAACTTATCCTCTGACAGGCTTTTGCGACAGTTTGATTTCATCGAACTTGCAAAGAGACCGGTTATGATCCAGATGCAGAAGAGACTGCGTTAAGGAGACGACGACGATGGCAGGCGGTTCCATTCCCCATTTCCAGAACGATGCGGGCCACCCGGCGATCGACATCGGCGTCAAGGAATTCATGTGCACGGGCGCCAACCCGCCTTTCGACCACCCGCATGTGTTTCTCGACATGGGCGACGACAACGAAAAGGTCTGCCCCTATTGCTCGACGCTCTACCGCTATTCGCCCAAGCTGAAGGCGACAGAAACGCTGCCGGCCGGCTGTATCTACATCGACCAGGCCGCCTGATTCCTTCGCGGCAAGCCCGATGGACAACACGCGGTCCCGGCAAATCGTCATCGCCGGGGCGGGTGTCGCCGGGCTGACCGCCGCGCTGGCGTTCGCCGAACGCGGCTACCCCGTGCAGGTGTTCGAACAGGCGCAGCGCCTGGAAGCGGCTGGCGCCGGCATCCAGCTTTCTCCCAACGCGACACGCATTCTTCGCCAGTTCGGCGCGCTCGACCGGCTGCTGCCGGCAGGGGTGCGGCCGGAAGCGGTGGTGTTGAAGGACGCCGCGACGTTGCGCGAACTGGCCCGCGTGCCGCTGGGACAAGCCGCCGAAGCCCGCTGGCAGGCACCCTATCTCGTTGCTCACAGGGCTGACCTGCAGAGCGCACTGACTGCGCGCGTTGCCGAGATGCCGAGCATTGTTCTTTCTCCCGGCGCACATGTCAGCGGCGTTGCCAAAGGCAGCCATGGCGTCACCGTGGCTGCCGAGATGGACGGCGAGACCGTCGAGGCCGAGGGCTTGCTGCTGGTCGGCGCCGATGGCGTCTGGTCATCGGTGCGCGGGCTTGTCGACACAACAAGGGGGGCGGCCTCGCCGAGAAGTCACTTTTCGGGCGAACTGGCCTGGCGCGCCACCATTCCTTCCGACAGCGCTGCCGGACAAGCCTTTGCCGCGATCGGCGCCACCAATTGCGTCACCACCTTCCTGCATCCCGGCTTCCACATGGTCGCCTATCCCGTCAGCAAAGGTGCTGCCTTCAATCTTGTCGCCTTCACCAAAGGCGAACGCATTGCCGAGGGCTGGTCCGGGAACGCCGACACCAGGATCTTGACCGGTGCCATGCGCGGTACTGCAGCAGCACTTGCTCGTCTGATCGAGGAAGCCGGCCCGTGGACGGCGTGGCCGATCCATACGGTCGAGAGTAAGCAGCCTTGGACGAACGACCGCATCGCGCTGATCGGCGATGCGGCGCATGCGATGACGCCGTTCGCGGCGCAAGGTGCCGCCATGGCGATCGAAGATGCGGCCGCCCTTGCGGATATCGTTGCGGATTTGCCCGGCGATCCGGCACAAAGTCTTCAAATCTGGGAGAACCTGCGGCGGCCGCGCGTTGCCAGGGTCGCCCGTCGTGGCGCCCTCAACCGCCTCGCCTGGCATGCCGCGGGTCCAGTCTCCATCGCACGAAATCTGTTCCTGAAAATGCGCTCGTCTGAAAAACTCGCCGCCGATTTGGACTGGCTTTATGGCTGGCAGTCGCAGAAAATCATCCGGCGCTGAAAGCTGGGGCATAGCCCGGATGCCAGCCCGTTGAGCGGTGCTAATTGTAAAGCCGCAGCGACAGACCGAGCGAAGCCGGCAGCGCGTTCCACCAGCCGGTGCGCAAGCCGGCGGTACGCAAGGCTGCCGCGGTCCAGGTGTTGCAACCGACCAGCGCGTTGAAATGGCCGTTGGCTTCATAGAAGCGGTCGAAGCTGGAATAGGCCGCATCCGGAACAAGGAGCGGCCCTTGCGCGCCCCGCTGGAAACTCGCATCGATGAAATCGAGCAGCGCTGCAAAACGCTCCTCGCCGATGTCGAAGCCGGCGACATCCTGATGCGGTTCGATAATGGCGCCAGCGACATCGACATGCATGACCGACGCGTCGAGGGTCAGAGCCTTCATCACAGGGATGGCCTTGAGCTCGGACCATGTCGGCGTCTCCAGGTAGAAGGCGCGACCACCCCAGCCGAAGACGATGTAGCGAACCTCCGGATTTTCGGCCGGGATGCCGGCGTCGACCAGGAAATGGAACCGCTGGCGCACCCTGTCGTCCATCGGGATGGCGATATCGGTGTGGATCGGGTTGTTCAGCACCAGGATGTGGCGCGTGGTGGCGGGATTGGCGGCGGCCGGCGGCCATAGCGGCCTCGGCACGAGAGTGCCCAGCGTCACAGCGAGCGCAACGACGATCAATAGCAGGCCTAGAAAACGTCCCAGCTTCTTCATGAATGGCGGCCTTGCAAAACGCACCCCGGCGCGACACAGACCGCCCGCCTCCTGCTCATCCATACGCAAAAGAGCCCGGCGCTGTTTCAGCCGGGCTCTTCCTGGTTATCGAAGACCTAGTGCAGGATCTGCGACAGGAACAGCTTTGTGCGTTCGTGGCGCGGATGGTCGAAGAACTCGGCCGGCGTGTTCTGCTCGACGATCTGGCCCTGGTCCATGAAGATCACGCGGTTGGCGACCTTGCGGGCAAAGCCCATTTCGTGGGTGACGCACAGCATGGTCATGCCTTCTTCGGCAAGGCCGACCATCGTCTCCAGAACTTCCTTGATCATTTCCGGATCGAGCGCCGAGGTCGGCTCGTCGAACAGCATGATGCGCGGGTTCATGCACAGTGAACGGGCGATCGCCACGCGCTGCTGCTGGCCGCCGGACAACTGGCCGGGATACTTGTTGGCCTGTTCCGGGATCTTGACGCGCTTGAGGAAATGCATGGCGATTTCCTCGGCCTGCTTCTTCGGGGTCTTGCGCACCCAGATCGGCGCCAGCGTGCAGTTCTCCAGGATGGTCAGATGCGGGAACAGGTTGAAGTGCTGGAACACCATGCCGACCTCGCGGCGCACCTCGTCGATCTTCTTCAGATCGTTGGTCAGTTCCTTGCCGTCGACGATGATCTTGCCCTTCTGGTGCTCTTCCAGACGGTTGATGCAGCGGATCATCGTCGATTTGCCGGAGCCCGACGGGCCGCAGATGACGATGCGCTCGCCGCGCATCACTCTCAGGTTGATGTCCTTCAGCACATGGAACTCACCATACCATTTGTGCATGGCGACGATGTCGATGGCGACATCGGTGTCGGAGATGTGCATCTTGGCGGCGTTGACCTTGATCTCTTCCGCGCTGACAGCATTTTCGGTTGCCATGACAGGATCCCCTTGTTCTTTTGTTTAGCGTTTGTGGCCGGTGTCGAGTCGGCGTTCAGTGTACATTGAATAGCGCGACATGCCGAAGCAGAACAGCCAGAAGACAAAGGCGGCGAAGATCAGACCCGACTTGGCGGTCTGCGCCGTCGCCCAGTTGGCGTCGGAGAAGTTCTGCTTGACGATGCCGAGCAGGTCGAACATCGAAATAATCGTGACCAGGCTGGTGTCTTTGAACATGCCGATGAAGGTGTTGACGATGCCTGGGATGACCAGCTTCAGTGCCTGCGGCATGACGATGAAATACATCTTCTGCCAATAGCCAAGGCCAAGCGAATCGGCGCCTTCATACTGACCCTTGGGGATCGCCTGCAGGCCGCCGCGCACCACTTCAGCCATATAAGCGGCGGCAAACAGCGACACGCCGATCAGCGCACGCAGGTACTTGTCGAAGGTGACGCCCGGCGGCAGGAACAGCGGCAGCATGACGCTGGCCATGAACAGAACGGTGATCAGCGGAATGCCGCGTACGGCTTCGATGAAGATGACGCACAGCATCTTTACGATCGGCATTCTGGAGCGACGGCCAAGCGCCAGCACGATGCCAAGCGGCAACGACACGACGATGGCCACGAAAGACAGCGACAGCGTCACCAGCAAGCCGCCCCAGCGTGCCGTTTCGACATGTTCCAGACCGAACGCGCCACCGACCAGCAGGAAGAACGACACAATGGGGAGACCTACGATCAGCAGCAGGGCGTTGAGACCCTTGCGCGGCACGCTCGGCATCAACATCGGCACCATGAGCACGACCAGCAATATGCCAACCAGGATCGGCCGCCAGCGCTCCTCGACCGGATAGGTGCCGAACATGATCTGGCCGAACTTGGCGTTGACGAAGGCCCAGCAGGCGCCGGACCAGCCATCCGGCTGGATACCGCCCTGCGCCACCGTGGCGCACACGGTCCGGTTAGGTCCCGTCCACACGGCGTTGATGAAGGCCCAGTTGATGATCTGCGGCAGGATCATCACCACCAGCGAGATACCGATAATGGTCAGAATGGCGTCGCCCGTCGAGGCAATCAGATTCTTGCGCACCCATGCACCGGGGCCGGTGACGCCGGCCGGCGCCGGTTGCGCCAGCGCCATTTCCGTGCGGACCCAGGACATATCATGTTCTTGCATGTCCTTACCTCTCCACCAGTGACATTTTGGCGTTGAACCAGTTCATCAACAATGAGGTCAGAAGGCTGATGGCCAGATAGATCACCATCATGATGACCACGCATTCCACCGCCTGGCCGGTCTGGTTGAGCACCGTACCGGCTGTCGCCGTCAGGTCGGGGTAGCCGATGGCGATGGCGAGTGAGGAATTCTTGGTCAGGTTGAGATATTGGCTGGCCAGCGGCGGAATGACAATGCGCATGGCCTGCGGCACGACCACCAGCCGCAAGGCCTGGCCGGATCGCAGGCCAAGGGCTTCCGAGGCCTCGCTCTGGCCCTTGGCGACGCCGCGAATGCCGGCGCGCACGATCTCGGAGATGAAGGCGGCGGTATAGAAGGACAGCGCCAGATAGAGTGACAGGAATTCCGGCTTGACGACGAAGCCGCCAGTCAGGTTGAAAGTCGATTGCTTCGGAAAATCAAAGGTTACTGGGAAGCCGCTCAGCACATAAGCGAGCAGCGGAAGCCCGACAATCAGCGCCAGCGACGTCCAGAACACCGGGAATTGCTGGCCTGTCGCCATCTGCCGCTGGTGCGCCTTGCGGGCGACGAACCACGCCATGGCGATGCCGACAAGCAGCCCCACCGGGATCAGCCAGGAGCCGTCACCCCATACGGCGCGCGGAAAATAGAAGCCGCGCTGGTTGAGGAAGGATCCGAACGGCAGGTTGATGCTATCGCGGGGCGCCGGCAGCACGGCCAGCACGCCGGAATACCAGAAGAAGATGACCAGCAGCGGCGGAATGTTGCGGAACACCTCGACATAGACTGTGCAGATCTTCTGGATCAGCCAGTTTTTCGACAGCCGACCAATGCCGACAATGAAACCAATGATGGTGGCGGTGATGATGCCGACAAACGCGACGATTAATGTGTTGATCAAGCCGACGATGATGGCCCGGCCATAGGTGGAGTCCGATGTATAGGCGATCGCCGTATCGGAAATGTCGAAGCCGGCGCGGCCTCTCAGAAAGGCGAAGCCGGAGGCAATATGCAGGTTCGTCAGGTTCACGATGGTGTTGTGAACGATCCACCAGACACCAGACACCAGCAAGGCGACAACCAGGCATTGATAGAAAATGCTGCGGACTCTTGGATCATTTATGAGAGAAGCGCGACTTGGCTCCTGGCGAAGAACTTCCTGCGATGCCATTCGACCGTCCCCTGAAAGAGAAACCGGAAGGCAGACGATCTGCCTTCCGGATCACATTTCGATCAGCGGATCGGCGGAGCGTATTGCAGGCCGCCCTTGGTCCACAGCGCGTTGATGCCGCGGGCGATCTTGAGCGGGCTGCCCGAGCCGACATTGCGGTCGAACATTTCCCCATAGTTGCCGGTGGCCTTGACGATGTTGACGACCCAGTCATTGGAGACGCCGAGATCGGTGCCGATCTTGGTATCGGCTTCCTGGCCGAGCACGCGCTTGATCTCCGGGCTGGCGGAGTTCTTCATTTCGTCGACATTGGCCTTGGTGATGCCGAGTTCCTCGGCGTCGAGCAGCGCGAAATAGGTCCACTTGACGATGTGGTACCACTGGTCGTCGCCTTGGCGCACGGCCGGCCCGAGCGGCTCTTTCGAGATGATCTCGGGCAGCACTACGTGGTCGGCCGGCGCGCCCAACGTCAGGCGAATGCCGTAGAGACCAGACTGATCGGTGGTGTAGACGTCGCAACGGCCGGCATCATAGGCGGCGTTGACCTCTTCCAGCTTCTCGAAGACGACCGGGTTGTACTCCATCTTGTTGGCCTTGAAATAGTCGGCGAGATTGAGCTCGGTGGTCGTTCCGCTCTGCACGCAGACGGCGGCGCCGGAAAGCTGCAGCGCGGAATTGACGCCGGGCAGCTTCTTGGCGTTGATCATGAAGCCCTGGCCGTCATAGTAGGTGGTGCCGACGAAGTTCAGGCCAAGCGCCGTGTCGCGATTGATGGTCCAGGTGGTGTTGCGCGACAGGATGTCGACCTCGCCGGACTGCAGCGCGGTGAACCGCTCCTTGGCGCTGAGCGGCGTGAACTTGACCTTGGTGCCGTCACCAAAGACGGCGGCCGCGACAGCGCGGCAGAAATCCGCGTCGATACCTTGCCAGTCACCCTTGTCGTCCGGCGCCGAGAAGCCAGCCAGGCCGGTCGAGACACCGCACTGGATGAATCCTTTCGCCTTGACGGTGTCGAGCGTCGTTGCCGAGGCGGCTGACGCCATCAACCCAAGCGTGGCGGCGCCAAGAATGCTGATAGCAATATGTTTCATGACCCACAGACCCTTTTCTCTGTTTTTCAGGCAAACCCTGATCTTTTCCCGTGTGAACGCAGCTCCCATTCCGGCCCATACCCGGAACCCCACATCGCAACCGACGCGCCGCCTCCCATTCACGAATGGCATCGAAGGCGATAATTCCCGTGAGGTCAAGGAAAATGACCGAATTCGAAAGAGTTTGAAAACCAACGGTCGCAAATGCCTGAATTGCAGCCAAGAGCGTCGGAAAATTAGCAAGCCGCGCAAACAAAATCGGCAAAGTCCGGTCGGCGCGGATCCGAACTATGCCAGCGAAACGGTCCCGCGGATCTACTGCGTTGCTGAATTTATCCGGGGATGAATTGGCGCATGCAAGGACTGTCACATGGCGGGTGACAGGGTTGCATGGCCGTGCCGCCCGGAAACGGGAGGAGCACATGCTCAGAGTGCTTGGACGAGCAGCCAGGCGCCTATTGCCGCCATCAGCGTGCCAGAGATGCGCGGGATCAGTTGCCCGGTCGGGACGGTCTTTTCCAGGAGAATGAGGATGGCGATGCCGGCGATCCACAGCACGTTCATGACGCCGCCGACGAACAGGAGCGCCATCAGCGCCCAGCAACAGCCGAGGCAATAGGCGCCATGAACGATCCCGAATCGAAGCGCACCAAGCGGATCGGAGCGGAACCCGCCATGACTGGCCAGAAATGCGATCGGTGCCTGGCATTGCTGCAGGCAGACGCCCTTCATCGGCGTCCATTGATAGAGGCCGGCCGCGATTAGGACGAGGCCGCCGAGAACCGTACTGTTGGTTGCCATCAACGGGCTCAGCAAGGCCTGACTGGCCAGCAACCATTGCGCGGCGGTCGCGACCACGCTGAAGGCAACCCAGACGAGCAGATATCCGGTGAAAAACCATGCAGTCGACGCGATGGGCCGCCCGCCCGCCCGCGCCTTGCGACCGACCCCGGCATAAAGCAGCACCATCGGCGCGACCGACGGCGTCATCATGCCAACCATCATCACGGACCACATGGCGAAGATGAAAGCGAAGTCGGCTGGCGCCCAGGCGCGGAAACCGGGCGCCATCGTGGCGCCCATGTCCATGCCACCCTTATCCATGCCCGGCATATCCATATCGCCCGCATCGGTGCCTGACATGTCCATGCCGGCCATATCGCCAACTGCGGCGCTCGGGGCGGCAGCATTCTGCATGGTCATGTCGGCCGCGAGCCACATCACATAGACCCATGCGAGCACGGCTATGATGACGAGCGCCGCCGTCACGACTGTGCGGTCGCGCCGCAGCACCGCCTCGAGAGCCGTGTCGATCATTGGATCAGGTCAATTCACGATGCCGCTTTGCGAGAGGTGCAAATTGGCGAAATGGCTGTGAGAGTCCGCCAGTTCGAACTTGATCGGGCCAGTCGCCTTGGTCCAGCCACGCCCGACCTCGGCAAGCGAATATTCGAAGCCATGCGTGAGGTCGATGCGCGCCCGATGCTCCGCACCGGTGACGGGATTCTTGATCGGCTCGCCGCGGCCCGAGGTTACGCCCGGTACGTTCAGGCGAGCCGCTCGGGCATCGACGTCGACTTCGAAGTCTATTGCCGCGAAGATCGGATCGTGGACCGTCTCCAGTGTCGTCGAAAAGACCTGGAATATGGTCGCGCCGGGTTCGGTGTCCTCACCGCTGAGAATGCGAAGCAGCGCTCCGCGCTGCGCCTCGGTCGCCCGCTCGTCAATGACCACTGCCGCCTCGCCCTTGCCGTGGTGGATTGCTCCAGGCCAGCGGAAGACACCGGCAAAGCGCAAGCCATCCAGCTTGGTGTCGCCATGATAGCCGCTCTCGATTTCCACGCCGACCACCGCCCGGCAGGATCCATCCGTCGGCAAGGCGTTGAACTGGCAGGGGCAGCCATAGGCGCAGTTGCAGTTGACGAACTCGCGCGCCTTGATCATCCACTTGACGTCGGCCATAGCATTCCTCCCCTTGGCTGCATTCACTGCTCTGCAAGCGAGATGCCCGGATCGCAGGGATCAGGAGGTCAACCGGGAAGGATCATCCGGCAGCATCTGATCGAGGCAGTCCGGGGAAAACATTAGGAATCAATCATATATCTTTCCCGGCCGTCCTCAATAGCCGAACGGCCAAGAGCGCAATGCGTTCGGACCGGGCAAGACTGTGCGCCCCTTCACAAGACACGACTTGGTACATCCGAAGTCGGTTGCCTGGCGGGTGCAGGCCGCTTGCACGGCCAAAGCGGTCGCACTATGGCTAGCGCCTTGTCGAACAAGGCGAAGAAGAATGGCGAAAGACGGCGACCGACTGGGTATCAACACGCGGCTCACCCATTCGGGCAACAACCCGCATGACTATTTCGGTTTCGTCAATCCACCGGTGGTGCACGCCTCGACCGTTCTTTATCCCGACGCGGCGTCGATGGCTGCACGCAGCCAGAAATACACTTATGGCACGCGTGGCACGCCAACGACCGATGCCCTTGCCCATGCCATAGATGCACTGGAGGGGTCGGCCGGCACGATCGTGGTGCCATCGGGCCTTGCGGCGGTGACCGTACCGCTGCTCGCCTTCGTCTCGGCGGGCGACCATCTGCTGATCGTCGATTCCGTCTATCACCCGACGCGCAACTTCGCCGACACCATGCTGAAGCGACTGGGCGTCGAGGTCGAGTACTACGCCCCCGATGTCGGCGCCGGCATCGCGGCGTTGATCAAGCCCAACACCAAGGTGGTGTTCACGGAATCGCCAGCGTCCAACACGTTCGAGCTGCAAGACATCCCGGCCATCGTCAAGGCGGCTCACGCCGCAGGCGCCATCGTCATGATGGACAATACCTGGGCGACGCCGCTGTATTTCCGCCCGCTCGACCACGGCGTCGACATCTCGATCCACGCGGCGACGAAATATCCGGCGGGCCATTCCGACGTGCTGCTTGGCACGGTCTCGGCCAACGAAGGCTGCTGGAAGCATCTTTACGAAAGCTTCTGCACGCTTGGCTGTTGCGCCGGGCCCGACGATGTCTACCAAGTGCTGCGCGGCCTGCGCACCATGGGCGTGCGCCTCGAGCACCATCAGCGCAGCGCACTCGCCATCGCCTCCTGGCTCGAGGGCCAGAAGGGCGTGGCGCGCGTGCTCCACCCTGCCCTTCCCAGCCATCCGGACCACGGCCTCTGGAAGCGCGACTTCTCCGGCTCGAGCGGCATCTTTTCCATCGTGCTTGCCGGCGGCGGCCAGAAGCAGCAGCACGCCTTTCTCGACGCGCTGCAGATCTTCGGCCTCGGCTATTCCTGGGGCGGCTATGAGAGCCTTGCGGTGCCGGTCTGGCTCGCCGACCGCGTTGTCGCAAAGGGCCCGTATGAAGGCCCGTTGATCCGCCTCCAAATCGGCCTCGAGGATGTCGACGACCTGAAGGCCGACATTCTGCGTGGCCTGACCGCCGCGGCTTCTGCCTGAGCGATCGGGGCACCCGCCCAACTGATTCGGCAAAGCACGGAATTCTATTTCTAAAAGCCGCGCCTTTGCGGATCAATTTGGCTTTCAAATCCGACAATGCCGCGTCATTGCGGTGCGATCATCTGGTTTCGACTTCCCTCTGGCATACCGGCAGAGTTTCCGACTCCCATGGCCTTTCGCCTTTTTGTTCCGATTCTTGCCGGCGCGACGCTGCGCGAGCGCATCATCGCCTGCATCGGCGCGACGATCGGCATTGCACTGACCGGCGCGATCGGCGGTCTGGTGCTCGGCAACGGCCCGCACGTGCCGCTGCTGGTGGCGCCGATGGGAGCCTCGGCCGTGCTCCTGTTCGCGGTGCCGGCCAGCCCATTGGCGCAGCCGTGGTCAATCATCGGCGGTAACACGATATCGGCGCTGGTCGGCGTGATCGTGGCGCATTTCATCCACGAAACCGCCCTTGCCACCGGCATCGCGGTGGCGCTTGCCATCGCCGCCATGTCGTTCACGCGCTGCCTGCATCCGCCGGGCGGAGCGGCCGCCCTGACGGCAGTGTTGGGAGGGCCAGCCGTCATCAGCGCCGGCTTCCTGTTTCCATTCGTGCCGGTGGCATTGAACTCGCTTCTGCTGGTGGCACTGGGCTACGGCTTCCACAAGCTGGCCCGTCGCAATTACCCGCACGTGCCGATTCCCCCGACGAACACCCATGGCACCGTCGATCGGCCGGCGCAGTTGCGCGTCGGCTTCCAGCCCGAAGACATCGATGCCGCACTTGGCGCGCTCGAAGAGACGTTCGATATCGATCGCAACGATCTCGACCGGCTGCTGCGGCAAGTCGAATTGCAGGCTCTGGTGCGCGCGCACAAGGGCCTGCTGTGCGAGGACATCATGTCGCGCGATGTGATCTCGGTCGATGAACACACGCCTGCCGGCGCGGCGCGCCAATTGCTGCTTGACCACAACATCCGTACCCTGCCGGTTGTCAACGCAGAGGCAAGGCTGGCAGGCACCGTGGGATTGCGGGAACTGGCACTGGCCTCCGGCACGGTCGGATCCGTGATATCACCCGCAGCGACAGCCGCCGCCGGTTTCGCCGCCATGGGTCTGCTGCCCATACTCACCGACGGCCGCAGTCATGCGGTCATCGTCGTCGACGACGACAAGCGCGTTCTCGGGCTGATCACACAGACCGATCTGCTGGCGGCCACGGCGCGTCTGCAGGCTGCTGACAAGTCCGCGCCGGAAGCGGTACGGTAGCCGCCGCCGGACCCGGCAAAAATGGCCGGGAACCTTTTGCCGGCAATGCCATCCAATCTTTCAATCGGGTTTCGGTCCGGGATTGGGTTGAGGAACTGGCCATGCCTGCTGTCTTGACGGCCATGCCTTCTGTCGCTTCAGGCGACATGCAGCTCGTGCGCCGCGCCTTGGCGCGCGAGGGCGACGCTTTCCGCACCATCATCAAGATGCACAACCAGCGGCTCTATCGCATCGCCCGCGGCGTGGTGCGCAACGACAGTGAGGCCGAGGACATCGTGCAGGAGGCCTATGTCAGGGCCTTCGCCCATCTCGATGCGTTTCGCGGCGACTCCACGCTTGCCACATGGTTGTCGCGCATCGTCATCAACGAGGCGCTCGGCCGACTGCGCAAAAGACGTAGGACGGTGGCAATGCCGGAAAATCCGCAAGCCGAGATCATCCGGTTCCCCCTCAACCCCAGCGACGATCCGGAACGGACGATGGCGCAACGGCAGATCCTCCAGCTGGTCGAACGGGCCACCGACAGCCTTCCGGATGTCTACCGGACTGTGTTCGTGGCGCGGGTGATCGAGGGGCTGAGCATTGAAGAGACCGCCGATCTCCTCGGCGTCCGGCCACAAACCGTCAAGACAAGGCTGCACCGCGCGCGCACCCTGGTGCGCAAGGCACTGGACGACCAGATCGGGCCGGTGCTGCTCGATGCGTTCCCCTTCGCCGGCCGACGTTGCGAAAGGCTGACCAGCGCCGTGATGCGGCGGCTCGGCCTGGAAAGCTGACCTTTCACCGATTCGTTGGGAACGTTTGCCGCTGCCCGGCATCCAATGACCGTCAACCGAGAGAAACACTGTCCGGCGCGATTTCCGCTCCGGGCGAAGGAGATGCAATGCTTATCCGACACACCGCTGCCCTGGCCGCCATGCTGCTGCTTGGCACTGCCCCGTTCGCACAAGCGGCCGACAAGCCGACCGACCCACAGATTGCCCACATCGCCTACACGGCCGGGGTCATCGACGTTGAAGCTGCCAAGCTGGCGATCGAGAAATCGAAGAACAAGGACGTCGTGGCTTTCGCCAACGACATGGTGCGCGACCACGAAGCCGTGAACGTGCAGGCGCTCGACCTGGTCAAGAAGCTCAAGGTGACGCCGGAAGACAACGCCACCAGCCAGGCGCTGAGCAAGGCGGCTGCCGAAGAGAAGGCCAAACTGGCCAAGCTCGAGGGTGCTGCCTTCGACAAGGCCTATGTCGACAACGAGGTCGCCTACCACAAGCAGGTCAACGGCGCTCTCGAAACGCTGCTCATCCCGTCGGCCAGCAATGCCGAACTGAAGAGCCTGCTGGAGACCGGCCTGAAGATCTTCCAGGGCCATGAGCAGCATGCCGAACATGTCGCCGGCATGCTGAAATAGGGGCAGGCAGCATGTCGAAACGCTATCTGTGGATCTCGCTGACGCTGGCCATCGGCATCGTTCCGGCACAGGCTGAAACCATCAAGGTCGCCATCGACAAGCTGGTGTTCTCCCCAGCCACCGTCGAGGCCAAGGTCGGCGACACGATCGAGTGGGTGAACAAGGACGTGTTCGCCCACACGGCGACCGTCAAGGGCGGCTGGGAGGTGACGATCCCGCCGAAAAAATCCGCGAGCCTGACCCTTCAGAAGGCAGAGACGGTCGATTATTTCTGCCGTTTCCACCCCAATATGAAAGGCCGTTTGGTGGTGGCGCCCTGATCCAGTGCCAACGAGGCCCGCCTAGCCTCGTCAGGCCGCGCTATGTGCGTCCATGAGCCGTCATAGCGCGGCGCGCGGCGGGTCAGCCAGGCATCCAGCCCTTCGCGCAGGTCGGCTGTCGGAGCCATGCGGGCAAACTGCTCGGCTTCGACCAGCAGGCCTTCCGCGATGCTCATGTTGAGGCCGCGCGCCACCGCTGTGAGGATGCCCGCGATCGCAAGATCGGAGTGCCGCAGGATACGCTTGGCGAGGCCAATTGCGGCCGGCATCAAATCGCCATGCGGCACCACCTGGTTGACGAGGCCAAGTTCAAGGGCGCGCTGCGGCGGAAACCAATCGCCGGTCAAAAGCAGTTCGAGCGCCCGCTTGCGCCCGGCGAGCCTGGGCAGGCGCTGAGTTCCGCCAAAGGTCGGCGGCATCGCAAGGCTGATTTCCGGCTTGGCGAACAGGGCGCGTTCGCTGGCGATGGCCAGCGGCACGGCCTCGGTGATTTCGCAGCCGCCGCCAAAGGCAATGCCGTTGACGGCGGCGATGACGGGTTTGCGGAATGCTTCCAGTCTTGCCGTCAGCCGCTGCCCGCGCATCACAAAGTCACGCATCGCGACATCGACGCCAAGCGCCACACTGGCCGAGAATTCATGGATGTCGCCACCCGCCGAAAACGCCCGCTCCCCTGCTCCGGTAAGAATGACCGCCCGAACGCCGGCATCGACTTCAATGTCGTCGAGGACTGCGAGCAGGCGATCGATCAAGGCATAGTTCAACGCGTTGAGTTTCTCCGGCCGGTTGAGGGTGAGGATGGCAATCCCATCCCGGGTTTCGTTACGGACAAGATCGGTCATTTGGCTTCCTTCCCCAGTATGCTCACGGGCTGGAAGGTTACGCCCTTTGCCGCTTGTGTATATTCACTAGTCGGTATACATAGGTTGATGCCTGAAGCGCAAAGCCCCACCCGCAAACGTATTGTCGATGCCGCGACAAGACTGTTTTACGCGGAAGGCATCGGCCGCGTCAGCGTCGATGCCGTTGCCGAGGAAGCCGGGCTCACCAAGCGGACGCTTTATTACCACTTCAAGAGCAAGGACGACCTGATCGCCGCCTATCTCGATGGCCGCGACCAACCCAATCTGAAGCGGATGGCCGGCTGGTTCGATGCCGCCGAAGGCGGAGTGGATCGCAAGGTCGAGGCGATCTTCACCAATCTGGCAAAGGCTGCTCACCATCCGAAGTGGAAAGGATGTGGCTTCCTGCGCACGGCGGCGGAACTCGCCTCGATGCCTGGACATCCGGCGATCAAGGTCGGGTCGCGACACAAGTCAAATTTTGAAACATGGCTGGCTGGCGAGTTGTCCGACCGCGGCGTCGAGGAGCCGCAAGCCCTGGCACGCGAGATCGTGCTGCTGATAGATGGCTCCTTTTCGATCATGCTGATCCACCGCAACCCCGATTACGTCGAGGCAGCCGGCCGCGCCGCGTCGACGCTTGTCCGGGCTCGAATTGCAAGCAACCAGGTCTAGAATCCAAACGCCAGCCATGCCGTGCCGACGACCAGCGTTATCAATGTCAGCGGCAAGCCGACCTTGAAGAAAGCGCCGAACGACAGCTGTGTACCTGCGGTCCTTGCCTGCTCGGCGACAACCAGGTTGGCGACCGAGCCGAGCAGCGTGAAATTGCCGGCCAGCGTCGAGCTCATGGCGACCACCAGCCAGGCGCGTTCGGGGTTTTCGAGGCCGGGTATGAAGGGCCGCAGCGCCAGCACGGCGGGGACATTGCTCATGATGTTGGAGAGCACCGCGGTGAAGCCGGACAGGCGCCAGACATCGTCCAGCCCAAGGTTCTTTGCCGAGGCGATCATGTCTGGCGTCAGCAGCGTCTTTTCCGCGCCGGCCACGACCACGAACAGACCGGCGAACATGAACAGCAGCGGGCCGTCGATCTCGCGGTAGATGCGTTCCGGTTTAATGGCACGGGTGAGCAAGAGAATGGCACCGCCGATGAGTGCCGCCTTGGCGACGGGGACGCCGGCGAAGAAGGCGATGGCCAATCCGATACAGACCACCACCGCTTTCAGCACCTGTCCCTTGTGCATACGGCCACGCGAGACTTCTGGGGTCAATTGGGCCGTGCGGGCGAATTCGGCCCGGTAGACGATGCGGACGATGACAATGACCGCGACTAGGCCAAACAGGGCGACCGGAGCAAGGGCTGCCGAAAAGGCAGGATAGGAAATGCCCGACAGTGCGCCGATCACCATGTTTTGCGGATTGCCGGTGATGGTGGCGACGCTGCCGCAATTCGACGCGGTGGCGGTGGCGATCAGGTAGGGGATGGGGTTTCGCTTGATGACGCGGGTGACGTGGACGACGATCGGCGCCATAACCAGGCAGATGGCATCGTTGACCAGGAAGGCCGACAGCACGCCGGTCAGCAGCGTCACCATGACTAGGAGCATGAAGGGCGCGTGCGCATGCTCGATGGCGACGGCGCCAAGGCCACGAAAGGCGCCGGAGACCTTCAGATGTGCCACCACGATCATCATGCCGAGCAGAAGCGTGATGGTGTCGAAATTGATCGCTCGGTAAGCATCTTCCATGCTGAGCGCGCCGACAGCAATCATCGCGGCCCCGCCGAGCAGCGCGATCCCCGCGCGGTCGAGGCGCAGGCCCGGGATGCGGCCAATGGCGACACCGGCGTAAGTCAGGACCAGGATCAGCAGTGCCGCCGCGCCCATCAATGTCATCGGTAAGAAGTCCTGCTCAGTCTATGGCGCGCCGCGTCCGTCCGCGGCCGATGGTTCGCTTGCATGCCAGCTTTAGCGCGATGTCGAGATCGATGACAAACAGCGGGGCATGTCGTTGTGCCGAGAGTGTCGGCAAAGCCCGGGGGATGGCGTGCCGCTAACGCAGATAGAAATCCAGCCGCTGTCGAAGCGCCTGCGAGGAAAACAGCTGCTCAACGGTCCGCCGCGCCTCGCGACCCACTGTCGCCCGCAGCTCCGGATCGGCTTTGAGGTCGGTCAGGATCTGCCGCGCCTGTTGCGTCGTCTCGAACAGAAAGCCGTTTTCGCCATGCCTGATATGGTCGACGTAGCCGCCATGCGAATGGCAGACCACAGGCAAACCACAGGCCATCGCTTCGAACACCACCCGGCCGAACGTCTCCACGTGCGAGCCGGTGCGATAATAGAACGCGTCGAGCGTCGGCAGGAACTCTTCGGCCGCAAACCGGCCTTGCGGAAGGAGTTCGAGTTGCGGATGCGGTTTGAGCCTTTCCTTGAGCAGCATGCCGCCCTGAATCCGCAGCGCGACGCCGCCCGCCAGCAATCCTTCGTAGAGCAGCACATCGTCCGCATGATGTTTGTCCGGGGTGTCGCGGCTCAATCGTCCCAGCGTGAAGGGACGACCCGGCTTGGCCGGCCGTGGTGAAAAACGTTCGATATCGATTGGCGACGGATGCACGACGCCGTCGACCCGCAGCATGCGTTTTTGAAAATCGGAAATCAGCACCAGTTCGGCGTCGGGCCAGTTGAGCATACGGGGCATACGCGTCGTCAGTGCGATGACTTTCGGGTGAAAGGTATTGAAGACATAGATCAGCCGGCGCGGCCGCGGAATCAGGTAGGGCCACATTTTGTTGCGCCAATGCGCGCCGAGGAAGACGTAGGTACCGCCGTCCGGCACATTCCGCTTTGGCAGCGAGATCCGGCGAATGGAAAATTGCCGCATCAACTCGCCGGACACCCTGGAGGACGTTGCCCACAGACGCACCTCGGAGTCAGCGCTCAACAACCGGTACAGCTCCAGGGTTTCGAGGTCGCTGCCGCCAACTGGGTTCTGAAAAGCATTGAACAGATGAATCATAGTTGCCGCGCTGATGTTGCCTGAACCGTCCCGCCATTCGTTCGCAGGCATTGAGAAAGGCCGTGACTGGACCCCCGGCCCGGACGCTTGGGAAACTCAGGAAAGCAGTAACGTTTTTTAGCGTGATGTCAGCAAAGCGAAAGCATCGTCGACGCGACAGCTTGCTCAAATCAGCGCGCTGTGCCGGAGGTTTTCGTGCCCAACCGTGACAGGACGCGATGGTTAAAGCTTGCGACGACCACGCTTGCTGTCAATGCACGATGGCGCTGCTGGGCACCAGAGAGGCCCCTGACGGATCGAAGCTGACTTGATCGCGCCCATTCGATTTGGCCGCGTAAAGCCGCCTGTCAGCCGCCACGAAAATCTCTTCGAAAGTGGTCGGCCCGGTAAAGCTTGTGCCGCCGATGCTGACGGACAATGGGCATGGCCGCCCGCCCGGAGAGAAGTCCATCTCACGGATGCGCCGGCGAATGCTTTCGGCAACCACCCATGAATGCGAGGGATCGACGCCAGGCAGAAAAACGCCGAACTCTTCGCCGCCTATGCGGCCAACGATGTCGCCGCCGCGCAGCTGCCCTTTGATCGCCTGCGCGATCAGCTTGAGCGCCTGGTCTCCGCAGTCATGTCCGTGCCGGTCGTTGATCGACTTGAAATGGTCGGCATCGATGATCAGCAGAGCCCCCGAATGGGCCCGCTCCTGCTTGCGGGTCTGCTCGAGGTAGGCTTCGACCAGCATCGAGAAGGCGCCGCGATTCAGCACCGCCGTCAGGCTGTCGGTGGCAGCAACGATGCTGAGATCGCGCTGGGCGATGGCCAGCTGGCGGATCTTCCACATTAGAAAAAACAGAAATGAGCCGCCCAGCACCAAAGGCAACATCAGATCGGTCAGTTGCGCCCGCCACACCGCTTCGGGTGAAAGATAAGGGAAATTGAAGGAATCGACGAAGAACGCCACAGCAATGAAGAATGCCGTACCGGCTGCCGTGACAGCGATCACCCTGCCCCAGCTCGTCGGCGACAGATCGAGCTTCATCGCGTTGCACTCCGTTAGCCGCCGCTACTATGACGCACCAACGCAAACAAATTGATAAGACTTTCCTTCCAATTCGATATCGGCGGACATCGCAGCATCGGCAGACATGGTAGCCCGGAGAAACGGCCGCCGACGGCAGCAGTGCTCGCTCCCGCGGTGAGAACCGTCCCTTTTTTTCCGGACTTCGGGTTAATGCAGGAAATCCTGAATGTCAGCGGTTGGGCGCACCCAGCGCCTCGACAACGAACGATGCCGCGATCAAGTCGTCGGCATCCAGGCGTAGGGAGCCGTCGCCTGCCCCCATGATGGCGGCGACCTTGTGAAACGTTTTCATCTCATGGTCGGAAATCTCGGCATCCTGCATTCTGGCCTTGAGTTCAGCGATACGCCGCCCCAACGCAGGGGACGTTCCAATTTCACGTTTCGACATAACCTGGCTTCTCCTCCCCCAACCCGCGCTTGTTTTACCCCACCCATTCGCCGGCCCGTACATTGCCTTTTTATGAGGCGCCGCGAATACAAGGCCCCGAACGCGTGATGGGAGCTAAGGTTCCAACCTCGCCGGATCACGAAATAATTCCGGATCGCTGCACCGAACCCAAGCTCAACTCCCTGTTGCATGGGGTGGTAGCGCTGGCAGTCGCGGGGCGACAGATCCAGCGGTGCTGATTAGGCCAACCGACACAAACCTTTGAGATTATTGGCGATCCCGACAGGATTCGAACCTGTGACCATCGGCTTAGAAGGCCGGTGCTCTATCCAGCTGAGCTACGGGACCGCTGGCCGGCCGCCGGGCCGGCTGAATACTTGACGCTGGCCGCCGGTCAATGCGTCCAGGGCGTCCTGCGGTCATAGCGGAAATTTTCCGCATAGGAAATCTGGCGGCGCTTGGTCTCTTTCGGCTCCTCGACGCGGTAGGCGAACCCTTCCTTTTCGGCGTAGGCCACGGCTTCTTCCCTGGTATCGAAGGTGAGCCTGATCTGGCTCCTCATGTCTCCAGACGTGGTGTAGCCCATCAAGGGGTCGATCTTCTTGCGCATCTCCGGGTCGAATTCCAACACCCAATGGCCGGTCTTGGCCTTGCCGGACTGCATGGCGGTTTTGGCTGGGCTGAAAATGCGCGCGGACATGGCCACCTCGTTATTGTGCAAGGCAGCATCGCCGCCCTGCGTCGTCATTACTGCGCAATGCGCACGGCGGCAAGGTTTTTGCACTTGCCATGCAACACCGAAATGAATAGGCAACAGACCGTTCGGAGTGTAGCGCAGCCTGGTAGCGCATCTGGTTTGGGACCAGAGGGTCGGGAGTTCGAATCTCTCCACTCCGACCATCCTCTCATCGACATGCAATGTCGGCGCCACTGGCGTGACGGATGGCACGTTGCGCCGATTCCACATCTCGAAGCCAATATGAGCACGACGGAAGAATTATGGTGGCTGGCCTGCCGGACCCCGGAGACGGGTCAAGCATTGGTGTCGGCCAGAATTCCCTTGCTGGGAAATCCTAGATCTCGAACTCGCCCTGCCCCTCGTCCATGGCGCTGACGGTTTCGGCCGCCAGCGTGCGTGTAATCGGCGTCTTGCGCTCGAGCGCGGTGCGGTCCAGCCGTTCCACCACACGCATCGCGGTCGCCAGCGAGCGCTCGATGCGGCGGACCAGATACTGCACGACATGCGGCTCGACATCAACCTGGCGGTCGGCGAACAGCTTGGTGATGACGCCGGCGAGCAGGACGTCGTCGGGCTCATGGATCTCGACCGTCGCCGCCGCCTTCAGCCGCGAGGCCAGATCAGGCAGCGCAACACCCCAAGCCGATGGAAAGCGGCGCGCCGTCAACAACAGCGTCGAGCCCGCACCACGCACCGCATTGATCAGATGGAACAGGCCTTGCTCGTCCACCGCCCCGGTATCGACATCGTCGATCAGTGCCGGCCGGGCGCCGAGATTGGCGATGCTGTCACCGATACGCCCGGCGTCGACCGCCACCGCGTTGGCGCGCGCGCGCCAGATCGAGGCCAGATGCGTCTTGCCGGAGCCGGCGGGACCGGCCAGCACCACCACCGGCGAGGGCCAGTCCGGCCAGCGGTCGACCAAAGCCACTGCTTGCGCATTGGTGCCGGAGACGACGAGGTCGTCGCGCGAATAGCCGGTGCCATGGCCAAGATCGAGCGGCAACTGGCGCGGCGGGTCGGTTTTCTGGTCGCTCATACGGGCTCAGCCATGCGGGCCGGCTAATGCATGTCGCGCAAAAGTGACCTCGGTTTTGCGACAACGACATGCATCAAGCAACGACCTGAAGCGCAGCGCATGAATCCGTTTCGACGCGACGCGCTTCAGGAATCTGGCCACCGGCCGAATCATGGCTTGATGGCCTTGCGCCGATCGGCCGGGAGCTCTGGCGCAGTGCTGCCGTGGCCCTTGTAGAGCGGCGATTCCAGATAGCGGGCTATGGCAAACCGCACCAGCACGGCAACTGCCGCCGAAGCTGGCACGGCAATCAGCAGGCCGACGAAGCCGAACAGCGCGCCGAAGGCAAACAGCGAGAACATCAGCCAGACCGGATGCAGGCCGACGCTCTTGCCGACCAGCCGTGGCTGCAGGATGTTACCCTCGATGAACTGGCCGATGAAAAACACCACCGCGACGGCGACGATCATCGTCCAGTCCGGCCAGAACTGGACGAAGGCGACGCCGACGGCCAGCACCAGTCCGGTGAGCGAGCCGACATAGGGGATGAAGGAGATCAGCCCGGCGAACAGGCCGATCAGGATGCCGAAATTCAGCCCGGTCAGCGTCAGCCCGGTGGCGTACATGGCGCCCAGCACCAGGCACAGCGTGCCCTGACCGCGCACGAAGCCGGCCGTTGCGGTGTTGATGTCCTTGGCGATCGCGCGCACCGTCGTGACGTTGTCGCGCGGCACCCAGCTGTCGATGACCGCAACCATGCGGTCCCAGTCGAGCAGCATGTAGAAGGCAACCACCGGCGTCACCACGAACAGGCTGACCACCGAGATCAGCGCCACGCCGGAACTCCAGATCGAGGTGAAGACCGTGGTGAGCAGGCCGAAGCCGGAGGTCAGCAGCGAATTCAGCCCGTCGCGCAAGCCATTGGCATTGACGCCGAATTTCTGTTCCAGCCACTTCGGATCGAACGACGTGATAAGGCTTTGCAGCCGGGTCAGATATTCCGGCAATTTGCCGGCGAAATCGGCCATCTGCGTCGCCAGCACCGGGATGAGGATGACGAAGGCCAGCACCAGCACGATGAGGAAGGTGATGAGGATGACCACCGTCGCCATGAAGCGGGACAGGCCAAGCCGCTGCAACCGGTCGGCGACCGGATCGAGGAAATAGGCAAGCACCATGCCAGCAACGAAGGGCAACAAGATGGCACTGAAGACATAGAGGAAAAGTGCGAGCACGGCTGCGCCGGCCAGCCAGAAAAATATCTGCCGGCGGAAGGTGGATGACGCGGCGAGATCGGCAGCCGCAGCCTCGATCACCGCCGCTTCTCTCTCAACCGCCGCTTCTCTCTCAGATGTCCGGATTGGAGCCTTCGCCATAGCCGCTCATATGCCTCAGCCAAGCCACGAGATAGGCCGCGGCCGAAGCCACGGTCAAGACCCCGGACAGCAATATGAGGGCTGGCCGCAGAGGGTCGAGGTGAACGGCAAGGGCAAGTTCGCCCAGCACAACCGCCGCCAGCACGATCTGGATGGCGGTGTTGGCTTTCGACACGAAAAGCGGCTTCATCTCGACTGGATGGGCCATGACCGACGACAACACAACGGCGCAGACGATCAGCGCGTCGCGTGACACCATGGTCACGACCAGCCACAGCGGCAATTGCCCGATGAAGCCCAGGACGATGAAGACCGAAACCAGCAGCAGCTTGTCGGCAATCGGATCGAGATAGGCGCCGAGCCTGGACTGCTGGTTGAAACGACGGGCGATGAAGCCGTCGACGCCGTCGGAAATGCCGGCAATGAGGAAGCCGGCAAAGGCCCAGTCCCAGCGCGCCTGCAGCATCGCCAGCACCACCGCTGGCACCAGAACCAGGCGCAGGATGGTGATCAGGTTGGGGATGGTCAAATGCGTGCCTGTCGGGTTTGCTGGCTGATACATGATGGAGACGCAGGGTGGGTGCAAGGGAGAAGCTGTTAATCTCTCCACGAGCGGAAGACTGGCGGTTTCAGTGCCTGCTCCCCACGCTTTTATCAGGGGGCAAAACTCCGGCATCCGGTCCGTTATCCTTGCGGACCGAAACCGTTCATGCGAAGAGCCCGCAAACGAGCAGGAAAATTGCGATGAGCAAGCGCGACACAAGCCAGCCCAAAACGGGCCAGCACAAAACGGGCAAGCGCAAGAACGGGCTCACCTATGCCGAGGCTGGCGTCGATATCGATGCCGGCAATCTCATGGTCGAGAAGATCAAGCCGCTGGTGCGCGCGACGCGCCGACCGGGCGCCGACGGCGAGATCGGCGGCTTTGGTGGCCTGTTCGACCTCAAGGCGGCCGGCTTCACCGATCCGGTGCTGGTCGCCGCCAATGACGGCGTCGGCACCAAGCTCAAGATCGCCATCGATGCCGGCAAGCACGACACGATCGGCATCGATCTCGTCGCCATGTGCGTCAATGACCTCGTCGTGCAAGGTGCGGAGCCGCTGTTCTTCCTCGACTATTTCGCCACCGGCAAGCTCGATCCCGACCAGGGTGCCGCGATCGTCGGCGGCATTGCCGCGGGCTGCCGGCAAGCCGGCTGCGCGCTGATCGGCGGCGAGACAGCGGAAATGCCCGGCATGTATCACGGCAACGACTACGACCTCGCCGGCTTTGCGGTGGGCGCGGCCGAACGCGGCCAGCTCTTGCCGACCGACGACATTGTCGAGGGCGATGTACTGCTTGGGCTTGCCTCTTCGGGCCTGCATTCGAACGGATTTTCGCTGGTGCGCCGCATCGTCGCCGTCAGCGGGCTCGCCTGGAGCGATCCGGCGCCGTTCAACGACGAGGCGACGTTGGCCGAGGCGCTGCTCGAGCCGACCCGCATCTACGTCAAGTCGATCCTCAAGGCCATACGCGGCACACATGGTATCAAGGCGCTGGCCCACATCACCGGCGGCGGCTTCCCCGAAAACATTCCGCGCGTGCTGCCCAAGGATTTTTCGGCCGAGCTCGACCTCGAGGCGATCGACGTCCCCGCGGTGTTCTCGTGGCTGGCCAAGACCGGCGGTGTGGCGCCGGAAGAGATGATGCGCACCTTCAATTGCGGCATCGGCATGATTTTGGCGGTCGCTTCCGGCCAGGCGGCGCAGGTTGCCGCCGTCTTGCAGGAAGCCGGCGAGACGGTGACGCCGATCGGCCGCATCGTGCCGCGCCGCAATGCCGGCGTCATCTACCGGGGCTCGATCGGCCTATGAGCGCGCAGAGGAAACGCACCGTCGTTCTGATCTCGGGGCGCGGCTCCAACATGACCGCACTGATCGCGGCGGCCAGCGACCCGGCTTTCCCGGCCGAGATCGTCGGCGTCATTTCCGACAAGGCCGACGCCGCCGGCCTCGGTGTCGCCAAGGCACGCGGCATCGCCACACAGGTCATTCCCCGCGCCGACCATGGCAGCAAGCAGTCGCATGATGCGGCGATCGATGCAGCGCTTGCAGCATTCCAGGCCGAGATCGTGGCGCTCGCCGGCTACATGCGCATCCTCACCCCCGGCTTCGTTCAAAAATGGCAGGGCCGGATGATCAACATCCACCCTGCCCTGCTGCCGGCGTTCAAAGGGCTCGACACCCATACGCGCGCGCTGGCCGCCGGCATGCGCATCCATGGCTGTACGGTGCATTTCGTCACGTCCGAGATGGATGACGGCCCGATCATCGCGCAGGCGGCCGTGCCGGTGATGGTCGGCGACAATGCAGATGCGCTGGCTGCCCGTGTGCTGAAGGCCGAGCACCGGCTCTATCCGCTGGCGCTGGGGCTGGTCGCCGAAGGCAAGGCGCGCATGGAGGCCGGCCGCACCGTGCTTGCCCACTTTGCCGACGATGCCGACAACGGTACCTCGGTGGTGATGGCGCCCGACCCGCTGCGCGAGGAACCCGACCTCGAGCACTTGGCCCGCATCACCCCTTGAGAGCCAAGGTCAATGGACCTTTTCGACAGCGCGATCCGGACGAAAGGCGACCTCGCCGGCGTTTTCGAGTATGATGAGGCGGGCGATCCTCAAAATGCCACTGCGTATTTCTATCTCTATCAAGCCGATGGCAGCGAGCCTGGTTCGGTCGTCGACACAATTCATATACGATCGGGTGCCTGGGCCATCAGCGGTCCTGATATTGCCATCCGATGGGACGAGGGTGAGCGGCGTGTCGGGCTGTTTATCTTCGGTACCCTTTCCGCAGCTTTCGATACCGAAGCCGGCACAAAGCACGGCGGTGGATATGGCAAAGACTTTCATGCCGATATTCCTTGGTCGGAATCAAATTGATGAGACAGCTTCTCTTGCTCCGCCACGCCAAATCGAGCTGGGACGATCCTGGTCTGAGTGACTTCGACCGGCCGCTGGCGGGACGCGGATTGAAGGCGGCCCGATTGATGGGGCGCGAGCTTGCGGCGCGCGACTGGCTGCCGGACCTGGCACTGGTGTCGATGGCGCTGCGAACCCGCGACACGTGGCGGCTGGTTGCGGCGGAGTTGCCTACGCTCCCGCGGGTCACGTTCGCCGATGCACTCTATGATGCTTCGGCGGCGGATATTTTGAGCCAAATACGTCAGGCCGACGCTTCGAGCGGCAGCTTGCTGGTGGTTGCCCACAATCCGGGCCTGGAAGATCTGGCGATACAGCTTGCCACGCCAGCGTCGGAAGCCAAGGCGCGCAAGAGGCTCGAGGAAAAGTTCCCGACAGCATCCCTTGCGCGCTTCGTCTTCGAGGGAGATTGGTCCGGCCTGTCCTCGGCCCGGCTGACGCATAGTCTGCGGCCGAGGGATTTAGGCTAGGTGCAAGACAGGTGTGACAGGCAACCTGCCGTCCACCCTGCTCGAGACATCAGTTGCCCCAGATGCCCTGGCCGGATTCCGGCCAGTCCGTGGTGGTCTTCATCTTGGTATCGGCAGCCTTGTACCCAGCCATATCCGCGTTGTTGACCGCGCCGGTGACGGCATGGTCGACGCTGGCAACCGGGGCCACCGTCTGGTTGGCATTGTCGGATCCATAGTGGTCGCTGGCGGCGAAAGCGCTGCCGGTGGCAACGAGGATGGCGGTGGCCGCGAGGGCAATCCTGTTCATTTTCAAGTCTCCTGGTTCTTGGGTTGGGCGGCGTCTTGGGAGGACGGTTCCGCTAAGGACAAGACCCCAGGCAGTGCGGGTTTATTCCTTGAGGCTGAACTTTTTTGCCGACTGCGAAGGTCGGTTGGCCCAGCGCGGGCCTAAAGCGCGTCGCGTTGAAACGGATTCAGGCGACGCGCTTAAGTCTTTGTTTTTATGCATGCCGTTGCCCCAAAACCGGGCCACTTTTGGGCGACAGGCACTAGCTGACGGCTATCCCTTGTGCGCAAAAAACAAGAGCGGCGGGCCAGGCCCACCGCTCTTTGTAGTCAAGGTCTGCGTCGTTGATCAGCGGCCCCAGATGCCCTGGCCAGACTGAGGCGGCACGTTCGCATTGGCGTCAGCCTGGGCCTTTTCGGACTTCAGGATCGAGCCGGTGTGCATGGTGTCCATGTTGGAAATCGAGTGGCTGGCAACCGGCTGGTTGACGTTGCTTGAGCCATAGTTGTCGCTGCTGGCGAAGGCGGTGCCGGTGGCAACGAGGATGGCGGCGGCGGTGAGCGCTATCTTGGTCATTTCAAATACTCCTGAATGAAGGTTGATGGTTCTGGTTTGGGAGGGTCCGGACAGACGCTGGCTTACCGGCCCCAGATGCCCTGGCCGGATTCCGGCTGGTTCGAATCGGGCGTCAGCCAGAAGCCGTGGTGCTCGACCGGCCTACGGATCGAAGCCGTGAAGCTGTGGTCTATTCTACCAGCGGGCGCGGACGCGGCCGGCTGGTTGACATTGTCGGCGCCATAGTGGTCGCTGCTGGCAAAAGCGGTGCCCGTGGCAACGAGCATGGCGGCGGCGGTAAGAGCGATCTTGGTCATTTTCTTAACTTCCAGTAGTTCTCAGTTCAGTCCGTCTAGTGGCGTGCCCTTGGGAGGAATTTCGCGTCGCTCGGACCACACCGAAATGGGTTTCTCGTTCGCCGACTTCCAATCACGAAGATGTTCCTCCGCGCTCCGAATCCAGACCTTGAAACGGGGCTAGCAGCCGAAGTGGCCAAAATTTTCTTTATCAATATCAGACAGTTACTAGATGCGCTCGGCCAACTGTATGGTCGTCCGCCGAGCCGGCGTTCACCATCTCATCACGGTCCGTCAACATAAATTGAACCGACTGGTTCGATCGATAGTGGACGCTTGCGCGCAAGCTGAACCGTTCGGTTCGATTTTGGCACCGAATGAGCCGATCCCGCCCGAAAAAACCCGTTGTCATCAGCCGCAAGACCGCATTTACCTTGCGTTGGAATCGATACTGTCGCTCATTCAGTCGGCATTGTCGGATGCCGCGGCTGATCAAGCCCGAGGCCATCCGGTGAAAGACTGAAGGCGGCGGATAGTGAGACAGCGATAGAAATGCGGCTGCTGCTTGTCGAAGACAATCTCGAACTGGCCGACTGGCTGGGCAAGACCCTGCGCCAGGCGAACTACGTCGTCGACGTCGTCCATGACGGCGAGGATGTCGAGCACGCGCTGGCCGCCGGGGGCCACGCGCTTGTCATCCTCGACCTTGCGTTGCCGCGCATGGGCGGCCTGGAAGTGTTGCGCATGCTGCGAGCGCGCGGCAACCGGGTGCCGGTGATCGTGCTGACCGCCAATGCCAGCCTCGACGGCCGGGTCAAGGGCCTCAATGAAGGCGCCGACGACTATCTGGCCAAGCCGTTCCAGATCGAGGAACTGGAGGCGCGCATCCGCGTGCAGCTGCGCCGCGCCAATGACCGCACCGCGCCTGTGGTTGCCTGCGGCGATCTCGTCTTCGACACCAACACGCGGCTGTTTTCGCTGGCCGGCGAAACGCTGGCGCTGACACCGCGCGAGCATGCGGTGCTTGAACAATTGATGGTCAAGGCCGGCCGCACGGTGAGCAAGGCGGCGCTGTCGGCGGCGATCTACGATTTCGAGACCGATGCCGACCCCAGTGCCATCGAGATCTATGTGCACCGTGTGCGCAAGAAGCTCGAAGGGACACGCGTCCGTATCGTCACCTTGCGCGGCCTCGGCTATCTGCTGCGCCATGAGGATTAACAGTCTCCGCCTGCAGCTTCTGGCCTGGGTGGTGCTGCCGCTCGTCGGGCTCGCCACCATCAATCTGTGGACCAGCCACCGCAACGCGCTGGCAACCGCGGATCTGGTTACCGATCGCATGCTGATGGGCTCGGCGCGCGCTATCGCGGAGCGTGTCGCCATGACCGACGGCGTGCTCGACGCCACGATACCGCCGGCGGCGCTCGAGCTGTTCGACACCGGCGACCGCGACAGTGTCTACTACCATGTCAAGACTGCTGCGGGGCGGCTTCTGACGGGCTATCCTGATTTGCCGGAGGCACCGAAGTCCGCCAACACAGAGGCGACCTATCGCGACCACCGGCTGCGGTTGCTTACGTTCAGCCACACGGTGGTCGGCGCCGGCGACGATTCGCCGATCACCGTTACCGTTGGCGTGACGCTTGCCGGACACGATACCATGGTGCGGCGCCTCTGGTTCGGCGCCTTTGCCCAGCAGCTGGCGCTGGTGGCGATTGCTGGCTTGTTCGTTCTGTTGGGTCTGCATCGAGGCCTTGCGCCGTTGATCCGGTTGCGCGACGTCGTGCGCTCGCCAAGCCGCAGCGACCTCGACCCGGTCGAAGTGTCAGGCGCGCAAAGCGAGATCCGGCCGCTGATCGATGCACTGAACGCCTATATGGAGCGGGTGCGGGCGCAGATGGCGGCGCAGCGCCGCTTCATCGCCAATGCGGCGCACCAGCTGCGCACGCCGTTGGCGTTGCTGTCGACGCAAGCGAGCTACGCGCTTCGCGAAAGTGCCGCCGAGGCGCGCCAGGAAGCCCTGGTGGCGCTGCAGGCAAGTGCCGGCAGACTGGCGCGGCTGGCCGAGCAGCTCCTGACGCTATCGCGCGCCGAGCCAGGCAGCCGGCGGCGGCGCGCCGACCGCGTCGACCTGACCGAAGCCGCCCGCCATGTACTGGAAACGCAGGCGCCGACAGCAATCGGTCGCAACATCGATCTCGGCCTCGAGGAGGCGGGACCCGTGCCGGTCATTGGCGACGGCACCATGCTGGGCGAAATGATCGTCAACCTTGTCGACAATGCGCTTCGCTACTCGGCAGCCGGCGGCAGCGTCACGGTGAAGCTGGCGGCCGTCGACGGCGAAGCCGTGCTGACCGTCGCCGACGACGGGCCCGGCATCCCGGCGGACGAGCGCGACCACGTGTTCGAGCGCTTCTACCGCATTGCCGGATCGACCGGGGAAGGCAGCGGGCTTGGCCTCGCCATCGTGCGCGAGGTCGTCGAAAACGCCGGGGGCCGCGTCACCCTGGGAGATGGCGCGACCGGCGGCCTTGTGGTTGAAGTGCGGTTGCCGCTGGCGAGCAGCTAGCGTCAGTCAAGGCTCATTGCGTCTCATGCAGCGGCTGGGGACGCCATTTCGCCAGGCGATCCTCGACCAGGGTCATCAGATACTCGGCACCGAGCGCCACCACCATGACGATGACGATCGCGGCATACATGCCCGCGGCGTCGAAGGATCCCTTGGCGATGTTGATCAACAGACCAATGCCGTAGCGCGAGCCGACGAACTCGCCGACGATCGCGCCGATGATGGCAAAGCCGAAGCTGACATGCAGGCTGGCGAAAATCCAGCTCATCGCCGAAGGGACGATCACCGAGCGGGTCAACTGCCAGTTGGATGCACCCAGGATGCGCGCGTTGGCGATCATCGCCCGGTCGGCTTCCCGGACGCCCTGGAATGCATTGTGGAACACGACGAAGAAAACCATCACGAAGGCCAACGCCACTTTCGAAGCGAGGCCCAGGCCGAGGATCATGATGAAGATCGGCGCCAGGACCACGCGCGGAATGGAATTGATCACCTTGATGTAGATGGAGAAGATATCGGCGGCCATCCGGTTGCGGCCGAGCGCGACGCCGATGATGATACCGGCAACCGAGCCGGTCACAAAGCCGATGACCGATTCCTCCATGGTGACATAGAGGTGGTACCACAGAGGCCCCTCGGACGTTCCTTCTGTCGTCCATTCGTACAGCCGCTGCGCGATCGCGCTCGGCATTGCGTAGAAGAACGGATCGATCCAGGCTTTGCGCGCGGCAATTTCCCACAGGCCGAGAAAGGCGACCAGAATGCCGACCCGCCAGAATATCACGGTGCGGCGGCGGTGCCGTGCCGCCTTCGCGGCGGACGCCTCGATTTCCGCATCCGAAGTGCCCGGCCTGAAGGCTCCTGCGCTGATATCGATGGCAGCGTCGGTCATGGCATTCCTCCTCAGGCCGCGGCGCGCGCATAGCTGGTTTCGACCTCTTCCTTGAGGTCGGCCCAGATCGTGCGCGAGTAATTGATGAAGCTCTGCTCGTAGCGGATATCGGCGACCACGCGCGGGCGCGCCAGATCGATGGTGTAGACCGACTTTACGGTGGCCGGCCCGGCGGTCAGGACATAGACCTTGTCGGCAAGCGCAATCGCCTCCTCAAGATCATGCGTGACGAAGACCACCGAAGCCTTTGCCTCGGACCACAGGCGCAGCAGTTCCTCGTGCATCAGGACGCGTGTCTGCACGTCAAGCGCCGAAAACGGCTCGTCCATGAGAAGGATCTCCGGGCCGTTTATGAAGGTCTGGGCCAGCGCCACACGTTTGCGCATGCCGCCGGAGAGCTGATGTGGGTAGTGTTGCTCGAAACGCGACAGGCCGACCCGGGCAAGCCAGTCGCGCGCCGCGGCGGTGGCGTCCGACTTCGACCTGCCGCGAAAGAGCGGGCCAGCCATCACGTTCTCGATCACGGTTCGCCAGGGAAACAGGGCATCACTTTGGAAAACAAAACCGATGCGCGGGTCTATTCCCTTGACAGGCGCGCCCATGACACGAACCTCGCCGGCGCTTGGGCTTGCCAGCCCCGTGACAAGGTTGAGGGTCGTGGATTTTCCGCAACCAGTCGGACCGACAACGGCGACGAATTCGCCGCGCTCGACGGTCATGGTGAAATCGCGCAGTGCCGCCAGCGACTTGCCGGTGGGTGAGAGGAACCGCCGACTGACATTGATCAGTTCAATGGCTGGTGTGGTCTTTTCATGGGGCATGATGGAACTCCGGGTTCGAGCGGACGCCTGCCGTCGGCCAGAGCCGACGGACGTGGAAAAACCGACGGCTGCCGGCGCGATATCGCGCATCGCGCCGGCGTGGTCCGCTACTTGGCGTTCTTGACGAATTCCGAGGTGTAAGTCTTGGAGAGGTCGATCTGCTTGCCCTGCAGTTCCTTCTTGAAGGCTGAAAGAACCGTCAGCACCGTCTCCGGCCCGCCTTGCGGCATGATCCCGTCGGGGGTGAACATTGCCTTGCCTGCATCGAGGGCTTTCACGTAGCCTTCCTTGTCGCCGACATAATAGTCCTTCGGCATCTTGTCGGCGATCTCGGCGCCGCTATGCGTGTTGATGAATTTCTGCGTCTTGACGAAGGCATTGGCCAACTTCTGCACGATGTCCTTGTGCGCTTCGACCCAATCGGTCTGCATATAGAGGGAGGCGGCCGGGTAGGTGCCGCCGAGAGCAGCCTTGGTGCCTTCCATTGTGCGCATGTCGATGAGAACGGAAGCTTCGCCGGTCTTCAGCAGTCGGGTGATCGTCGGCTCGGTCGTCATGCCTGCCTGGATCTTGTCCTGCTGCATGGCGGCAATGAAGGTGGTGCCGGCGCCGACCGGAACCGAGGTGAAGTCACCGAGCTTCAAACCGTTCTTGACGGCTAGATATTCCGTAAGAAAATTCGTCGATGAGCCTAGACCGGTCACGCCCAGGCTCATGCCCTTGAAGTCGGCGGGTGATTTGATCTCGGGGTGCTTCGTCGAAACAAGCTCGACCTCGCCCGGCGCCTGGCTGAACTGGACGATGGATTCGACGAACTTGCCTTTTGCCTGCAGATCGATGCAGTGATCGTAGAAGCCGACAACTCCTTGCACGGCACCGGCGAGCATTTCGTTTTCGGCATCGACGCCGGCCGGTTCATTCAGCAGTTCGACGTCGAGACCCTCGTCCTTGAAGTAACCGAGCGCTTCCGTCAGCTTGGCGGGAAGATAGATCTGTTTCTCATAGCCGCCGACCATGATGGAAACCTTCTCGTCGGCGCGCGCGGATGGCGCGGACAAGGCCATGGTGGCGACGAGTGCGATTGTGGCGGCTGAATCAAGCAGTATTCGCGCGAGCGACATGGCCTCTTCCCTTTGTTCGTTTTCCGCGCCCCTCTCTCTCCCATCGCTGTTTCGCGACAAATATGGGGCGCCTTCCAACATTTAGGGCACCAACCTTTCATCCACCTTTCAAGGCCGTCCTGAAAGTCATAGCAAACCTTACGGATCGGTAACCCGATGCTGGCTGATCATGAGAATGACAGAGCAATCCGCCGAGAGCCGGCAACAGTTCGTCGCTATCCCCGTGCGCTTAGTCCCAGTACGTCGCGCATGTCATATTCGCCGGGCGGACGCGCCGCCACCCAGAGGGCGGCTGTGATCGCGCCACGGGCGAACATGATGCGGTCGCCGGCCGAATGCGACAAGGTCACGGTCTCGCCCTCGGCGCAGAAACCGACGCTGTGCTCGCCGACGATGCTGCCACCACGCATCACCGCAAAGCCGATCTCACCGGGCGGCCGCACGCCTGTGACGCCATCGCGGACCCGCCTTGCGACCGTATCCAGTTCGATGCCGCGCCCGCTGGCGGCGGCTTGTCCCAACATCAGCGCCGTCCCCGATGGGGCATCGATCTTGTCGCGATGATGCGCCTCGACAATCTCGACATCCCAGTCGTCAGGATCAAGCGCTCGCGCCGCCTGCTCGACCAGTCCAACCAGCATGTTCAGTCCAAGCGAAAAGCTGCCGGAGCGGACGATGGCGATGCTTTTCGCGGCATCCCCGATGGTGGCCAACTCAGCAGCATCGAAGCCTGTCGATCCAACGACCAAGGCTGGCCCGCCGCGTTCGGCGCAAAGCCTTGCCAGATCGGCCGAGGCCGCCGGCGTGGTGAAATCAATCACCACATCGGCCGGCAAGTGCCTCGTCGCGGCTCACCAACCCCTCGCCGACAGTGCCTGGCCGGTGGAAGCGGGCAGCGAGCGCCAGCCGTGCATCGGCCTGGACAGCATCCATCATCTGGTAGCCCATGCGACCCAGTGCACCCGCGATGGCTATCCTGATCGGTGGTTGGGGCATGGCGCTATCCCGCGGCTATTTCCACATGCCGCGCATGCGCGCGCCAATATCGACGCGCACCTCCGGCCGGGGCGCCCTGCCCTGTGCCGCTTGCGCGCTCGGCCACGAGACCTGCTGGAAGGCGGCAAGGATCGAGGCCGGGATGAAGCGGGTGCGCGAGGCATAGAGGTGGCGGTCGCCGCGCGCCGCCTGGCCGTGCGGGAAGAAGCGTTGCGGCATGACCAGGTTGAGATTGTCCTTGGCCCTGGTCATCGCCACGTAGAGCAGCCGGCGCTCCTCCTCGATGTCCTCCTTGGTGCCGACCCCGAGATCGGCCGGGATGCAGCCGTCGACGGTGTTGAGCACGAAGACATTCTTCCATTCCTGGCCCTTGGCTGAATGGATGGTCGACAAGATCAGATAATCCTCGTCGCGGTGCGGCGGTCCGGCCTGGTCGCTGGTGGCGTCCGGCGGGTCGAGCGTCAGCTCCGTGAGGAAGCGTTCGCGTGATGCATAGCCCGAACCGATCTGCTCGAGCTGCAAAAGGTCGGCCCGGCGCGTGCTCGCATCCTCGTGGATGCGCTCCAGATGCGGCTCGTACCACAGCCTGACCTGTTCGAGATCGGCCGGCCATTTGGCGCCGGCCCGCAGGCCGGAATAGAGCGAAACGAAGCCCGGCCAGTCATCGGCCGCGCGTTGCGGCGGGCGCCAGCCGGCCAACCCCATCGCCTCGTCCAGCGCTGTAGTCATCGTCTCGACGATTTGCGCGGCGACCGAAGGGCCGATGCCTGGCATCAGCTGCAGCACACGGAAGCCGGCGACGCGGTCGCGCGGGTTTTCGGCAAAGCGCAGCACAGCCAGCACATCCTTGACGTGAGCAGCATCGAGGAACTTCAGGCCGCCGAACTTGACGAAGGGAATGTTGCGCCGGGTCAGCTCGATCTCCAGCGGGCCGCTGTGGTGCGAGGCGCGAAACAGCACCGCCTGCGATTTCAGCGCCGTGCCAGCTTCTCGTTCGGCCAGAATGGTATCGCAGACGAAATTGGCCTGCTCGACCTCATCGCGCACGCTCACCAGCCTTGGCTTGTCGGTTGATCTGCGCTCCGACCAAAGGTTCTTGGTAAAGCGCTCCGATGCCTCGCCGATCACCGCATTGGCGGCGGCCAGGATGGTCTCGGTCGACCGGTAATTGCGCTCCAGCATCACCACATCGGCGGCCTGCGCGAACTGCCGGGGAAAGTCGAGGATGTTGCGCACCTCGGCGGCACGGAACGAATAGATCGACTGCGCATCGTCGCCGACCACCGTCAGCCCGGCGCCGTCGGGTTTGAGCGCCATCAGGATCGAGGCCTGCAGCCGGTTGGTGTCCTGGTATTCGTCGACCAGCACATGGTCGAAACGACCACCCAGATGCGCGGCTATTTCGGGCTCGGCCGCCATCTGCGCCCAGTAGAGCAGCAGGTCATCGTAATCGAGGACGTTCTGCGCCTGCTTGGCGTCGACATATCCGGCGAACAATTGCTTCAGCTGCTCGGCCCAGCCGGCGCACCAGGGAAAGGCGGATCCCAGCACTTCGCCCAGCGGCGCCTGCGCGTTGACGGCACGCGAATATATGGCAAGGCAGGTACCCTTGGTCGGAAAGCGCGCTTCCGTCTTCGAGAACCCCAGCTCATGCCGGATCAGATTCATCAGGTCGGCTGAATCCTCGCGGTCATGGATGGTGAAGGCCGGGTCAAGGCCGATCTCCAGCGCATAGTCGCGCAGCAACCGGGCACCTATACCGTGAAAGGTGCCAGCCCAGGTCAGCGCATCGGTGATCACCGCGGCGTCGCGGCCGAGCACCTCGCCGGCGATGCGCTCGACGCGCCTGGCCATTTCGGACGCGGCGCGGCGCGAAAAGGTCATCAATAGGATGCGGCGCGGGTCGGCCCCCTTGACGATCAGATGGGCGACGCGATGCGCCAGCGTGTTGGTCTTGCCCGAACCGGCACCGGCGATGACCAGCAGCGGTCCGGCGATCTGGCCGTCGCCATGCTCGACGGCCTGCCGCTGGGCATCGTTCAGCCGGGCGAGATAGGCAGGCTGGACGGTCGGTTCCCGAAAAATCGAATCAGAGGTGGCGAGGTTCATCACCCATCAAGCATCGTTTCTGCTTTGTTCGCAACGCCGATGCGAGAATGTCAGCCTGCCCTGCAGCCGAAGCGTGACAGCCTGCCTAGTGCTGGGGACCGATCCCCATCGTAGCCGACTGGCGGCGCAAAGCCTCACGATCGTGTTGCGGCGGCAGCAGCAGCAGCGGGTCGACCGTATCGGGCACGTCCTCCACCATCTTCCTGGCAATACGGTAGGTGACATAGGCCAAAGCGCCGGTGACGAGCAGACGGAACATGGTTGCAACACTCCATTGGAGCAGGACCAACCGAGGAAACGGCATTTGGTTCCCCTGCCGACCGTCTTGACCGCACGGTAGAAGATCGAGGCGCGGCAAGCTTCCGCTGACGTGCACATTTCTCCGGTATTTCGGTGATGCAGTCCTCGAGACGCTGGAACGGAACTTCGCGCCGCGAAGTTCGTGCCCTGCCGCCTATGGCGCTCAGATCGTCAGCAAAGAGAACTTTTGAAGAAGAAGGCCGGCGCTGCTCGGGAGGAGGAATGAAGCGCCGGCCAAGCGGATAAGAGGTCCGCCGCACCGCAGAAGTTAGCTGAGTCTTTCCCTTGCGTCATCGGGTGATTGTTCTTCGTCAAAAGTGTACCGATCCACACGAACTGCCGGTCGCCGGCTCGTTACGCGCGCGTCTTGACCATCATCCCGGCAATCTCCTTGAGGAGTTTTGCCGCCACGATGGCGGTCAGATTGGCGATGTCGCGAGGCGGGTTTAATTCAACGATATCAGCCGCCACGATTGGCTGGTTGACCGATTGAATCAGGTTGATGACCTGACGTGTGGTCAGACCGCCGGGTTCGCGATGCGAGACACCTGGCGCAAAGGCCGGGTCGAGCCCGTCGAGGTCCATCGAGATGTAGACCGGCGTCCTGAGATCGAGCCGCAGATCGTCGCCAAACCGCGCCGCCTCGATCACCTCGACACCGAACCGCTTGAACTGGTCGCGATGATGGTCGTTGACGGTCCGTAGGCCGACCTGAATGAGACGTTCGGCAAGCCGCTCTTCCATGATGCGGGCAAAGGGCGAAGTGTGGGAGCGCGGATTGCCCTGATAGGCATCGTACATATCGGGATGCGCGTCGATGTGCAGAATGGTCAGGCTGGGGTTTCGGCGGCGCACCGCGCGCAGCATCGGCCAGGAAATGGCATGGTCACCGCCGAGGCAGATCAGCGGATCGCCCGTTTCCAGCACGCGCCCAACCTCGTTTTCGATCAAGTCCCATGGATCGGTGGCGGCGTCGAAGCCGATGTCGCCATGATCGACAAGCCTGTCGGTCAGATCAAAACCGGTTTCGCTCCACATGCTGTAGGCATCGGAGAACAATTCGGGACGGATATGGGCAGGCGCTTGCGCCGGCCCCTTGAAGCAGGACGAGTTTGTCGTCGTGGGGAATTCCCAGCAGCGAAATCCTGGTCATCAGCGTCCGATCTCCGTCAGCAGGGAATTTCAGTAAGCGCGGGAGCTGGCTGGCGATAGCGATGGTGTTTGGGCCAGCGGCGGGCGCGCCCCGGCAATCAAAACGCGATCAATTCCCGGCTTGCCCGCCCAGTCTTTGCCTGACCATGGCGACATGGAAATTGGTGCCGAACAGCAACCCGTCATCGTTGAAGTCGTAGCTCGAATTGTGCAGCGGCGCCGACGTCTCGCCATTGCCGAGGAAGACGAAACAGCCCGGCACATGGTCAAGGAAGCGGGCGAAATCCTCCGAGGCTGTCATCGGCTCGCGGGCGACGGCGATTTTGCCGGGCGCGAAAACGCTTCTCGCGGCAGCAAACGCCGCTTCGACCAGTTCGGCATCGTTGCTTAGCGGCACGAACTCGCGGCTGTAACTGACCTCGGCGCTAACATTGTAGGCGACGGCGGTGCCCTCCGCGATGATGCACATCTGCCGCTCGATCTCCGCGCTGACCTCGGGGCGGAAGCTACGCGCATCGCCGAGAATGCGGGCAAGACCGGGCAGTGCGTTGCGGGTGCCGTCGGTGATCAGCTCGGTCACCGAAACCACCGAAATGTCGGCCGGACTCAGCCGGCGCGAGACGATGGTCTGCAGATTGGTGACCAGCGCGCAGGCGGCGACCAGCGTTTCGTTCCCCGAATGCGGCCGCGCGGCATGGCCGCCGAGCCCTTTCAGCACGATCTCGAAATTGTCCTCGGCCGACATGATCGGGCCGGCGCGGGTCTCGAAATGTCCGATGGGCAGGCCGGGCATATTGTGCAGGCCAAAGATTTCGTCAAAGGGAAAGCGCTGCATCAGGCCATCGGCGAGCATGGCCAATGCCCCTTTGCCCCATTCCTCGGCCGGCTGAAAGACGAAGCGCACGGTGCCGTCGAAACCGCCCTCGGCGGCCAGCAGCTTTGCCGCGCCGAGCAGCATCGGGGTGTGGCCGTCATGGCCGCAGGCATGCATGATGCCGGGATTGCCGGACCGGTAAGGCGCGGCGGATTGCTCGGTGATGCGCAAGGCATCCATGTCGGCCCTAAGCGCAATCGCCCGGTTGCCGCTGCCGCGTTTCAGCGTGCCGACGACGCCGGAGCAGCCGACGCCCTCAGTGACATCATCGAGGCCGAATTCGCGCAGTTTAGCGGCGACGAAAGCCGCGGTGCGCCTTTCCTCGAAGCCGAACTCCGGATGTGCGTGCAGATCACGCCGCCAGACAATCATCTCCTGCTTCAGCGCGTCACGATCGAATTCGGACATTTCGTCTGTCCCCCTTACCTACTTCACAAGTTCTGTGACCACATCAAGCAGGATGTTGGCGCCGGCAATAAGCTCGGCATCCTCGGTGTGCTCGCGCGGATTGTGGCTGATGCCGCCGGCGCTCGGCACGAAGATCATCGCTGCCGGCGCGATGCGCGCCATCATCTGTGCGTCGTGGCCGGCGCCTGATGTCATGCGTTTGACGCCGAGGCCGCGGTTTTTCGCAGCAGCCTCGATCAGTTCGACAATGCGGATGTCGAAGATCACCGGCTCGAAGCGGGCCAGCCGCTCGACCGAGATCGTCACGCCTTCGGTGTCGGCAAGCTGTTCGAGACAGGCAGCAAGTGCGGCCTCCTCCGCCTGCAGGCGCTGCTCATCGGGGTCGCGCAGATCGACGGTGAAGACGGCTTGGGAGGGAATGACGTTGATGGCATTCGGCTCGAAGCGCATCGTGCCGACGGTGGCGACCGTCGGCGTGTTCGAGGCTTTGGCCCTATCGTGCAGGAACGTGATGACCCGCGCGGCGGCGTGGCCGGCGTCGCTGCGCATCGACATCGGCGTGGTGCCGGCATGGTTGGCGACGCCGTCGATGGTGATGCGTTGCCAGGAGATGCCCTGCAGATTCTCCACCGCGCCAATCGGCACGCCTTCGCGCTCCAGCACCGGCCCCTGCTCGATATGCAGTTCCAGATAGGCGTGCGGCTTGAGGAAGCCGGGCTCCTTGTCACCGGCATAGCCGATGCGGGCAAGCTCCTGCCCGAGCACGCTGCCGTCTGTGCCGACAGCCGCCAGCACCGTCTCGAAGCCGATGCCGCCGGCATGGACCAGCGAGCCCATCATATCGGGGGTATAGCGCACGCCCTCCTCGTTGGTGAAAGCGGCGACCGCGACCGGGCGCGGCGGCGAAAAGCCCGATGCCTTGAGGGTCTCGATCACCTCCAGCCCGGCAAGCACACCGTAGCAGCCGTCATAGATGCCGGCATCGATAACCGTGTCGATATGCGAGCCGATGAGCAGTGGCGCCTGTCCGGCATTGTTAGGGCCTTGCCAGATGCCGAAAATGTTGCCGACCCGGTCTATCGCGACATCGAGCCCGGCCTGCTGCAGCCAGCCAACGAAGAGGTCGCGGCCCAGCCTGTCGGTGTCGGAGGCCGCCAATCGGATCAGCCTGCCCTCGCTGTCACGGCCGATGGCGCCGAGTTCACGGATACGGCCAAGCAGGCGCTGCGCGTCGACCGCGATCACAACGTTGCTCCTGCAAGCATCTTGCCGGCCAGCACATCGGCCGGGCTCATGCCAACCAGTTCGGCATAGCGATGCGGGTCGGTGGCGCCTTCGGTGTTGATCACCAGCACCCGGGATCCGCCGTCGAGTCCAAGGTCGGCCTGGTTGTCGGCCACCGCCCGGATCAGCCCTGCAAGGCCGACGCCGCCGCTTTCGCCGGCGACGATCACCGGATCGCCGGCACGTGGCTGCGCCAGCCGCCGCATCACCGCTATGGCCTCGTCCTCATCCACCGTCATGAAGGCGTCGGCGGCACGCGCCAACACCCGCCAGGCGACCGGAGAGGCATCGTAGCATTCCAGCATCGCCATCACCGTCGGCTGGCCATGCGCAACCTTCACCACGCGCCCCGCCTGGGCGGCCGCGACAACGCACGCAGCGCGCGCGGGCTCGACCACGATGAAGGTCGGCCTGGCATCGCCGAGCACGATGGCAAGATGGCCGGCGATCGCGGCGGCAATGCCGCCGACACCGGCCTGGACGAACACATGGGTCGGTGGCTCCCGGAGCTGGCGCAATGCTTCGCGGACGATCGCCGTATAGCCCTGCATGACGAGGCCGGGAATGCGCTCATAACCTGGCCAAGAGGTGTCGGAGACCACGGTCCAGCCCTTCTCGGCCGAAACTTGGGCGGCTTGCTTGACCGAGTCGTCATAATTGCCGTCGACGCGGATCATCTCTGCGCCATAGCGAGCGATGGCGGCGATACGCTGCTGGCTGACGCCGGCGTGGACGAAAATCACTGCCCGCGCACCGACGAGTTGCGCCCCTTGCGCGACCGACCGGCCGTGATTGCCATCGGTGGCGCAGGCAACCGTCATCGTCGCGGCAACCGCCCGAACATCCGGCTGACTAAGATCGGCCACATCGACGGGTCGACCAAGCGACCGACCTGCCTCTTCCAGTACCAGGCGGAAGACAGCATAGGCGCCGCCGAGCGCCTTGAAGCTGCCGAGGCCGAGGCGAAAGCCTTCATCCTTGACATGCAAGGCACCGAGACCGAGTTCAGTCGCCAGCGCCGGCAGCGCATGCAGCGGCGTTATGCGGTGATTGTCGCGATGGGCGAGGAAGCGCTCGACCGTGTCGGCCCCGGCGACCCCAAGCGTTTCGGCATCGGCCGGGTCGAGCGGCTGGCGGTGCAAGGCATTGCGGTTGGGCAGGAACACTGGCGGCCTCCTTGACGGTTCAGCGAGAACATATTGCAGGACTGGCGCAAAAAGCGCTGTAATACGACCCTCGAAATGCAAGTTTGCTTCGTTAGGGATGTCTCGATTGCCTGTATTGCCATCCTCACTCGATAGTTTCGATCTCGCCATCCTTGCCATCCTGCAGCGGGACAATACGACGCCCCAGCGGGTTATTGGCGAGGCCGTCAATCTTTCGGCGCCGGCAGTGCAACGCCGCATCAAGCGCATGGAACAGACGGGCGTCATTGCCGGCAATGTTGCCCTGGTCGAGCCGGCGGCGGTCGGCCAGCCCATCACCATCTTCGTCGAGGTGGAGCTCGATAGCGAACGCACCGAACTCATCGATGCGGCCAAGCGGCAATTCTCGGCCGCGCCGGAAGTCCAGCAATGCTACTACGTCACCGGCGAGGCCGATTTCATCCTGGTCATCACCGTCGCCGACATGGGCGCCTATGAGGCGCTGACGCGAAAACTGTTCTTCGACAGCAACAATGTCCGAAAGTTCCGCACCTTCGTCGCCATGGACCGCGTCAAGGTCGGGCTGACGGTGCCCTTGCCCGGATGAGAATTTGCTGGCGGGCAGGCTCCGGCTGCCATGCTTTTGATATTCTCCGGACGCGAATTTGTTTGGCGGAGGCGCGCTTGGACGACACCACCCCAGTTGCAATCATCGGTGCCGGGCCAGCGGGTCTGGCTGTTGCCGCATGCCTGCGGCAGGCCGGGGTTGACTTCGTTCTTCTCGAAAAAGAGGCGCAGGCAGCACCCGCGTGGCGACGCCACTATGAGCGCGTCCACCTGCACACGACCAAGCGCTATTCCTCGCTGCCTTTCGTGCCCTTTCCCAGGGATTATCCGCGCTATGTGCCGCGCGATCTCTTCGCCGACTATCTCGATGCGTACGGGCAACGCTTCGAACTACGGCCCCGCTTTGGACAGACAGTGCGGATGATCACCCGGCAAGGCAGAGGCTGGAATGTCGAAGCAACATCCGGTGCCCTGCATGCCTCCCACGTGGTGATCGCGTCGGGCTACAACGCCGAGCCGCTGGTGCCCGGATTTGCCGGCGCCGATGCTTTCAGGGGTCAAAGGCTGCATAGCGCCGACTACCGCAACGCCACGCCTTTTGCCGGCCAGTCGGTGCTGATCGTCGGCATGGGCAACACCGGCGCCGAGATCGCGCTCGATCTGGTGGAAAGCGGTGCGCGGCCGACGATTTCGGTGCGCGGCGGCGTTCATATCGTGCCGCGCGAGTTGCTTGGCGTGCCCATCCAGATGGTCGGCATGGCGGCTCGCCTGATGCCGCAACGCATCAATGATGCCTTGTTCCCTGTCATCCTCGATCTGGCACTGGGCAGGCTGGAGAAATACGGGCTCAAGCGACCGAGCCAAGGGATGTTGCAGCAGATCGCCGTGGCGTCGCGCATTCCAGTGATCGATGTCGGCACGGTCGGGAAGATCCGCGAAGGTGCGATCAAGGTCGCACCCGACATTGCCGAGATCACCGAGCAAGGCGCCCATTTTGCCGACGGCAAGCGTGGCGAGTTCGATGCGATCATCTTCGCCACCGGCTTCCGGCCGGGCTATGCTGGGTTGCTGCAGCCCGGCATCCAGCCGGGTCTTAGCGGCGTCAACGCGCAAGCTTCGGATCTCGGCCTCTACCTCATCGGTTTTCACAATGCGGTCACCGGATTGCTGCGTGAAATCTCGATCGAGGCAGAGCAGATCGCCGACGACATCCGCCTCCGGCGAGATCGAAAGAAGGCGGCTGAAATCCTGCCGGTATGATTCGGCGCGAGACGAGCCGAGTTCTATTCCGTTTCAGCTTGCCGCGCGTAGCCACACCTTGTTGTCGTGGAAGGCAGCGCCGCCATAGGGTGCGGTTGCGTCGGCGCCGGTCAGCACGTTGATGCCCTCGCCGCGCTCATGCGCGCTGTTCGGCCAGATGCCCTCGGCGATGACGACGCCACGCTTGATGCCGTCGAACAGTTTTGCGCGCAGCACCACTTCGCCGCGCTGGTTGCCGACCTCGACGCGGTCGCCGTCGGCAAGCCCATGGGCCGCCGCATCGTCGGGATGCAGAAGCAGTTCCGGCCGCACTTCCTTGGCCTTCGACACCGGTGTTTCCGAAAATGTCGAGTTGAGGAAATTGCGCGCCGGCGATGTCGTCAGCCGGAACGGATGCGCCTCATCCGCGACCTCGATCAGGTCGACGTGATCGGGAAATTCCGGCAGCCGCTCCACCGGCCCGAACAGGCCCATGCTTTTCGGAGGCCGGTTGGGCGCCGCCTGCCCGGTCCAGTCGGCGCGGAAGCGGAATTTCCCATCCGCATGGCCAAATCCCTTGATGAAATGGGCGGTGTCGAAATCCGGCTGCAGGTCGACCCACTTGTCCTCCTTCAAGCTGTCGAAGCTGCCCAGCCCGCGCTTGCCGAGGATGATGTCGATATGCTGCTGTTCGGTCAGGCCGAAGCCCGGACGGTCGGCGACGCCGAGGCGCTCAGCCAATTCCTCGATGACGAAATGGTTGGTGCGCGGCCCTTCCGGCGGATCGATCAGCTTGGGGCCGAGCGTGATGTGCTGGTTGCCGCCTCCCTTGTAGATGTCGTCGTGCTCAAGGAACATCGTCGCCGGCAGCACGACATCGGCGAGCTTTGCCGTGTCGGTCATGAACTGCTCGTGCACGCAGGTGAACAGGTCGTCGCGCAGAAAACCCTGCTTCACCAGCCGCTGCTCGGGCGCGACATTAACAGGGTTGGTGTTCTGGATCAGCATCGCCGTCACCGGCGGGCCGCCATAGAGCGCGTCCTTCGCCCCGGTCAGCACCGGGCCGATGCGCGAATGGTCGAGAAAGCGGACCGAGGGATCGCGCATCTTCGTGCCTTCCAGCACCTCCTGGTTGAGCTTGAAGATGCCGGAATTGGAATGGAAGGCGCCACCGCCCTCATATTGCCAGCAGCCGGTGACGGCGGCGATGGAGGCGGCGGCGTGCATGTTGACCGAGCCGTTGCGCTGGCGCGAAAACCCGTAACCGAGACGGAAATAGGTCTTCTTGGTCGTGCCGACGAGGCGGGCGAAATCCTCGATCTCGGCGACCGTCAGACCGGTGATGCTGGCCGCCCATTCCGGCGTGCGCGTCCGCAGATGCTCTTCCAGCCCCTTTGGATCATCGGTGTATTTTTCGAGATAGGCGCGGTCGGCCATGCCTTCCCTGAACAGCACGTGCATGACCGCGCAGGCCAGCGCTCCGTCGGTGCCGGGCTTCAGCACCAGGCCTAGATCGGCCTGTTTCATCGTCGCGTTCTCATAGACGTCGATGACGACGATCCTGGCGCCGCGCTCCTTGCGCGCCTTGATGGCGTGGGTCATGACGTTGACCTGCGTGACCACGGCATTGGTGCCCCAGATCACCACGCAATTGGATTTCGCCATCTCGCGCGGATCGAGTCCGCGCAAGGCGCCGGCCCCCATCATCCAGCCGGTCCAGGCCAGATTGGTGCAGATCGAGCCGAAAAAGCCGGAATACTTCTTGGCGTGGCGCAGCCGGTCGATGCCGTCGCGCTGCACCAGCCCCATCGTGCCGGCATAGTAGTAGGGCCAGACTGTCTCCGAGCCGTATGTCTTCTCGGCCGCGATGAACTTCTCGGCGACGAGGTCGAGCGCGGCCTCCCAACTGGCGTCTTTCCAGGCGCCGTCGCCCTTGGCGCCGACCCGCACCAGCGGCTTCAGCAGGCGGTCGGGATGATGGACGCGGTCGGCATAGCGCGCGACCTTGGCGCAGATGACGCCCGATGTATAGCTGTTGGCCTTGGCGCCATGGACGCGGCCGATGCGGTTGCCGTCAAGCAGCTCGACCTCGAGCGCGCAGGTCGATGGGCAATCATGCGGACAGGCCGAATGGCCGATGCGAAGCTTAGCGTGCTGGTTCATGCCGCGTACCTAGCGGCTTTCGGGCGCGGCGTGTAGGGCCAGATGAGGCCCTGCCTTCTCCCTGTGGGAGAAGGCAAGAATTGCACCCCTACTCAGCCGTGCCTTCCTCGTATTCGGCCGACATGGTCAGCCATTTTTCCTCGTGGCCGGCCAGCGTTTGGGCCAGCTGTGAGCGCTCCTTGGCCAGCCGGGTCGCCGTCGAGGGATCCTTCTCGTAGACGGCCGGATTGGACAGTTCGTCCTCTATGCCGTCGATGCGCTTGCGGATGCGGTCCATCAGCGCTTCGGTGGCCCGGATTTCCTTGGCCAGCGGCTCGAAGGCGGCGCGACGCGCTGCTGCATCGCGGCGGCGGTCGGCCTTTGACGCCTTGTCCGCCTCGCGCTTGCCGCGGCGGTCGCCGGAGACACCGGTGACCAGCGTCTTGTAGTCTTCGAGGTCGCCGTCATACGGGTTGACCGCGCCGTCCTTGACCAGCCACAGCCGGTCGGCGGTCGCCTCGAGCAGATGGCGGTCGTGCGAGATCAGGATCACGGCGCCCGGAAATTCGTTCAGCGCATGGATCAGCGACTCGCGGCTGTCGATGTCGAGATGGTTGGTCGGCTCGTCGAGGATGAACAGGTTCGGTCCCTCGAAGGCCGACAGACCCATCAGAAGTCGAGCCTTCTCGCCGCCGGACAGGTCCTTGGCGGCGGTGTTCATCTTCTCGGTCGTGAGACCAAACTGGGCGACACGGCCGCGCACCTTGGACTCCGGCGCTTCCGGCATCAGCCGACGGACATGCTCATAGGCGTTTTCCTCCGGCCGGAGATCGTCGAGCTGATGCTGGGCGAAGATCGCCACCTTCAGCCCTGACGCCACCGTCATGGTCCCGGTCTCCTGCTTCAGCCGGCCGGACAGCAATTTGGCGAAGGTCGACTTGCCATTGCCGTTGGCGCCGAGCAGCGCGATCCGGTCGTCGGCATCGATGCGCAGCGTCATCTTCTTGAGGATCGGCTGCCCCTCGGTGTAGCCGACGTTGACGTTGTTTAGCGCCACGATCGGCGAGGCCACCGTCTTCACCGGCTCGGGGAAGGAGAACGGCCGCACCGTATCGTTGACGATCGCGGCGATCGGCTTCATCCTCTCCAGCGCCTTGATGCGCGACTGCGCCTGTCTCGCCTTGGAAGCCTTGGCGCGGAAGCGTTCGACAAAGGATTCCATATGTTTGCGGGCGGCTTCCTGCTTGACCCGACCCTTCTCCTGCAGTTCCTTCTGCTCGCTATACTGACGCTCGAACTGATCGTAGCCGCCACGCCAGAAGGTCAGCTTCTTCTGGTCGAGATGAACGATAGAATTGACGGCGCGGTTGAGCAGGTCCCGGTCATGCGAGATCAGAAGAACGGTGTGCGGATACTTCGACACATAGTTTTCCAGCCACAGCGTGCCTTCGAGGTCGAGATAGTTGGTCGGCTCGTCGAGCAGCAAAAGGTCGGGCTCGGCAAACAGTACGGCCGCAAGCGCAACGCGCATGCGCCAGCCGCCGGAGAAGGATGAGGCCGGGCGGCGCTGCGCAGCATCATCGAATCCGAGACCGGCAAGAATGGTGGCCGCGCGCGACTCGGCTGAGTGCGCGTCGATGTCGGCCAGCCGCATGTGGATGTCGGCGATGCGGTGCGGATCGGTGGCGGTCTTTTCCTCTTCAAGGAGTGCCGTGCGCTCAAGATCGGCCTTCAGCACGATCTCGATCAGCGGGTCCTCGGTGCCGGGCGCTTCCTGCGCCACCTGGCCGATGCGCGTGTTCTTGGGCAGGCTGATCGAGCCCGTCTCGGAGGCGAGGTCGCCGGTGATGGCCTTGAACAGCGTCGTCTTGCCGGTGCCGTTGCGACCGACAAGACCGGCCTTGGTGCCGGCCGGCAATGTCAGTGAGGCGTGGTCGAGAAGCAGGCGTCCGGCCATGCGGAGCGAAAGGTCGTTGATGATCAGCATGGCCGCGCTTTTGCACCGGACATCAACGCTTCGCAAGACCTTGCGGGCCAGTTGGCCGCACAAGGGCTGAAAACGACGCCCGCAAAGGCGCCGTCAAGGCAGCCGATCAGCCTGCTTACCCGGCCAGGCAGCGCTCAGGAAGTCGCCTTGCGCTTCGTCGCCTTGGCTACGACGGCCGGCGCTGCTGCCGGTTTGCGGCCGAGTCCTGTCGACTTTGCCAGCGCCGACCGTGTCGCCGAATAGTTTGGCGCAACCATCGGATAGTCTGGCGGCAAGCTCCATTTGGCCCGGTAGTCGTCCGGGCTCAGGCCATAATCAGTCCTGAGGTGTCGCTTGAGCGACTTGAACTTCTTTCCGTCCTCAAGGCAGATGATGTAGTCGGGAAACACCGACTTCTTCGGGTTCACGGCCGGAACCAGGCTTGCGCTTTCCGCGACAGGTGCACCAGCCAGCTTGCGTACCGAAGCGCTGACGCTGGCAATCAACTCAGGCAGACCGGAAGCCGGAAGCGGATTGTTGCCTATATAGGCCGAGACAATATCGGCCGTCAGTTCGATAACGGTCTTATCATCGATATTTGACAATTCTTTCACCCTATTTCCGACAAAGTCATCCACCCCAGTGAAGACTTGTGTCTTTGTATCTCTTTAACCGCGCCCCCCAACGGACCGCCAAGTCTCAACAAGGAATCAAGACTCGCAAAAAATACTTTTCATGGGAAATCGACGTCGCGCAAATTAGAAAATCTAATACTTGGGTCTAGCAGACTTAGCAGCGCGACCGTCGGCCAATATCTCTAGAATACGCTTCCAACGGGCGCAACGCCTGAAATCCTTTTGCTCTATAGCCTTTTCGGCCTTCATGGCGGCATAAAGCGGTGCCTCGGCGCCAAATTCCTTGATCAGCCAATGCGCTTCCTGCCTGGCCAGACGTTCGTTTTCGTCAAACATGGTTCTCGGCCTCCGAACGTTCCACGCCGACCGCGACGCAACTGCCGATGACGAGGACGGCTCCGACAATGGCCGTCATCGTCAGCCTTTCGCCCGACAGCGTCAGCAGCAGCGTCGAAGCGATCGGCGTGAGATAGGCGACGACCGCGACCTTGCCGCTGCCTTCGAGCTTCAAGGCGCGTGACCAGAAGTAGTAGCCCAACCCCATCGGACCGGCACCGAGATAGAGGCCGAGAGCCAGGTCTATGCCAACGGGCCATGCGAAACCGTCGCGAGCGCACCACAAGAACGTCAAGGCGACGCCGACCAGCGACGATGGCAGCAACAGGCGATCCGGCGAGGCGGCAACCCGTCCCACCACGATCGAATAGAAGGCCATGCACAGTGCGGACCCGAATGCGGCGACATAGCCGACGAGATCGCCCTGGAGCCAGGATTGGTTACGCCCTCCCGAAATCACCAGTGCAACGCCGACGAAGCCCACGACCGCGGCGAGGCCCAGCAGTGCCGGGCGCCGCGGATTCTGCAGAGCGATAACCGCCGCAGCGACCATCAACGGCCAGGTGTAGGCCACCAGATTGGCCTCGATCACCGGCATCGAAGCGAAGGCGATGTATTGCAGCACCATGGTGCCGACCAGACCGATGAAGCCGACCGCGAGAGACACGAGTTCGGCCCGGGCCGTGACTGGCGCGGCCCTTTCCCGGCTCATCAACCGGATGACGGCGAAGACGAGTGCAGCTCCTGTAAATTGCAGGAACTGCACCTGCGACACCGGGTGGCTTGCCAACAGGGATTTGCCGACCAGTGCATTGGTCGACCACAGCGCCACCGCGCCGGCAGCAAAGACCAGCGCGGATATAGAGCCTGATCCGTGCCGAAAGGATCGGTGTGGGGCTCTATCTCTGTGTTTGACCATGGTCCTGTCCGAAAGCCGGTTCCCACTTTTCGGGATCATGGTTCGTTACCATGATTCCCTGGCTCCGCCCGGAACCGGCGCCTCGGACGACACCGGAACGGGATGCTCTTCCTCAAATCGGCGATAGGCCGGCAACTGATTGCTCCAGACGTCTTCGGCCAGCTCGTTGACCCATTCACGGTCATGATCGTTGTCGGCGGCGAGATAGAACATGCGGTTGTCGTCGACATAGGGCTTGGCCACCGAGCGCTGGTTGAGCACCAGCGTGACGCGTTCACCGAACCGGATCGGCGCGGTGCGATGCAGGACACCGAGAAACTGCCCAAGCGTGGCGTAGTTCATCTTGTGATCGATGCGCATGACACGGTTGCGCGGAATCTCGCGGCCGGATTCGAGGATGGCGCGGCCGGTTTCGGAGTCGTCGCAGTAGATTTCGAGGTGGCCGCCGACCAGCGGATTGCTGATCGACAGCGGGATGAGTTCGGTGACCGGAACGCCATCGCAATGCCATTCCACGGCGCCGTCCTTCGGATTCATGAAGGTCACCGTCGAGCCGACGATCGACAGCGGATAGGGCTCCAGCTTGGTGCCCATCATGTCGGACAGCCGCTCCAGACGCAGCTTGTCATGCAGCAACTCCTTGATCTCGGGGATGTAACGGTCGGCGCCGGTGATGAAGGTCAAGTCGAGGTGCTTGCGCACGGCATGGCTGGCCTTGAGCTTCAGAGCAGCTTCCTCAATTGCGGCAAGCAGGGCCGGGTCATAGCCGTGCAGATATTGCGCGACGCCGAAACTCGACACTTTCCAGGCGGTTTCGTGACCGATGATGGCTTCGCGGCTCATCGCATAACGCAGTTCGGGGATGGTATGGGCGTTCATTGTACTTCTCCGGGGCGGGGGCAACACTTGGGAAACAGTCGATTAGATCACCCACCCCTGTAAAATTAGGAATGCTGGTGCTAGTGTAAGCCCAGCTTAAGGTCGAAACCGTGCGTCTGCTCAGTCAGGTCAACCTCAATTCGCTGAAAATCGTGGAGAGTGCTGCGAGGCACGGGAATTTCACGCGCGCCGGCGAAGAACAGTTTATCACCGCTTCAGCGGTCAGCCAGCGCGTCAAAAGCCTGGAGGACCAGCTTCGCTTCAAGATCTTCCTGCGTGGCGGCAATGCGGTGTCGCTGACGCCGGAGGGCGAGACCTATGTCTCGCGCGTCCGTGAGGCGCTGGAGCGAATCGTTGCCGCCAGCATGGAAGCGACCGGGCAATCGCAGCAGCATGTGTTGAAGATATCGGTGCTGCCGACCTTTGCCGCGCGCTGGCTGTTTCCGCGCCTGCCACTGTTCCAACAGCAATACCCGGACATCGAGATGCGCGTTTCGACCTCCTACGCAACGCATGAATTCTCGACATCCGAATTCGATGTCGAGATCCGCTATGGCGACGGCCGTTTCCCCGACCTCAGCGCCGACCTCCTGTTCAAGGAGGACCTGACGCCGGTGTGCAGCCGGAAACTCTTCCACGAAATCCTGGGCCACAAGCCGCCGTCGAAGATGAAGCCCGAAGATCTGCGCCACTTCACGCTGCTGCATTCCGACACCTGCACCCAGAACTGGCAATCTTGGCTCGACTTCGCTGGCGCCGGTTCCGTGCTCCACGAGACCAAAAGCATCTATTTCGATTCTTGCATGATGTCCTACGAGGCGGCCACTGCCGGGTTGGGATTTGCCGTGGCCAATCGCGCCTATATGGCCAGCGATATCCGTGCCGAGAGGCTGGTGGCTCCATTCAAGGTGCACCACCCGAATACGGCGGGGTGGTATTTCGTCTGCCCCGACAAGGCGCTGCCGGCGCGCAAGGTATCCCTGTTCAAGAAGTGGATCACGGCGGAAGCCGCTTTGACGCAGCGCCAGCTGGACAGCGAGATCGGCTGCTGAGCTTCGATCAGGACTCCCGTCGGATCAGGCGAAAGCCCTGCCCTCCTCGGTTCGCTGGAAGAGCATCAGGTCCAAGCCCAGGCTTGGCCGTCCCAGGATGGTTAGAATCGTGTGCGCCTGGCCACGGTGGTGTGTCTGGTGGTTGAAGACATGATCCAGCGCCGGCGCCAGCCTTTGCGAGACCGTGCGCATGTCCGAGACAGTCATGTAGGTGAAGCGGCCCGTCAACGCCCTGTCGCCGAGGCAGCCGACCCAATCGATGATCCTCCTGTCCTCGGCTTCACGCGCCATCCGCAGGCCGGGCAAGGCCCGGTACAGGATGGCGTCCAACGTCGTTGGCGCGTCGCCCTCGCCGGTGAAGCGCTTCATCCAGATGCGGTCGGCAGTCAGCAGGTGGTTGAGCGTGCCCATCATCGAGCCGAAGAAGGCGCCGACGTCGCGGTTGAACTCCTCTTCGTCGAGCCCTGCAGCGGCATCATAGATGCGGTTGTTGGCCCATTGATTATAGGCCGCAAACATCATGAAATGCTGTCTCATGGTTTCCCCTCGGCTCGCGTCGATACGGGGGCCTACCTAACCCGCGAGGGAGCCAACGCCAATGACCATTCTGCTCTATGACCTCGTCGGACGCGACACCGCACGTCCGTTCAGCCCGCATTGCTGGAAGGTGGCGATGGCGCTTGCCCACAAGGGGCTTTCCATCTCAACCGCGCCGACGCGCTTTCTCGAAGTGCCCGCCGTCGAAGGCGGCGTTTCGAAAACCGTTCCGGTGATCCGCGACGGCGACAAGGTCATCGCCGACTCCTTCGCCATCGCACTCTATCTCGACGAAGCCTATCCGGATCGGCCGACGCTGTTTGGCGGCGAAGGCGGCAAGGCGATGGCGCGCTTCGTCGAGCGCTGGTCGCAGCTGACCATCCATCCCTATGTCACCACCGCGGCGATCATCGACCTTCACGCCATGCAGGACGAGGAGAACGCTGCTTATTTCCGCCAGAGCCGCGAGCAACGCCTTGGCAGGAAGTTGGAGGATGTCGTCACCGCGCGCGACGCCGGGCTGGCAACATTCCGCGCCGCATTGGAGCCGCTGCGCTCAATGCTCGGCTACCAGCCGTATATCGGCGGCGCGTCGCCGCTGTTCGCCGACTACATCGTCTTCGGCGCCCTGCAATGGGCGCGCATAGCCTCGCCCTACCAGCTGCTCGACGACAGCGACGTGGTGGCGCAATGGTTCGCCCGCTGCCTCGACCTGCACGGCGGGCTGGCGCGAAAGGTGGCGGCGGCGTGACGCCGCAGCGCCTCACCTTGGCGCTGTGCAGGCACGCGCGCCGTCAATCCCTTGCTGGAAGGCCAGCAGCGATATAGCCAAGCCTACTTGGCTGCCGCCTTTTTTGGCTTGCTGGTCTTTGTGGCAGCCTTCGCCTCCCTGGGGGCGGCTTTGGCCTTGGGAGCGGCTTTTGCCTTGCCGGCGCCAGTTGCTTTTTTGGCTGCCGACTTGCCCCCGGCATCCTCTTGGTCGATGTCGGCTACCGCCTGATGCCAATGGCGATCATGATGGCCAGCCGGTTGTCCCTCTTCCAGCCAGATCTGATGCGCGCGGTTGCGAATGCGTTCCTGACGATCGTCTGCCATGATCATGTGGTCTCCATTCGGGCCGACTTCAGCGCGGCGCCGACACGCAACTATAGCAAGCAAAGCATCGCATGACAGCCATCCGATCTCGCCTGCTGGTCGGCCTCATCGGCGCTGGCCTGACACAGAAACGCACAGCTGCTCCGGCCCTTCGCATCGCTCCGTGCTTCGGTTACTCGGGCCAGGCAATTGGCTCTCCGTCCGCTTCGCGGACCGTCCCTCGCCCCTTTGGCCTCACCCCTTGGCAATGGGCCGGGCGGCTTGTATAGAGCCCGCCACTCTCAATTCCATTCTCATCACAAGGACAACCCATGGCGCTCGAACGCACCTTTTCCATGATCAAGCCGGACGCGACCCGGCGCAACCTCACCGGCGCCATCACCAGGATGCTGGAAGAGGCCGGCTTGCGCGTCATCGCCTCGCGCCGGGTCTGGATGAGCCGTCGTGAGGCGGAAGGCTTTTATGCCGTCCACAAGGACCGTCCGTTCTTCGGCGAGCTGGTGGAGTTCATGTCGTCGGCACCGACCATCGTGCAGGTGCTGGAAGGCGAGAACGCCATTGCCAGGAACCGCGAAGTGATGGGCGCCACCAACCCGGCCAATGCCGCCGAAGGCACCATCCGCAAGGTGCATGCGCTGTCGATCGGCGAGAACTCGGTGCACGGCTCCGATGCGCCGGAGACGGCAGCAGAAGAGATCAAGTACTGGTTCTCGGACACCGAGATCGTCGGCTGACACGACAGGCCAGACCTTGGACCCTGTAAAAAGGCCGGCGTCTCGCCGGCCTTTTTCATTGGTGCAACGACCTGCGCCCATCGAGATCGTCAAGGCCATGGCCAAAGAGACGGCGGCGCTGGGGTGACGCCGGACCGGGAATCAACTCGCGGCGCTGAAGCGCAGGATCTCGCGACCATCCTTGTCTGATATGACGAGCTTGCCGTCGCCGACGCTGTATGACGCCGCCTTGGTCAATGCATCGAACAGCGCCTTTTCCTCAGCCATCACCTCGGGCGCGCAGGCCTTGTAGGTCGAGCCGATGTCGCTGATCGCGATCGCCTGGCCTTCGACCTTGGCGGTGGCGAAATAGGTGTTGCAGGGACCGCTGCCGCCCGCCTTACCAGCCTCGCTGATCCTGAACGTGGCTTGCGGCGCGGCGATGGCGCCAATGCCGTCGACATAGTCGACCAGCCAGATCTGACCAATGACAGAAGCCGTCTGCTCGGCGCTCGGTGTGACCATCTTCAGCATGATGGTCTGCGGCACGTCGGTCAGCGGATCGACCTGATGGCGCATATCGGAGATGAACAGGAGCTTGCCGTCGACGGTAATGCGGGCTTGCAAGGCGTAGGTCATCTGCGACCGGATGACGGAGGGATCGAATTTGATCTCGAAGCTGATCGGCACCTGGCCGGCCGGCTTCATGTTCTGCTCGCCGATGATCGTGGCCGGCGCGTCGGCCAGCGAGACATCGGCAAGCTGCACGGAGAGCACGGCACTGGGCGGCAAGGCGATGCGCTCGCGATAGATCACCTCGCCCCGCACGGCATTTTCGGCGGCAACAGACAGTTCCGGCACGGCCAATACGCCGACGACCAGAGGCACGAAACCGAATACGAAGAACTCCGCGATCCTGTCCAGCATGACCATCTCCCTCGCCCGGGCTGCCAATGCCCAGGCTGACCAACCGCGGTCAATTGGCCAAAGGATTGCGGTCAATGCAAGGCTGCGAAAGGATTTTATTCGGACGGTTTCCAGCGCTGTGCGGCCCTGGCGTCGGCTTCCTTGGCGTCGACCCAGCCGCCCTCGGAGCCGTCAACGCGATGCTCCTTCTTCCAGAACGGCGCGCGCGATTTCAGGTAGTCCATAAGAAAGTTCGCTGCCTCGAACGCTGCCTGGCGATGCGCCGATGCCGCCACCACCAGCACGATGTTGTCGCCGGGCGCGATCTTGCCGTGGCGGTGGATGGCGGTCAGGCCTTGCAGCGGCCAGCGCTGAACCGCTTCAACGGCGATGCGGCTGATCTCGGCTTCCGCCATGCCGGGATAATGCTCGAGTTCGAGTGCCGAGAGCGCACCCTGCTCGTCGCGGCAAAGGCCGGAGAAGGTCACCACGGCGCCGATATCGGCGCGGCCTTGCGTCAGTCTGGCGATCTCTGCAGCGACGTCGAAATCTTCGCGCTGGATCCGCACCGTCGGCACCACGGCGGCCGACATGGGTCAGCCCCCGGTCATCGGCGGGAACAGCGCAATCTCGCGGGCGCCCGATATCTTCTCGCGGTGCTCGACATGTTCCTGATTGATGGCGACGCGGATCACGTCGGGATATTGCAGCGCGTGCTCGTAGCCCTCGCCCCGCGATTTCAGCCAGCGCAGGAGGTCGGCGACCGTCTCGATGCCGGCAGGCAAGTCGACGTCTTCCTCGGCCAGGCCGATCCGCTCGCGCACCCAGGCAAAATAGATGAGCCGGGTCGTCATCTCACTCGTCCATGATGTGCTTGAGGCCGGCGCGGAAATAGTCGTAGCCGGTGTAGAGCGTGACCAGCGCCGCGATCCACAGCAGCACCAGGCCGGTCTGGGTGGTCAGCGGGAAGATCTTGTCGCCTGCAGGCCCAGCCAGCAGGAAGGCGATGGCGACCATCTGGATCGCGGTCTTCCATTTTGCCAGTTGCGTCACCGGCACCGAGACCTTGAGCGCCGCCAGATACTCGCGCAGGCCCGAAACGAGGATTTCGCGGCACAAGATGATGATCGCCGCCCACAGCGACCAGCCGGCGATGCCGGCATGGCGATCGGTATCAGCCGCCAGCAGCAACAGGCAGGTGGCGACGAGCAGTTTGTCGGCGATCGGGTCGAGCATCTTGCCGATGTTGGAGGTCTGCTGCCAAGCGCGCGCCAGATAGCCGTCCAGGTAATCCGTGACGCTTGCGAGCAGGAAGATGATCAGCGCCGACCAGCGGGCGAAGTCGCTCGACTTCAGATGTCCCTCGAGAAAAAAGCACAGCACCACCAGCGGCACCGCGATGATGCGGGCGTAGGTGAGCATGTTGGGCAGGTTGAACGCGCGCTTGGCCATATCTTTGGGGAACTCTTTCTGCCTGCCTACTCAAATCAGAAGCTGTTGTAGGGGGTCAACAGGCCAAAATCGATTAGCCAGCCGAAAAGCACCAAATCCCCTAGCTCTCATGAAAATGATTGTAGACCAGTTTCGCCACCTGTTCGGAAATGCCATCGACTTTCCTCAAATCCTCGATGGCGGCGCGGCTGACGGCCTTGGCGGTGCCGAAATGCATGAGCAGGGCGCGCTTGCGGCCGGGGCCGATGCCGTTGATCTCGTCGAGCGGGCTCTTGACCATCTCTTTCTTGCGGCGCGCACGGTGCGAGCCGATGGCGAAACGGTGGACCTCGTCGCGCAGCCGCTGGACAAAGTAGAGGACGGGATCGCGAACCGGCAGCGAAAACGAGTCCCTGCCCCTGACGAAGAAGCGCTCGCGGCCGGCATCTCGGTCCTGGCCCTTGGCGATGCCGATGGCCACGACGCGGTCCTCGATGCCGAGATCCGAGAGGATCTTGCGCACCGCCGTCATCTGACCCTGGCCGCCGTCGATCAGGATGACGTCGGGCCAGGCCGGGAAACTGCCGGAGATGTCGTCCTCGATATCATCGGCCGCCTCGCCTGCTGCGCCATCGTCGGCCACGACGACATCGCCATGCTCCTTGAGCAGCCGCGAGAAACGCCGCTCCATCACCTCGCGCATCATGCCGAAATCGTCGCCCGGCGTGATCTCGGTCGAGCGGATGTTGAACTTTCGATACTGGTTCTTGACGAAGCCTTCCGGCCCGGCAACGACCATGGCGCCGACGGCATTGGTGCCCATGATGTGCGAGTTGTCGTAGACTTCGATGCGCACCGGCGGCTTGGGCAGGCCGAAGGTCTCGGCAAAACCGGCGAGCAACCGGCCTTGCGTCGAGGTTTCGGCCAGCCGGCGGCCGAGCGCCTCGCGGGCGTTCTGCAGGGCGTTGTCGGTCAGGTCCTTCTTCTCGCCGCGCTGCGGCACCGAGATCGCGACCTTGCGGCCGGCGCGGGTGGAGAGCGCTTCGGCCAGCAGGTCCTGGTCCTCGACGGGGCTCGACAGAAGAATGGTGCGCGGCGTCGGCTTGTCGTCATAGAATTGCGCCAGGAACGAGCCCAGCACTTCCGATCCCTCCAGCGCTGGATCGGCCTTGGGGAAATAGGCGCGGTTGCCCCAGTTCTGGCCGGTGCGGAAGAAGAACACCTGGATGCAGACCTGGCCGCCTTCCTGATGGATGGCGAAGACATCGGCCTCGTCGACGGTCGCCGGGTTGATGCCCTGGTGGCTCTGCACGTGCGACAGGGCCGCCAGCCGGTCGCGATAGATGGCGGCGCGCTCGAAATCGAGATCTTCGGAGGCCTGCTGCATGGCGGCCGAGATTTCCGTCTTCACCTTCTGGCTGCGGCCAGACAAGAAGTCCTTCGCCTCGCCGACCAACTCGGCATAGCCCTCGTGCGAAACCTCTCCGGTGCAGGGGCCGGCACAGCGCTTGATCTGGTAGAGCAGGCACGGCCGTGTCCGGTTCTCGTAAAAGGAGTTGGTGCAACTGCGCAGCAGGAAGGCGCGCTGCAGCGAATTGATGGTGCGGCCGACCGCCCCGGCGGAGGCGAAAGGGCCGAAATAGTCACCTTTGCGCGATCGCGCGCCGCGATGCTTGTAGATGCCCGGTGAGACATGGTCGCCGGTCAGGAGGATATAGGGAAACGACTTGTCGTCGCGCATCAGCACATTGAATCGCGGTCGCAAGCGCTTGATAAGGTTGGCTTCGAGCAGCAGCGCTTCGATCTCGGTGCGGGTGACGACGAACTCCATCGTCGACGTTTCGCGCACCATGCGGCCGATGCGGCTGGTGTGGAACCTGCCTTGTGCGTAGTTGGTGACGCGCTTCTTCAGGCTGCGCGCCTTGCCGACATAAAGCACATCGCCGGCGGCGTTCATCATGCGGTAGACGCCAGGCGCGTTGGGCAGCCGCTTGACCAGCGTCTGGATCACCTCGGCGCCCACCATGCCTTCGGCGTCGCCGGCATGCGGCGTCCAGTCGATGGCGGTGAAGGCTATGTCGGGCCCGGCGGGCTCGACGATCCCCTCCACCGCCTCGTCCTCGAGTTCGACTTCGGGAGGCATGTCGTCGGCGCCACGGCCGGGCTTGCTTTTCTGATCTACGGGACTCATTCCGCCATGCCTGTCACATCGGGCGTCTGCCATGCAAGATGCTGGCCGCCATCGAGCGCGATCATCTGGCCGGTGACAGAGCGCGCTTCCCAGAGATAGCGGATGGTCGCACCGAATTCCGGCAATTCCGGGCCACGCTTGAGAATCAGACCCTCGACCTGCGCGGCAAAATCGCTGTCGTCCTGGCTGGCATTCTTCAGGGTCGGCCCCGGGCCAATGGCATTGACGCGGATGCGGGGACCGAGCGCTTGCGCCATCATCTGCGTGGCCGTCCACAGCGTCGACTTGGATAGCGCATAAGAGAAATAGCGCGGCGTCGGCCGCCAGACGCGCTGATCGATGATGTTGACGATCAGGCCCTCTTGTCCCTGGGGCAAGGCCCGGGCGAAGGACTGCGCCAGCAGCGCCGGCGCCTTCACATGCACGGCAAAGTGCCGGTCCCAGGCCCGCCAGTCGAAGTCCAGAACCGAATCGTCCTCGAACAGCGACGCATTGTTGACCAGCAGGGACAGCGGCCCGAGCGCTGCTTCCGCCTGGCCTACGAGGTCACCGGCGGCGTCCATGTCGGTCAAGTCGGCGGCGACCACGGCGGCGCGGCCACCGCTCCGGTTGATCAGCCCGGCCATTGCATCCGCTTCGTCGCGCGACCGATTGCAGTGGATGGCGACGGCAAAACCATGGGCGGCGAGATCCTCGACGATCGCCCTGCCGATCCGTTTCGCCCCGCCCGTCACCAGCGCCGTGGCAGTGGCTATGCTCATAGGGTGTCAATCCTCAATTTCGGCCCGAAAACACGATGCCGGCGAAATATGGCATGGCAGGCGTTAAATGGCGTTCGCACCTTGGGCAGCATTGTGGCGAACCCACCGATTGGGTACTCCGACTCGTCCTGGACCAGGAGGCGTCCGACCGCAATATAGGACGCTGGACTCCTTGCACCAAGCGGTGTGCAGTGCAGCATGACGCTGCTCCTGCCATTTCGCTGTTGCGAAGATGCAACGTCAAATTTCAGCCTCATTCGCGCCGGGGAATGACCCAAGTTCAGGTTCGCTTCAGCCGCATTTTGACACGACATTTGGAACCGACGAACGCCAGATCCGTTTCACCCCCCGGACGGGTCGATGGCGATCGTGAGAAACAAGCCTGTGTCCTGTGGCTTAAGGAGTAAAGAACAATGCAAGCCAATCTCAAATTCGCACGGCCGCTGGCCGTGGCGCTCGGGCTCTTCGCCCTCAGCGGAACTGCCTATGCCGCCGACGTCGTCCAGGAAGAGCCGCCGGCACCCGCCCCGGTTGCTGAATTGCCTGTCGCGTCCTGGGCCGGCCCCTATGCCGGTATCAATCTCGGTTATGGCTTCAGCGGTCGTACCAAGGAAAGGGATTTCGGCGTTGAAACCGATACCAAGGGTTTCGTCGGCAGTGCCTTCGGCGGCTACCAGTGGCAGCAGGAGAACTTCGTCTACGGTGCTGAAGCCGAACTCGGCTACAACGGCGTCAAGGGCGACGATAATGGCATCGACTCCAAGGCCGGCTTCGAAGGCTCGCTGCGTGCCCGTCTTGGCTATGCCGTGACCCCGGAAATCCTGCTCTACGGCACCGGCGGTCTCGCCGGCAGAAGCCTGAAGGTGGAAGATACTGTCCTTGGCACCAGCGATAGCGCTACCATGCTCGGCTGGACCGCCGGTCTTGGCACCGACATCAAGCTGACCGACAATGTCTTCGGCCGCGTCGAGTATCGCTACACCGACTTCGGCAGCAAGGACTTCGGTGGTGGCATCGGCAACGTCAAGGCCACCGACAACCGCGTCACTTTCGGCGTCGGTATGAAGTTCTAAGTCGTTCAAGCCACGACACGAAAAAGCCGGGCCTCGCGCCCGGCTTTTTTTGTGTCACTTTGGTGATCACCCTGGGTTGATCGATCACTCCATCCCCAGGTGAGAAATTCACCCGGGGATGGAGCCTTTCAGCTCAGGAAACTTGTCGTCGAAGCGTGCTGCCCAGCGTATCAGCCGGGCGCGGCCCTTTTCCCACTTTCCGGCAAATCGCAGGGCCAGATAGCCAAGGCAAGCGCGCAACGCGATCTGCCCGGCGGTGATCTTCTTCGGCAGCTTTGGCGGGTTGGCGTTGAGCAGATCGAGTGCTGCCGTGATCTTCGCCCACTGCCGGTCGAGCCAGGGCTGATAGACCATCTCTTCAGGTCGCGTGCGTCGTTCATAGACCATCGACAGCGCGCAGTCGCAAATGCCGTCTGCCAACGCCTCCAGCACCTCGGCCTCGAGACGCTTGTCGGGGTTGCGCGGAAACAGTGCGTTCTTCGAAACACGGTTGAGGTGCTGGGTAATGGCGCGGCTGTCATGGATCGAGCGGCCGTCGTCGAGCACCAATACCGGAATCTTGCCGAGCGGGTTGGCCTCGATCAGCACCGCCGGTTTGTCTTCGGTCTTGACCGGCACCGCATCGATGGCGATGCCCGCATAGGCCGCGGCCATACGCACCTTGGAGCTGTAGGGAGAAGTGGAAGCGTAGAGCAGTCTGGGCATGATCGGGTTCCTGTTTGCCGGCCGGCACTTTTGACCGGGAGAGGCTGCCCGGCAATGGCCAGGCAACAAAAAACCGACTGCCAGAAAACCGGTGATGGTTTCCTGCCATGACCATCGTGACCTGGCTACAGACGGATACGCGATCCACATCGAGCAAGAAGACTACAGCCGAGCGGAACATCCGATCTGCTTTTACTCCTCCGCAACCCCGGCTTCGCGGCGGGGCATTCGTTTCATGGCCAGGTATGAAAGAAGACCAAACCGCGCGAGCAAGCGAGACAGCCTGTCCGGCGCCTCGCTTTGCTGCCCTGGCCCCCTTCGCCGACCGTCTTGCGCACGGCCCGAAAACCAGTTGCGGTTTCCGGAATGATCATGCGTCGATGGCAAGTGTCAAAGCGTTCTCCGCGCATCCAGCAGGACACACAGCGCTCCAACTAGACCTGGTCTACTTCTTGGCCGGCGCCTTCGCCTTTGCCGGCGCTGCCTTGGCCTTGGGGGCCGCGGCTTTCTTCACGGCGGGCTTTGTCGCTGCCGCTGCCGCTTTCTTGGCCGGTGCTGCCTTGGCGGCGGGCTTGGCCGCGGCCTTCGCGGGCGCTGCCTTCTTGGCTGCGGGTTTCGCCGCCGCCTTGGCTGCCGGCTTCTTGGCCGGTGCCGCCTTGGCGGCCGGCTTTGCCGCGGCCTTCGCCGGCGCTGCCTTTTTCACTGCCGGTTTGGCCACGGCCTTGGCCGCTGCCGGCTTCTTGGCCGGTGCTGCTTTTGCCTTTGCCGGTGCTGCCTTCGGCTTGGCCGCGGGTGCTGCTTTCTTCACTGCTGCCGCGACCTTCGCCGTTGCTGCTTTCACAGGTGCTTTCTTTGCCGGTGTCTTGGATGCCGGCGCCTTAGACGACTGCTTCGCCATGTCATGCCCCTTGCGTTACGCCGACGGCCGTGAATGACCTCGACGGGCAATGCATATCTGACTCGCGGCTCTCTAGCCAGCGAAGCAATAGACTGATTTTCGCAGCTTAAATTTTGGTTACCGATGGCTCACGATCATGCTGATCATCACAAAAATCCGCTGCTGATCTTCAATCATTGCCAGCAGTTCACCGCCGACATTCTCCGCACCCCGCTAGACCGATCGCGCCGCGAAGCTCAGAAGGTCAGCGAGCGGCTTTGTGCATTGATCCTCGGCCGCGAACATCAACACCTGCTGCTTGTTTGAAGTGATCATCTCGTGCAGGCGGACGATCTACATAGATCACGAGAGCAATGCGATGACCGATCGCAGCATCACCTTGTCAAGCATGATCCCGCCACCCTTGCAAATGAATTGACAGATAGCTCTGGATTGCAGAGTATTCTGCATCAGACGCAGGAGCGCTTCGATGTCGATCGCACAAGAGCAGGTGGCGCTATTTGCGACGGTCGAGACGGCGCGCCATGGCGTTGGCCGCGTCGATGACAGTGTCTGGCTTGACCGCACCGGAGCCGCTCGATGAGCGCCGACGAAATCATCCACCAGAGCACGCGACTCAGGATCATGGCCACCCTGAACACGCTGGAAAGGCGCGAGATGCTGGAGTTCACCCGGCTGAAGACCATCGTTGGCGCCACCGACGGCAATCTTGGCGCGCATCTCGATACGCTGGCCAGGGCCGGTTATGTCGATATCGAAAAGCTGTTCGTCGGCCGCCGGCCGCAGTCGCGCGTCAAGGCAACGACGAGCGGGCGGCGCGCGTTCCGCGGTCACGTCACTTTCCTGCGCAAGATCATCGACCAGGCCGAGGCGACGCAGCGCAGAAAATAGCGGCGCTATTTCGCGACCTCTCTGTATCTCTTGTTTTGACGCAATTCCGGACGGAAAACCGTTTCACACTTTTCCTGGAATTGCTCTAACGCCTGGCGACCACGGCGAAGCCGGCGCCGATCATCACACCGCCCGCCGCACGGTTGACCCGGCGCACGATCTTGGGCGTGCGCAGCAGGCTGCGGGCGCGGCCCGCCAGGAGGACATGACCGCCGATCACCACGACCTCGACAGCCAGGATCACCATCGTCAACACACCGAGATGACCAGCGTCGAGCGACGTGCCAACCACGTTCGGCAGCAGTGCCACGTAGAACAGCGGCATTTTCGGATTGCCGAGGTTCAGCGCGATACCCGTCGCGAAGATCGCCAGCAGCCCGCGCCGTCCAGAGATGGGTTGCAGGTCCGGCACCACGGGCACGGCGGTCCACAACCTGATGCCCATCCAGATCAGATAGATCGCTCCGCCATAACGAAGCACCGTCATGGCGATCGCCATCTTGGCGGCGATGAAAGACAGGCCGAAGACGGCGAGGACCAGGAAGATGAGGATGCCGACCACAGTGCCTGCGCCATAGGCAATACCCGACGCGGCACCGCTGGAGATCGTGCGGGCGACGATCGTCATGTTGTCCGGACCGGGACTGGCAGCGAACACGAAGAAGGCAGCCGTGAAGGCGTGGATGGTGGCAAGGTCCATGAAGGCTCCCGAAAGTGATCTGTTGCTTCCGGGCGTTCAGACTAGCCGATTTGCCTGTCGGCAACATCAGGAAATATCGGGCTCCGCACGACGCGCATTTCCGTCATTGATAGCCGAGGCAGATGGCGCCGAGCGCTACGATGGCGCAGGCGCCGACCCGCCGCGGCGTCAGCATCTCGCCGAGAAACAGGCGTCCGATGAAGGCGGCGAAGACGACGCTGGTCTCGCGGATCGCGGTGATGGGAGCGGCCGGCCCAAGTGCGAAGGCCGCGACCACGACACCATAGGCCAAAAGCGCGAACAGGCCGCCCGCCAGCGCCTTCCAGGTTTCCGGCGCCCGCAGGTCGACAATGAGCCGGCCACGGCAGGCAAGGAACGTCGCCGGCAGCAATGCGCCATAGATCACGAGAACCCAGGCGGTGTAGGCGCCGGCATTTCCCGCCGCGCGGACGCCGATCGCATCGACCGTCGCATAGGCGGCGATGATCGCTCCCGTTGCCAGTGCATAGAGTATCGATGTCGTGGCGGCCCTGCCTCTGCCGAGCGAAAGGCCCATGATGCCGCCGGCGACCAACGCAACACCGACGGTCTGCGGCTGGGTGAGCTGCTGGTTGGCCAGGAAGAACCCGCCGAGCGCGACAAGCAGCGGCACGCTGCCGCGAACGATTGGATAGACCTGTCCCAGTTCGCCATATCGGTAGGCGGCCACCAGGAACACGCTGTAGCCGACCTGCAGGCAGGCCGAGAGCACGACATAGGGCCAGGCCGGCGCGGCCGGAAGGGTGAGGAAGATGGCGAAGGGAATGGCAAGCGCCGTACTGGAGAAACTCATGACGGTGACGGTCCACAACCTGTCGCCCCCGGTTCGCAGGAAGGCGTTCCAGGTGGCGTGCAAGATCGCGGCAAACAGCGCGAGCCCGATGACCAGCGGGCTCATCGCGGCCTGCCCGAAGCGGCGATGATGTCCAGGGCCGTCTTGCGGGCGGCGCGGATGGCGGTTTCCGCCTGCCCCATCTGCGCCAGCAGCGTCGCACCTTCGATCAGCATCAGCAGGACCGCAGCCACGCTTTCGGCGCGACCGCGCGGCATCTCTTCTTCGAGGATTGACTGCATGCGCTTCTTGAGGCCGTTCTTCTGTCTGGCGACAGCCTTGAACACCGGATGTTCCGGATCGCCGAACTCGGCCAGCGCATGCGCGAACAGGCAGCCATGGAAATCCGGGCTGCGGAACCAGCGATCGTGCCAGTCGAAGATCTTTGCAATTTTCTTCCCGGGCGTCGCGACCTCCTCGGCGAGGCGGTCGAGTTGGCGATCGAAACGCCTGGCGCGATAGTCGAGCACCTCGACGATCAGTTCGTCCTTGCTGGGAAAATGACGGTACATCGTCATCTTGGCCACATCGGCCTCGGCGATGATCCGGTCGATGCCGGTGGCATGGAAACCGGCGCGCTTGAACAGCCCGTAGGCCGTTTCGACGACGTGCTGGCGTTTGTCGGAAGCAGGCGACGATGTCATGGCGCTTTCCCAGTGGTGAGACCGGTCTGTCTCATTACTATGCAACGGATCGCCTCATGTCAACACAGCACAAAAAAACGCCTGCAGCGGGTAGAGCCGCAGGCGCGAAAAGGAATCGGAACGGAGATTCGCGCTCTAGCGTAGGATGCGGCAGCGGCCGTTGTAGACCATCCAGCGGTCGAAGCCCGAGACGCAGAATTCGACATTGTCGCCGATCGAGGCGAAGCCCTGGCCTTCCTCGATCAGGTACCAGATGGTGCGATCGCGCCCGTCGGACAGGCTGACGGTGGCGCCGCAATAGCGGCGGCCGATCGGCCAGGTCTCGTTGGCCGCCAGATACAGATGCTGGTGGATGCGCCGGAAATCGGTGATCTGCACGTTGGGCAGATGCGGCACGTGATGCACCTGATGGGAAAAGCGGCTGGTGATCTTGTTCAACACCCAGGCCTCGCCACAGACGCCGCCATCGTCGTCGGAATAGACGCCAAGGTCGGCCGCCTGCACGGCCTGGGTAAGGCCGAGAGGCACGGCAAGCGGAGTGCAGAGCGAAATCAGGGCAGCAAGTGCGGATTTGGCGAAGCGAGTCATGGCAGCCTCTCAAGGTCGATTGCGCGCACTCTGCGGATTCGCTTGGCGGCGGTCAAGCGGTTGCGGAAACAATGGTTTCCCAGTTCGGAACGGCGTTGGCCAAAGCCGAACCCCGCATGGAAACCGGAACGGCTCCGGCACGTCGAGACCCGGACGGAAAAGAGAGCTCGAGCCCCCGCGCCTCTCTACTCCCCGGCCAGCCATTCCAGCGACCAGTGCGCCGGCTTTTCCACGGCGAGCACCCTGTGCAAGGCAGGCAGCAGTGTCCGCAGTTCGCCCTCCAGCGTGAAAGGCGGGTTGACCACCAGCAGGCCGCTGCCGTCGAGACTGGGTTGCGAAGAGGCGGGCCTGATCTCGAATTCTATGTCGAGCAGCTTCGGGATACCGGATTGCTTCAGCGCCTTGCGGAAAGCGATGATCGCCTTGCGGTCCTTGATCGGATACCACAGCGCATAGATGCCGCCAGGCCAGCGCTTGTGCGCCCTTATGAGCCCGTCGACGAGGCGCTCGAACTCACCAGCTTCCTCGAATGGCGGATCGATGAGCACTACGCCGCGCCTTTCCTTCGGCGGCAGATGCGCGCCGAGCGCCAGCCAGCCATCGAGCTCGATGACACGGGTCTGGAAATCGCCGGCAAAGAGGGTTCTCAGCTTCGCGACATCCTTGGGATGCAGCTCGATCGCCGACAGCCGGTCCTGCTTGCGCAGGAGATGGCGCGCAATCATCGGTGAGCCCGGATATTTCTGGATGCCGCCCTCGGGATTGAGCGACCGCACGGTCTCCAGATAGGGCGCGAGCAGTGCCGTCACCGGCGCGGCGAACGAGGCATCGATCAGCCGGCCGATGCCGCCCTGCCACTCGCCGGTCTTTTGCGCTTCGACCGAGGACAGATCGTAGCGGCCGATGCCGGCGTGGGTGTCGATGACGCGAAACGCCTTGTCCTTCTGCTTCAGGTAGTCGAGCAATCGCGTCAGCACGACATGCTTGACGACATCGGCGAAATTTCCGGCGTGATAGGCGTGGCGGTAGTTCACTTGGAGCCCCTGCCCCAGCGCGGCGGTGGCGGCTGCGAATTCGGATTTTCCGGCCGGCCGCCACGATTGCGCAGGGAGAGCAAGAACCCGATCAAGCCGATCGCGGTCAGCGCGTAGCCGACCGGCCGCGCACGGCCGTCGATCTCGCCGGCTCCGGAGCGCAGGATCAGATCGACCGCGCGCATCGGAATGTCATCGGCATCACCCGGGCCGACGGTGAAGAGGTACGGCCCCGGGCTGACGCTGGCGATAACGCCGGCCTCATCGCGAAAAATCTTGTCGGGCAGTTGCGGGCTGGCCTGGCGTGGGTTGTCCGAATGGTTGAACTGCAGCGTCGAGGCAAGTACCGTTCGGCCATTGGTGGCCGATGTCAGCGTCAACACCGTGCGCTGCTGCGAGACGATGCGCTCGGCCCTCGCGGTCAGGTCGACCAGCACCCGCACCGGTGCGTCGCGGCTGCTGAGCGGCACCGTCAGCGGCTTGAAGCGGCCCTGCTCGTAGACGCGCCATGTGCCGATCTCGTGGCCGGAGAAATTGCTAATCGCCCAGGGATACATGAAACCGGTGCCGATGCCGGCGAGCAAGATCAGGACAAACAGAAAGCGCATTCAGACAGCCACCTTGTAATCGCACCTTGCCGGACAACTAGCTCGCATTGATGCTGTCGCGCAGGCGTTCCATTTCATCCAGCAGCATCTCAAGGCCGAGCTCGAATGTCTTGTCGAAACCGGCCCTACCAAAATAGGCCCCGGCTGTCATGACGCTGGGAAAATCCCGCGCCAGCTGCTCGTCGCTGACCGTGGTCACCGCCGAAGGACCCTTGGCGTAACCCGCTGTCTCGTCGAGGATCGCACCCATGAGGTAGTAGCTCGCGGCGCGGAACAGCCGTGCGCTCAGCTCCGGACCGAAGCCGCCTGCTTCGAACAGGCCGATGACACTATCCAGCTTGGCAAGACATGCTGGCGAATTCATGCGGTAGACGACAATGAACGGCGCGAAGGCCGGATGCTCGGTCGCGACGCGACGGTATTCCTGCATGCCGATGCGGATCCTTTCGCGCCAGGGCATGCTGGCGTCAGGGATGACAATTGTGCTGATCTGCCGGTCGACCAGCGCCTCGTAGAGATGCGCCTGCGAGGGGAAGTGATGGTAGATGCTCATCGCCTCGCAGCCGAGCGCGGCCGCCAGCTTGCGCATCGAAAAGCCGGCAAGCCCCTCACGCTCGATCACCTGGAAGGCCGCGTCCTCGATCATCTCGCGAGACAGCCGACCGCGCACTCTCTTTTTCTTGATCGATGAGTCCATGGCGTCGCTTGACAACTTACACTGTAAGGTTCATTTTCGGCATTACCTTACACAGTAAGGCTAACAAAGACCAGAGGAGAAAACCATGTCGAACCGTCGCATTTCCAAATCCGTGCAGTCTTCCATCCGACGCGCGTTCCTGTTCACCGCCGCAGCCTGTGTCCTGTCGCTCGGCGCGGCTCCGGCCCATGCCGATGAATACGATGCAACGATCAAGGACATCCAGTCGACCATGGGCGGTGTGCCCAGCTTTGTGAAGCAGTTCCCCAAAGCCGGCCTGCCTGGGGCTTGGGCCGAGGTCAAGGCCATCCAACTCAGCGACAAGACAGCGCTGCCACCAAAGGTCAAGTCGCTGATCTCGCTGGCGGTGGCGGCGCAGACCTTGCAACTACTGCATCTGGTCGGACACCCAGGACGCCAAGCGCGCCGGCGCCACCGACGAGGAGATCCAGGAAGCCGTGGCAATGGCTGCACTGACCCGCCACTGGAGCACCATCTTCAATGGAATGCAGGTCGATTTCGACACATTCAAGAAGGAAATGGGCGGGGAGTAGCATATCCCGACCCTCGAAACGGGCAGCGATTCCGGACCGATGCGGGATAGCCTTGTTTCGTCGCTTATTCCTGATTGTGATGGCCCGCCGATGCCGGCCATCACTGCCTCATGCATTGCGCAGCCAGTCGCGCCCGTGTGCCCGTTCCGCTCACATACCGGTCAAGCAAACTTTGGAGACGACACTCTACCCAGGCGCTCAAAAGCCATGCCAAAATGACCGGTGCTCCCCGACGAAATACGCTGAATTGGACCAAGGGTGCCGATCCCGGCATTTCCTCGCCGTCAGGCTTTGACATCGCCCTGAAACAGCTTGCCAAGCCTGTCGACAGGTTTTTCGGCAGCGAACCAATACATTGATTCACAACGAGGATCCGCTCGCTGGAACGGGAGAGGCCGACCGGCCTCATGATTAACCATTCGCGAACCGACACGGTTAAGGATTCGCTAATTTAGTTGACTAGGATTTCCACAGGTATATTTTCAATGCGTTGGGATGTGCAATTTGGGCGAGCAATCGACGATGATGACACTGGGCGTGTGATCGCGATTTCGGGGCGCAGAGAAATGCTGAACGGCAGCATACAGATCGTGTAGCAGCACAAGCTCCGCGAGCCCAAGAACATTAGCGCACATCAATGATGGCGGTTCCGCAGACGCGGAGGTTTGCCACGTTCTGAAGGACGTGGCCGGGCAATGCTTTTGTCCCGGCCCGGGCGGTAGCGTGCGCGGTGCGTGAGAGGAAAGCATGAGTAAGCTCATCAAGGTTCTGAAACTGGAGTCCGGGAACGGTCAAAGGGGCGCCAACCAAAACCGAAGCCGCGCCTTGGTCGCCGGAGGTGCGGGATTTTTGGGATCGCATCTGTGTGAACGTCTCTTGCGGGACGGATATGACGTTGTCGCGCTGGACAATTTCCACACCGGCAAGAGATACAATCTCAATGCCCTTCTGCGTAATCCGAGGTTCACATGCATCGAGCACGACATCGTCAATTTGCTGCCTTTGGGCCTTCAGTTCGATGAGATCTACAATCTCGCCTGCCCAGCCTCTCCGCCGCATTACCAGGAAGATCCGATCCATACCTTCAAGACAAGCGTGCTTGGCTCGCTGAACCTTCTGGAACTGGCGCGACAGAACAATGCCAAGATATTCCAGGCCTCGACGTCCGAAGTCTATGGCGACCCTTTCGTGCACCCACAGCCCGAGAGCTATTTCGGCAACGTCAATACGCACGGACCGCGGTCCTGCTATGACGAGGGCAAGCGCTCGGCCGAAACCCTGTTCTTCGACTATTCGAGAACATATGGCCTCGATATCCGCGTCGCCCGCATTTTCAACACCTATGGCCGTCGCATGCAGCCCGATGACGGGCGCGTGGTTTCGAACTTCATCGTCCAGGCGCTGCGCGGCCAAGACCTGACCGTCTATGGCAGCGGCATGCAGACGCGTTCCTTCTGCTATGCCGACGACCTGATCGAGGGCTTCGTCCGGCTGATGAATGCGCCGAGTGCGCCCGCGCATCCGGTCAACCTCGGCAATCCCGGCGAATTCACCATCGTGGAACTGGCGACGCTGGTCATCAGCTACACCAACTCCCGATCGAAGATCGTGCATCGGCCGCTGCCGGTCGACGATCCCAGGCAGCGCAAGCCGGACATTTCCTTTGCCAGGGCCAATCTCGGTTGGGAGCCGAAAATCAGCCTGAGCCAGGGGCTCGCGCAGACCGTCGACTATTTTGACACCCTGCTCTACGGAAGCAAACTGGTCAAAGGGGCCGCGGCGTCATGACTCGCCGGGCAATCCTGGTGACGGGTGGTGCCGGGTTCATCGGCAGCCACACCTGCAAACAGTTGGCCGGCGCCGGCTATTTGCCGGTGGTTTTCGACAATCTGAGCCGCGGCAACGAGAAATCCGTCGCCTGGGGTCCGCTTGTCGTCGGCGATATCCGGGACAGGGATGCGCTGCAGGGGGCGATGAAGACGTACCGGCCGACAGCGGTCATCCACTTTGCGGCGCTGGCCTATGTCGGCGAGTCCGTTCAGGACCCGGCTGAATATTATTCGACCAATGTGACGGGCACCATCGCGGTGCTCGACGCGGCGCGAGCGAACGCCATCGACAACATCATCTTCTCCAGCAGCTGCGCAACCTACGGCGTGCCGGACGCGTTGCCCGTTCGCGAGACGTCCTCGCAAAATCCGATCAGCCCTTACGGGCGCACCAAGCTGATGGGCGAACAGATCATCGGCGACTATGCGTCCGCTTACGGAATGAAATTTGCCATCCTGCGCTATTTCAACGCTTGCGGCGCCGACCCGGACGGCGAGCTTGGTGAGTGGCATTCGCCCGAGACGCACCTGATTCCCAGAGTGCTCATGGCCGCATCAGGCATCATCGACGAGATCGAGGTTTTCGGCACGGACTACGACACGTCGGACGGCACGTGCGTACGGGACTATATCCACGTCAGCGATCTGGCACGCGCCCATCTGAAAGCGCTCATGCATCTCGAGGGCGGCGGACAAAGCCTGGCGGTCAACCTCGGCACTGGCCGAGGCGTGTCCATCAAGGAGATTGTCCACGCGGTCAGCCGAATGACGGCAAGATCGGTTCCGGCCGTCTTCAGGACCCGGCGCCCGGGAGACCCGGCGGAGCTCTACGCCGATCCGGGAAGCGCACGCGAACGTCTTGGCTTTGTGCCGGAGCTTTCCGACATCGACACGATCGTCAGGACGGCTGCCCCATTCTTTGGTCTGAAGGCGAAACCGACGAGACTGCCGCCAACCAAAACGGCAGCGCCTGTCGCCGCACGATGGCTCAGGAATAGCGGGGGCGGCAGCTCGCGCGCTGGCCAAATCCGCTAGGGCTGCAGATATACGGCGAGTTCCCCAGGAACGTGCCGCCATTGCCCGGATTGTAAGAGGCCTTCACCGGCGCCGGCGTGCGCACCTTGATCCGCGGCGGCGATGCAAAAGCGTAGGCTCTTTCAATGGTCCGCACCGCGCTCGTCATATAGACAAGCGGCTCGCTTCTGGACGAATGAGCGATGAACGTGGCGCGGACCGGCTGGACCGCGGGTTTGCTGCTAAGCGAGTGGACCATAGGCTTGACGAGGACCGAATTGGTCTTGGTTGCATCGACGCTCTGGCAACCCGAAACCATCGCGATCGCCACCGCAGCCACAATCATAAATGCACTGTTCTTGCCCGAGCGAAACGCGCCCATTGCGGAATTTTTCATTAGGTGTCCCCTGCCAAAGGCGCGTTGCGACATACTTTGCTTTCGTCGCTTTCACGCCGCGTAAGCGACTGCTCGCTACCACATACGCAGGAACATTAGACTTCACTTATTAAAATTCATGAAAACCGAATGGTGAGCTTATCGTCTGGTCGTTCCGTCGGATTTTATTAAAATGCGATCAATCGGGAGTCGGCCCGCCAACGGCACTGGCCGGCCGGCTTGAAGCTCCACGATAAGCGATTCGGCAACGCCTTGACAGGCACCGACAGGAGCATCCTGCTCTCGACACAGAGACGGATCTGGATTGCTTTCTCGACCTGTCAGGATGGGTGCCGGCGCGGGGTTGCGAAAATCACCGGGTGTGTCATGGCTCGTGCCAGGTGGCAGTTCCGCTCAACCGCCGCTTTTGACCGGCGCTGGCTTCTGATCAGGGCTGATCATCTGACGCATCTTGTCGAAAGTCGCAGCGGTCGTGTCGCCGGATTTGAACTTGTCGTACTCCTGTCCGGGCTGCGCCGGCGACGCCTGGAAAACATACCAGGAACCGCTGGGATCCTTCATCTGGTATATCGTGCCGCCCAATCGGTGATGGCTGAAGCAGGTTCGCCCCTGCGAGCTACCAGCAAGCGTCTTCCATTTTGCATCCATGCATAATTTGCCATTCTTGGTGATCAACCACCTGCCCTGGCCGATCGTCGCATTCGCGCCGCCGGTCCAGGCGCGAAGTTGGCGCCCATCCTTGGCGAAATAGGCAGCACCGTTTTCCCAGACCCATGTGCGGTCGGCATAGAGGGGAAACAGTTCCGCCGGGGTGAGCGGCTCAGCCGCAGCGACCGCCGACAAATCAACCTCTTCGGCCGACGCGGCGTTTAGGCCGCTTACCAACAGCGGCTGCGCAACAATCATCGTCAACAGAAAGCGGCGGATCGACAGGATACCAACCACAGAAGTGATCCTCCAAATGACAACCGGCTGAGGGTGAGACAGGGCGCGCCAGCGTACCATCTGTCGCTTCTGCCTGTCACCGCTTCTCGTTCCAGCCAGGGTCGAAGTAGAAGTTGCGGTCGCCGGTCTCGCCGCGGCCAGCGCCGGAAACCACGTAGGCGATCCTGACGATGCGAACGCTACCGGCGCCCTGCTGCAGCCCATAGATGCCTTCCAGTCCGCGGTCGTAAAATCCCGCCGCCGGAACCGAGAGCGCAACACAGGCGAGCGATGCCTGCCAGGCGAGTTTCACGCCATTGGCTCGCAGCGAAATCCTGTTCTCGACGAGGTGCCTGGTGACGATCACAACCACAAGCAGCCCGTAGATTAGCGCATTGAATGCGGCGAACCAGTAGAAGCCGGTGGAATTCGAAGGATGATCCACCAGAAGAACCGGCAAGGACGCACCAATCGCAAGCACCACATAAGGAACGATGACGCGCGCCGGCAGAAGGTCCTTGGGGCCGCTGCCCTTGGGAGTAACGCGGAAATCGACGAAGGATTTGGTCAGATAGTCGCGGATCGACGACAGCGTTCCGGCGAGCACCCATGGCCAACGCGCGAAGAACAGGAACAGCGTCCCTTCCCAGCTGAGCGTCTTGGCGGTGATCGGGCGCGAAAGCCCGAACGCCTTCAACATCATCACGAGGACGATGAGGGCAATCGAGTTCGGCGCATAGTAGAACAGGAAGTCGGCATACATCACGTTGGCGAAGTTCTGGCCCGAACAGAGCGCGTAGATGGGCATGACGTACATAAGAAGCGCAAATGTCGCAAACAGTGGATACCAGAGCTGGCAAAACAGGAACTGAAATTTCAAGCGCGGCGGCAGCTTGGAAAGGTAGCTGGGCGAGTATTCGAGCAAGATCGTCATCAGGCTCCGCGACCACTGGAATTCCTGCGTGACAAGATCGGCAAAGGTCTGCGGGCCATCGCCATGCGCGATCGCGTCAATGGCGTGTACACCTCGCCATCCGGCCGCATTGATCAGCATCGACGTCGAATGGTCCTCGGCCAGTTCCGGGCCAAGACCGCCCGCTTGCCTCAGCGCGGTGGTTCGCACGGCATAGTGCGAGCCGATGCAGAGTGGAGCTCCGCCGCCCGTATGGCCGGACTGCAAAGGGCCGTGGAACATCCCTTCCGGAAACAGCCTGCCGCGCGCCGACCAGCTCTCGGCGGCATTGTTGTCGCAAATGCTCGGCGCCGAGACATAGCCAACCGTGGGATCTGCGAAGGGAAACAGGATTTCCCTCAGATAGGTTGGCGTCGGCACGTGGTCGGCATCCAACTGAGCGACGAAATCATAGCGCTCATAGCCATAATGATCGTAGAAAAATGCCAGGTTCCCCTCTTTGCATCGCGTCCGGCGCGGCCACACCTTGCGATGATAATCTTCCCGGCCGCGTCGGGTCGAAATCATGACATTGTGGGCCTCGCACCAGGCGATCGTCTCCTCGGATGGGTCCTCGTCTGCCAGCCAGGTATCGTGTGGATAATCCTGCACCAGCATCGCTTCGAGCGTGCGCGCGACCACTGCAAAAGGCTCGGACGGCGCCTTGGTGACCACCATCGCGACCCGCGAATGCTCAGGGATTGCATGAAGTTTCGACGGCTTTTTCGACGCATGCACATTCAGGAGGAAGTACAATGGCATGAGCGTGAGCCATACCAGAATGAGCGTCGCGAATGCGTATGGCCCGACATGCTCGACGTGCTCGGGCTTCAGCCACCAGAACCAGAAGAATCCGAGCGTGACGAACCAGAAGGCCAGGGCCAGTCTCAAGATCCATTGCTGGGTGGCCGACAGCACGGGCACCAGAAAAGGGCCCTTCCGCGCAGTGGCGAGAGCCGTCTCAGGTCGCCGTGCCCGCCTGCTTGCATGGTCGACAATGCCTGCCTGAACGGAAGCACTCATACACTTACCCGCCGCCACTTTGGGCTCTCCGCCGATAGATGGCTGAAAGCTCTCAAATCCCGGCGACAGAATCAGTCCGCGCTTTGTTAGAGTCAACTAAATTGACCGTTCGTTAACCATGATTCTTGCGATCTGGTTAACCTAACACCTTGAATCGGGAGGGGAATAACCGCGACCGACGCAGCCCCGCAATGACGAGCCGGCAAAGTTTTCTTGTGTCGGAAGTTGGCTGAAGGGGCCGAGCCTCTTCGGTAGTTGTCAGGCTCGAGAGCAGCGTTAACCATGTTGTGAATGACAGGGTTAAGCAACCGTTAATTGTGCTTGACTCTTGGCGGTGACCGGCTCTTAATTTAGCTAGGGATGATATATCGGGATATTGGCGCGAATTTGTGAGTATCGCGGCGAACCTTCTCTCTACAGCGCGTCGATGTCGGCGCGTTGAGAGATAGATAATCGTATGGTGGGCTCTGTGCGAGGTTCGCACACCCGCTGATGGTCGCTCAGAAATCCCGCAGATTCCACCAATAGGGCCGATCGGTTGGGTAGTCGTGTCGATCAAGCATCGACGCGCACGGGCGAGAGCTTCAACTTCCGCAGGAAGCTGAAGCTATGGGAGATCAAACATGAAACACTCGGCAGCAAATGCACTTGCAATCGCGCTGGTATTGGGCGGAAGCGCCACGTTCCCCACTGCGGGGGGCGCTGGCTCCGTGGTCGCGGCGGATCCGGTTCAGACGAGCAGCGCCGCCTCGGCATTCGGATCCTATGATCCCTACGGGGACTTCAGCGCCGACAAGAGCGCCAGCATCGAGGAACTGTTCCTGCCCTGGGAAGACGTCGACCTGGCGAGCCTTCCCCTGGCCGACGCCTATGCCCTTCAGCGAAACCGGTCGCTGTTGATCACCATCGAGCCGTGGACCTGGTCGAAGGACTGGCGCATCACCCCGAGCGAACTGCGCAACGGCATATTGAGCGGCAAGTATGACGCCAACATGCAGGCAATCTGCGACCTGGTGGGGGCCATGAAGAGCCCTGTAACCATTCGCTGGGCGCAGGAAATGGAGGACACGAACGGCCGCTTCACCTGGGCCAACTGGGCTCCCAAGGACTGGATCGCCGCTTACAAGCGCGAGGTCGACCTCTGCCGCAAGGCTGCCCCCGCCGCCAAATATATGTGGTCACCCAAGGGCGAAGAGGGTCTGGAAAAGTATTACCCTGGCGATAACTACGTCGACGTCATTGGCCTGTCGGTATTCGGCCTGCAGAAAAAGGACAATAACGAGACCGGTCACGACCGCACGTTCGCCGAGGCGCTGAAGCCCGGCTATGACCGCGTCGCGGGCTACAACAAGCCGGTCGTGGTGGCAGAGCTCGGCTATGTCGGGAAGCAGGAATATGTCTCGCGATGGGAAATCGATACCCGCAAGTCCTATTCCGAATTTCCAGCGCTGACCTCAGTCGTCTACTTCAACCAGAAGGAAGTGTGGCCGTGGCTGGGTGGCTATGGACTGCCTGATTGGAGGGTTACCCAGCATATCTTGCCCTAGGGGTGCTGTCCCGGGAGTGGGGCAAAACTGGGCGTGGCGTAAAATAGTGGGGTTGGGCTATGAAACGAGCATTGGGGAATTGTATCGGAACGGCGCTTGCCTGTTCCATTGGTGTCTTTGCCTTCCAGCTTCCCGCGGCAGCGATGACATCGGCGCAAGTCGCCGAACTGGCCAGCCAAGCGGAGGCGGTGCCGGATGAGGGTATCTACCAGATGTACCAGAACCGTTCGTGGCTCTGGGGTCAAAACGGCGCCGGTTTTTTTGCCGTGCAGCGCCGTCAATTCAGCGCGTGGACCTCGGACAAAGGCAAACTGGGCTACGGCGACGGCATCTGGTTTCTCCCTGGAGGAGGCAAGCTCTGCTTCCGCGCAAAGTGGCACGGAGCAGGAGGCGACTCCGACGCCCTCACCTGTTTCGAGCATCGCCAGGCCGGCAAGGTGGTTTACCAGCGCAGGATTCCGGATGGCGACTGGTACGTTTTCAGGAACTCGGATCGCAACATGGCGGACGAGTTCATGAAGGTAAAATACGGCGACTACGCCACCTGGAAACAAAACCGGATCAAGGCAAAGCCGTAGACAGTGTCATCCGCGACAAGCCGATAATGGCGTCGCCATAGCGGTCGCCGATGTTTCGTCATGTCGGCGACGTTGGAATCAGCTTGCAGTGCGGGCGCCGAGCGGTGCGCCACAGGTGCGCTGCTGTTTCGCCTATCCCGCCCGCGGTCGTAGCATTCGATCACGGTGGCGGCTTGCAACTGGCCATGGCCGCGCCTCAACCTTCGTCGAGCACACGCGACCTCGCGCATGCGGCAGGCAGTGATCTTGATCCGCATTTTCAGCCCGCCGCGCGAGTTGGCGCACCCCAGATCCACGGGAAGAGATCTTCCTGCCGCACGAAAATCAAGAAGGTGACGATCAGCAACGGCTAACGCCGCCTACGCCTTGCGCTCCCAGCGCCGGTCCGGCGTCTGCTGCCAGTAGGTGACGGCGTGGCCGGCGTCCTTCATCGTCTTCCAGTGCCCCCGGGCCGCCTCGACCTGGGCGGCATCGTGGCCGTCGAACAGGAACACCGCACGCTCGTAGCCGCCAAGCTCTGGCGGCATGGCGCCATCGACCAGGAAGCGGATTTTTGCCTCGTTGAGATTGCCGTCGCCGGTGGTCAACAGGATCGGCTGTTCACCGGGATAGGCCTCACGATCGGTTGCATGGGCGAGGAACGAATCGTCGCGAAAAGTCCAAAGATGCTGGTCGAGCGCATCGCGGCGTTCCTCGGTGCCGGTCTGCACCACGGCGCGCCAGCCACGGTCGATGCTGCGCTCCAGGAGGCCGGGCAGCGCATCCTCCAGCGTCGATTCGGTCAGGTGGTAGAACAGGACGTCGGCCATCGCCTCAGCCTATACCGAATGAACCCGCTTACTGCTCATAATTGTCTCGCACCAGCCGATCAAGCAGCCTGACGCCGAAACCGGAACCCCAGGACTGGTTGATCTCGTTCGACGGCGAGCCCATCGCGGTGCCGGCAATGTCGAGATGCGCCCAGGGGGTCTCCTTGACGAAACGCTGCAGGAATTGCGCGGCGATGATGGCACCACCATAGCGGCCGCCAATGTTCTTCATGTCGGCATTCTTGGAATCGATCAGCTTGTCATATTCGGCGCCGAGCGGCATGCGCCACAGCCGCTCCTGCGTCGCCTGCCCCGCCGCCGTCAGCCTTTGCGCCAATTCGTCATTGTTGGAAAACAGGCCGGCATGGTGCTGCCCAAGCGCCACCATGATGGCGCCCGTCAGCGTCGCCAGATTGACCATGAATTTCGGCTGGAAACGGTCGTTGCAGTACCACAGCGCGTCCGCCAGCACGAGGCGGCCTTCGGCGTCGGTGTTGAGCACCTCGATGGTCTGCCCCGACATAGAAGTGACGATGTCGCCGGGGCGCTGGGCATGGCCGTCGACGGCGTTCTCGACTAGGCCGATGACGCCGACGACATTGGCCTTCGCCTTGCGCGCGGCCAGCGCATGCATCAGGCCGGTGACGGCGGCGGCACCACCCATGTCCCCCTTCATGTCCTCCATGCCGGAGGCCGGCTTCATCGAATTGCCGCCGGTGTCGAATGTAACGCCCTTGCCGACGAACGCAACCGGGCTGTCCTTCGGCTTGCCGCCGTTCCACTGCATGATTGCCATGCGGGCGCCGCGCGGCGAGCCCTGCGCGACACCGAGCAGCGAGCCCATGCCGAGCTTCTTCATCTCCTTCTCAGCCAGGATCTCGACCTTGACGCCGAGCGCCTCGAGTTCCTTGGCGCGGGCGGCGAACTCAACCGGCCCAAGCACGTTTGCCGGTTCGTTGACGAGATCACGCGCCAGAAGCACGCCGTCCATCACCGCCTCGGCATCGGCGAATGCCTTCTTCGCAGCGGCCGGAGCGGCGGTGTGGATGGTGACCTTGACCGGCTTTTTCGGCTCGGCCTCGTCCTTGTCCTTTCTGGTCTTGTACTTGTCGAAGGCATAGCTGCGCAGAAGAATGCCTGCCGCGAGGCTTGCCGCCTCCTTGCCGCTCGGCGAGGCACCGACCATTTCAAGCACCACGGCCACGTCGGTCGCCTTGCGCAGAGACCCGGCAATGGTGCCGCCAAGCTTCAGCCATGCATATTCGTCGAGCCCCGACACCTTGCCGGCGCCGATCGCCACCAGCCTGTCGAGCGACGCTCCTTCGGGCGCCAGGACTTCGACGGTGCTGGCGAACTTGCCGGTGAATTCGGCGACCGGAAAGGCCCGCTCCAATGTCTTGCCCGGATCGCAAGCCTTGGCGGCGTCGCTCAGGCCGCCCTCATCCGCCGACAGCACGAAGACCGTGCCATTCTTGGGCGCGGAAAATTTGGCGAAGGCGATCGACGGTCTTTGGCTCATCATGTCCTGCTTTCGAAAAATGCGTAGCTTTTGGGGAAGTGGTTCGAAGCGATGCGCGACATTTGGTCGTTTTCCCGCATTTGGCAAGACTTTGCCAAATTCGCACCCCATATGACCAACGGAATCGATGGTGATTCTTCGCGGCACGGCCCCGCTTTTTGCCGCAACCTGTTGTTAACCATCGATGTTTGCCCTTTCTTATCCAATGACGCCGACACTCCGACCGCCGGGGCGCGCGCAATGTGGGACGGGAACCGGATCGACCATCCATGGAGCCAGTTGTGCAGGCGCCGCCGGACAGCTACCTTGTGCGGTGGCATGATGCCGTTCGAGAAAATCGAGAAAAGCCTTCATGAAGGTCATTGAACGCTACATCATGCGCCGCGCTTTCGTGGTCTTCCTGGCTGCGCTGGTGTGGACGCTGGCCATCGTCTGGACCACGCAAGTGCTGGCCAAGATCGACCTGGTCACCGACAGCGGCCAGTCGTCGCTGACCTTCTTCGAGGTGGCCGCTCTCATCCTTCCCTCCATCATCCCGATCGTGGTCCCCTTTGCCGTGGTGGTGGCGGTGGCACAGACACTTAGTGTCATGAATTCGGATTCCGAGCTCGCCGTCGTCAACGCCGCGGGCGCCTCGCGCTGGACGATCGTGCGGCCGATCATGCTTCTGGCACTCGCGGCCAGCGTCTTTTCCTTTGCCGTCGACAATGGCATCGACCCTTATGCTCGGCAGAAGAACCGGGCCCTGGTGGCGGCGTCGCACGCGGACCTGCTGTCGCTGATCATCCAGGAAGGCACCTTCCGCAAGATCGAGGATGGGCTGTTCCTGCAGATCGGCGAGCGGCTTCCCGACAATCGGCTGGGCGGCATCTTCGTCGCGGATTCGCGCGAAGAAGGGGTCAACCTCGTCTACTACGCCAAGACCGGCAACATCATCGAACGCGGCGGCGAAAAGGTGCTGATGATGAATGACGGCGTCATTCATCGCAAAACGCTGACTGGCGACCTGTCGGTCATCCGGTTCACATCCTATGCCTTCGACATGTCAGCCTTCATGGCGGCAGCTTCGGAGGTGACGCTGCTGCCGAAGGACCAGACGACGCAGTACCTGCTCAATCCAAACCCCAACGACAAGAACTACCAGCAAATCCCCCTTGAATACCGGGCCGAGCTCAACCAGCGGTTTTCGGAATGGGCCTATTCCATAGTCTTCGCACTGATCGCGCTCGCGGTCGCCGGGGACGCCCGCTCGCACCGCGAGGCACGCGTCAATCCGCTGATCACGGCGATTTCGGTATCGCTGTTCGTGCGCTGGCTGGGCTTCTTTGCCGCCAGCAAGGCCGACGAGGTCCCGCAATACGCCTATATGGTCTATGGCGTGCCCATCGTGGCTTCGGCGGTGGCGATCTGGTTCATCGTCTCCAACCGGACCTTGGAGCTGCCGGTAGCCTGGGCAGACTGGATGACCAACTTCGCCACCCGCACCGGTGACAGTTGGAACGCGCTGAAGCTGCGTTTGTCCGGGCGCGGCACTTCAGGGCAAGGGGTCAGCTGATGGGCTGGACGCTGGGCCGCTATTTCTTCTTCCGCTACGTGACGATCACCGTCTGGTTCTTCATCGGCCTCCTGGCGCTGGTGTTCCTGATCGATTTCACCGAGCTTTCCGGCCGCACCACCGGCCTGCCCGGGTTCACCTACGGGACGGCGGTGGCCATTTCCGGGCTGCGGATGCCGATGATCATGCTGCAGACGGTGCCGTTTGTCGGCCTGTTCTCGGCGATGGCGACGCTGGTGTCGCTCAACCGTCGCTACGAACTGGTCATCGCGCGTTCCGCCGGCGTGTCGGCCTGGCAATTCCTGTTGCCCTGCTGCATCGGAGCGTTGCTGTTCGGCGTCCTGTCGGTTGGCGTCATCAATCCACTCGCCGCGCACGCCTTTTCCTGGTCCGAGCAGATCGAAACCGAGCTGCGCTCCGGCAAATCGAACACGGTTTCGGCCGATGCCGCACCCTGGATCCGGCAGAAAACCAGCTCCGGGGACACCATCATCGGTGCGCGTGCCATCCTCAACCAAGGCCTCGAGATGGCCGATGTCGTCTTTTTCGTTCTCGACCCGCAAGGCAACATCGTCGAGCGCAAGGATGCCGCGCGCGCCTTCCTGCGCGACGGCTATTGGGAATTGCAGGACGTCAGGACGTTCCAGAACGGCACGATCCAGGCAGCGACAAACGATCGCGTGCCGACCAATCTGAAGCCCGAATTCGTGCAGGAGCGGCTGGCGCGCCCCGAAACCATTCCGTTTTATGATCTGCCCGGAAAGATCGAGGTTGCCCGTTCCTTCGGCCTCAAGGCAAATGCCTTTGCCATGCAGTTTGATTCGCTGGTGGCGTTGCCGTTCCTTCTCGTCGCCATGACGCTGATTGCGGCAACGGTATCAATGCGATTTGCTCGGATGGGACAGTCAGCGACGATGATTCTGGGTGGCATCGTCGCCGGCTTTCTGCTTTATGTCGTTTCGGTTCTGGTGAAGGCATTCGGCGTGGCGGGATTTGTGCCGACTGTCGTAGCCGCCTGGGTCCCGGTCGTGGTGGCTATGTTCTTCGGGGTGACTTTCCTGCTATACAAGGAAGACGGCTAGTGAGGGAGGCGTTTTTGCCCAGCAACAGGCAGGCCGGTTTGGCGCGCCTCTATGCGGGTAGCGCCTTGGCGTGCCTGCTTGCCTGCGCCGTGCCGATGCCTGCGCTTGCGCAGGACGTCAGCGACATGGCGGCCACGGTTCCGTCCGGCTCGCAGATGCTGCTGGCGGCCGACACGCTGGTCTACAACAACGACAACCGGACGGTGACCGCCGTCGGTGGCGTGCAGATCGACTACGGCGGCAATCGCCTTGTCGCCCAGCGGGTCGAATACAACCGCAACACCAAGCGGATGGTCGCTAGCGGCAATGTCGAGGTCGTCAACAGCGACGGCACCAAGATCAATTCGGAACATATCGACATCACCGATGATTTCGCCGACGGCTTCGTCAACGCTTTGCGCGTCGAAACCATCGACAAGGCCTATTTTGCCGCTGAAAGCGCCGAGCGCATGGGCGGCGTGCTGACCACGTTCCACAATGGCGTCTACACCGCCTGCGAACCGTGCGAGGACAAGCCCAACAAGGCGCCGACATGGCGCGTCAAGGCCAGGAAAATCATCTGGAACGGCGAGAAGAAGACGGTTCGCTTCGAGAACGCGAATTTCGAGTTCTTCGGCTTCCCGCTTGCCTACCTGCCCGCGTTTGAGATTGCCGACCCGACAGTGAAGCGCAAGAGCGGCTTCCTGATCCCCAGCATCGTCTACAAGAGCGATCTCGGCGTCGGCGTAAAGGTTCCCTATTATTTCGCCTTGTCACCGACCTACGACCTGACCGTCACCGGCACCGGCTACACCAAGCAAGGCTTCCTCGGTGAGGCCGAGTGGCGCCAGCGCTTCAACAATGGTCAGTACAGTTTGAAGATTGCCGGGATTCAGCAGCGGGATCCTGATGCCTTCCTGGACACGGATGCATTCCCAGCCACTGCTGGCCACAACATCAATTCGGGTGAAGTTGGCGATCCGAACAAATTCCGCGGCATGATGGGCACCCAGGGGCAGTTCGCCATCAATCCGCGCTGGAATTTCGGCTGGGATGTGCTGCTGCAGACCGACAAGAACTTCTCGAACACCTACGGCATCGACAAGTACGGCAGCAGCGTCCACCAGTCGTCGGTCTACCTGACGGGTCTCAACGGCCGCAACTATTTCGACCTGCGCGCCATGCACTTCGAGGTGCAGGAAGATGCGCCCAACAGCAATATCTCCGCACGTAGCAACCAGCAGCCCTGGGTGCTGCCGACGCTCGACTACGCCTATATTCCCGACATGTCGGTGGCCGGCGGTCAGTTGTCACTCAATGCCAACGCGCGCGTCATCCGCCGCGACGATCTCGATCAGACCTACTTCACCCCCAACACACCGGCGTCGGGCGTCCAACGTGTCCGCGGCATCGACGGCGAATCCGGACGTCTCACCACCGAGGCCGAGTGGAAGCGGTCCTTCGTCACCGATAATGGGCTGGTGCTGACGCCGTTGCTCGCGCTGCAGGGCGATGTCGACTACGTCAACGCGTCATCGGCTTCGCTTGCCGCAGTCAACCAGATGGCAACGAATTTGGGCCAGCAGGACGATATGCGCTCGTCGTTTGCTCGTTTCATGGCGACCGCCGGGCTCGAAATGCGTTGGCCGGTGCTGTTTTCGGCTGCCAATTCGAGCCATGTCGTCGAGCCGATGGCACAGGTCTTCATGCGCCCGAACGAGCAATATGTCGGCGGGCTTGCGGTTCCCAATGAAGACGCCCAAAGCATGGTCTTCGACGCGACCACTTTGTTCGAACGCGACAAGTTCTCCGGATACGACCGTGTCGAAGGCGGTTCGCGCGCCAATGTCGGCCTGCGCTATTCCGGCTCCTACAACAATGGCTGGGGCACCAATGCCATTTTCGGCCAGTCCTATCAGATTGGTGGCGAGAATTCCTTCGCCGCGCCGGATCTGGTGAATGTCGGCGCCTTCTCGGGCCTCGACACTACCAAGTCGGACTATGTCGGCCTGTTTGGTGTCAGCAGCCCCAATGGCTTTGCTGCCTCGGTTAGCGGCCGGTTCGACGAACAGAGCTTTGAAATGCGCCGCGGCGAGCTAAAGGCCGCCTACACCGGCCTGCCGGTATCGCTGACGGCCAAATACGCCTTCATCCAGGCACAGCCGCTTTACGGTTTCACGACCGACCGCCACGAAGTCTCGCTCGGTGCGTCGACGCATCTCGCTGAGAACTGGCGCATCTTCGGGACCGGAACCTACGATTTGCAGGAAAGCCTGCTGGTCAGGGACGGCGTCGGCTTCGCCTACAACGACTCCTGCTTCACCTATCTGATGACGTACTCGCAGTCGCGGGACCTGAACACCAGGGAGGTGTCGCAGACCATCGGCTTCAACCTGTCGTTCCGTACCCTCGGCGATTTCGGCTCGTCGAGCAGCGCCATCGACTCGATCCAGTAACAGTCGGCGACATCGTTTCGCCGCATAGGGCTGGCACGGATTTCGTGCACCCGGAACGCATGAATTGGGCGGAACCGGGATAGAATTGGGATGCCAACGATGAGGAAATATCTGTTTTCAGCAGGGTTCGCGCTGCTTTTGGCGGCGACGTCCGTGTCGGTCACCGTGATGACGCCGCCGGCTTTCGCCAGCGAGATCAAATACGTCGTCAACGACGTTCCGGTCACCTCCGGTGACATCGCCCATCGCGCCGCCTTCTTGAAGCTGCAGCGCAAGAAGGGCGATGCCGCCCAGGAAATGATCGACCAGACGCTACGACTGGCCGAGGCCAAGCGGCTTGGTATCCGCATCAGCGATGCGCAGGTCGAGGCTGCCTACCAGCGCTTTGCCTCGAACAACAAGATGCAGCTCAGCCAGCTCGACGGCGTCATGGAGAAATCAGGCGTCACCAAGGGCCACTTCAAGGAATTCATCCGCGCCCAGATGGCCTGGAACCAGGCCTTGAGCGCGCGTTACCGTTCTGGCGATGGCACCGGCGCCGTCAGCGAGCAAGACCTTGTCAGGAAGATGCTCGAAAAAGGCGGCTCCAAGCCGAGCGCTACCGAGTACATGCTGCAGCAGGTCATCTTCGTGGTACCAGCCGCCGAGCGCAGCGCGACGCTGGCCAAACGCAAGCGTGAGGCTGACGCCATGCGCGCCCGCTTCAACGGCTGCAGCACGACGCATGAGTTCGCCAAGGGCCTGATCGACGTCACCGTTCGTGACCTGGGCCGGGTGCTGGCGCCGCAACTGCCGTCGGACTGGGCCGAGCAGATCAAGGCAACCAAGGTCGGTGGCGCAACCGTCACGCGCGAGACCGAACGCGGCGTCGAATTCATCGGCATCTGCTCGTCGCGCGAAGTCTCGGACGATAAGGTTGCCCAGATGGTGTTCCAGAGCGAAGGCTCAGGTGGTGACAAGAACGCCGATGAGCTCAGCAAGAAATATGTCGACGAGTTGAAGGCGAAAGCCCGCATCGTCAAGCGCTGACGTGGGCAGCACAGTGATTGCGCTCGCCTTGAGCGCCGGCGATCCGTCCGGCATCGGGCCGGAGATCGCGATTGCCGCGTTCATGGCGCGCGAGGCCGCGGCCTTGCCTCCCTTCTATCTGCTCGCCGATCCGGCGCTGATCGCCTCCCGGGCCTGCCTCCTCGGCATTTCGTTGCCGGTCGTTGAAACGACACCCGCGAAAGCGGCGCAAGTGTTTGGCCGCGCCCTGCCGATCGTTCCGCTGGCTGCTCGCTGCATCGACAGCCCCGGCCGGCCGGACCCGGCCAATGCGGCCGCCACCATCGAAGCCATCGACCGCGCCGTCGCCGACTGCCTTGTCGGCGACGCCGCCGCTGTCGTCACCTGCCCGATCGCCAAGAAGCCGCTCTACGATGCCGGCTTTGGCTTTCCCGGCCATACCGAATATCTGGCGCATCTGTCGGCCCGTCACACTGGCGTCGAGTCGATGCCGGTGATGATGCTGGCCGGCCCCGAGTTGCGCACCGTCCCAGTCACCATCCACATCGCGCTGGCGGCGGTGCCCAAGGCGCTGACCATCGAATTGATCGTCGCGACCGCCCGCATCACCGCCACCGACCTCATCGGCCGCTTCGGCATCGCCAGGCCGCGGCTGGCCATTGCCGGGCTCAATCCGCATGCGGGTGAAGGCGGTGCCATGGGCCTCGAGGACGAGCGCATCGTGCGCCCGGCGGTCGACATCCTGCGAGCCGACGGCATCGACGCTTTCGGCCCCCTGCCCGCCGACACATTGTTCCACGCCCGGGCACGGGCCGGCTACGACGCAGCCCTGTGCATGTATCACGACCAGGCACTCATTCCGGCCAAGGCACTGGCCTTCGACGAGGCGGTCAATGTAACGCTTGGCCTGCCCTTCATTCGCACCTCGCCCGACCACGGCACCGCCTTCGACATCGCCGGCAAAGGCGTGGCGCGGCCCGACAGCCTGATGGCGGCGCTGAAGCTCGCCAGGCGATTGGCCGACAGCGGCACAAGGGCCGCAGCCGCATGAGCGCTTCCTGCCTGAACCTGCGCGCATGAGCATCGATGGGCTGCCGCCGCTGCGCGAGGTGATCGAGCGTCATGGGCTGCAGGCAAGGAAGGCGCTCGGCCAGAATTTCCTGTTCGACCTCAACCTCACCGGCAAGATCGCCCGCACCGCCGGCGACTTGTCCAATGCAACCGTGATCGAGGTCGGTCCCGGCCCCGGCGGGCTGACCCGCGCATTGCTTGCCAACGGGGCGCGCCACGTCATTGCCATCGAGCGCGACGAACGCTGCCTGGCGGCGCTCGCCGAAATATCGGATCATTATCCCGGCCGGCTGGAGATTGTATCCGGCGATGCGCTGAAAACAGACTTTGCAACACTTGCCGATGGGGGAGCCGGCGGCCCGGTCAAGATCATCGCCAACCTGCCCTACAATATCGGCACGGAGCTGCTGGTGCGCTGGTTGACGGTCGGCGAATGGCCGCCCTTCTATGCATCGATGACGCTGATGTTCCAGCGCGAGGTGGCCCAACGCATCGTCGCCACACCCGGCAGCGATGCCTATGGCAGGCTTGGCGTGCTGGCCGGCTGGCGCACGCAGGCCAGGATCGCCTTCGACGTGCCGCCCCAGGCATTCACGCCGCCGCCCAAGGTCACCTCTTCTGTGGTGCATCTGGAGCCGCGCGCGACACCCCTTCCCGCCGACGTGAAAAAACTCGGCCGCGTCACCGAAGCCGCCTTCGGCCAACGCCGCAAGATGCTGCGACAGAGCGTGAAAAGTCTCGGCGGCGAAGCCTTGCTCGAACGCGCCGGCATCGATCCGACACGCCGCGCCGAAACACTCAGCGTCGACGAATTCGTACGCCTGACCAACACGGTGTAGCTTTCTTCTCCCCGTTCACAGGGGAAGGAAGAAGCATCAGCCGGTCTTCTCGTCCAACAGTCCCGAGACGAAATCGAACAGGCCGGGCCGGCGATCGCGTCTTAGCCGCTCGGCGACGACGATGCCGCGCACTTCGGCGAAGGCGCGGTCGAGGTCGTCATTGACGATGACGAAATCATATTCCTTCCAGTGCTCGATCTCGTTGCGGGCGTTTTTCAGCCGCGTCTCGATCACCGCCTCCTGGTCTTCGGCACGACGCTTCAGCCGCGCCTTCAATTCCTTCATCGACGGCGGCAGGATGAAGATCGAGACGATGTCGGCGCGCATCTTCTCCTTGAGCTGCTGTGCGCCTTGCCAATCGATGTCGAACAGCATGTCGCGCCCTTCAGCCAGCGCCAGTTCGGCCGGCTCGCGCGGTGTCGCGTAGCAATTGCCGTGCACTTCGGCCCATTCCAGCAGGGCGTCGGAATCGCGCAGCCGCTCGAAATCGCGCATTGTCCGGAAATGGTAGTGAACACCCTCGATCTCGCTGCCGCGGCGCGGTCTGGTGGTGACCGAGACCGACAGTTCGAGGCTGGAATCGCTTTCCAGAAGGTTGCGCGCAATTGTCGACTTGCCGGCGCCGGATGGCGACGACAGGACGAGCATCAGGCCCCGGCGGCGAATGCGGGACCCTAAATCCTTGGCAACCATCGGCTACTCCAGATTCTGGATCTGTTCACGAAACTGGTCGACCACGGCCTTCAGCTCCAGCCCGATCGCGGTGACCGTAGCGGCGTTCGACTTCGAGCACAGCGTATTCGATTCGCGGTTAAATTCCTGTGCCAGAAAATCGAGCTTGCGGCCGACCGCGCCGCCGCCCTCAAGCAGTGCCCGACCAGATGCGACATGCGTTTTCAGCCGGTCGATCTCTTCGCGAATATCGGCTTTGGTGGCCAGGAAAGCCGCCTCCATGTGCAGCCGGCTGGCGTCCAGGTTGGCGGACGCGTCCATCAGCAGCCTGACCTGCTCGGCGAGGCGTTCGCGGATCGCCGCCGTCTCGCGAGACGGATCGGCCTCGGCCCGCAACGTCAGCGCCTCGATGGCGTCGATATGGCCCGCCAGCAGCAGGGCCAGTGCGGCACCTTCGCCCTGTCGCGCCTGTTCCAGTCCTTTGAGGGCCACCTCGAGCGCGGCCGTGATCGCGATGTCGAGCGCGGCGCGCACCTCTTCGGTTTCGACTGTCTCGGGAATATCGAGCACGCCGCGCAGAGAAAGCAATCCGTCTGATGTCGCGGGGGCAACACCGAACTGCTCCTGCAACCGCTTGGCGAGCCCCGCCAGGTCCTTCAGAAAGGCTTCGTTGACGACCGGCTGCGCCTGCGCGCCGGCGGCACGGCCAATGGTCAGCGTCGCCTGGAAATTACCCCGCGCAAAGCGCTTCTGAAGCGTCTGCCTGACGACCGGTTCCAGCCGTTCGAAGCCTTGCGGCAATCGCAGCCGCACCTCGACGCTCTTGCCGTTGACGGACTTGACCTCCCAGGCGATCGCCGTGCCTTCATGCTCGGCGACGGCACGTGCAAAACCGGTCATGCTCTGCAAATTCATATCGCCCACAAGTCCCTGGCACATCACTCCGAAACCGGTTTTCCGGAGGGAGCACGTGCGGCTTAAAATGACTGCGCCGCAGGCGCGTCGAAATCGGACGCGCGGCGCTGCTCCAAATGTCAGGGACGCCGCCTTGTGGCAACGCCTTTCTTCGCCCTACTGGGCAGCGCCCGCATCGCCGCCGCCGCTGTCGTCGCCGCCGTCAGCCGGCTTGTCGGCATTGCTGTCGCCGGCGCCGTTGGTGTTGGCGCCGTTGGTGTTGGCGCCTTGGGCGGCGTCGTCGGCCTGCTTCTTCTGCAACGCGCGATAGCGGGCGACGTTCTCATTGTGCTCTTCCAGCGTCGCGGCAAAGACATGCCCGCCGGTACCATCGGCGACGAAGTAAAGATCGTCGGTCTTCGACGGATTGGCCACCGCCTCCAGCGCCGCCCGACCCGGATTGGCGATCGGCGTCGGTGGCAGCGCGTTGATCACATAGGTGTTGTAGGGTGTCTGCTTCTCGATGTCCGACTGATAGATCGGCCGGTCCGCCGGCTTGCCCTTGCCGCCGAACAGACCGTAGATGATGGTTGGGTCGGATTGCAGGCGCATGCCCTTGGCCAGTCGGTTCAGGAAGACGGCGGCAACCCGCGAACGCTCGTCGCCCTTGCCCGTTTCCTTCTCGACGATCGAGGCCAGCGTGACGAACTCTTCGACATTGGCCAGCGGCAGGTCCGGCGCGCGTCGCTGCCAGACATCGTCGACCAGCTTCTTCTGATCCGCCAGCAGCTTGTCGATCATCTGCTGGCGCGTCGCGCCGCGCGTGAAGCGCAGCGTGTCGGTGGCGAGGCTGCCTTCGGGAGGAGTGGTCGCCGGCATATCGCCGCTTAAGGCCGGCTCATCGGCGATGCGCTGCAGCGCCTGATCGACCGTCAACCCTTCTGGAACGGTCAGCGAATACATCACCGACTTGCCACTCTTCAAAAGCTCCATAATGTCGCGCATGGAAGCCTTGGGCTTGATCTCGTACTCGCCGGCCTTCAGCGCCGAATCATTGCCGTAGGCGCGCACGCCAAGGCGGAAGATCCGGGCGTCGCTGATCAGTCCGCGGCGTTCGAGCTGGTCGGCAATATCCTGGACGCCGGTGTTCGGCTTGACCAGGAACGTGTCGCCATTGGCCGAGGGGCCAGCTTCAGTGAATTCCTGCTTGCCGAAATAGACCACGGCGCCGGCCGCCAGAACCATCAGCATCACCGCGGAGATGACGAAGTTCATGAACACGACGACCTGGCTGCGCGAAGCACGCGAGCGCTTCGGCGGCGGTGTTCCGGCCTCCGGCCGCAAGGCCTCGCTCGCCGTCTTCGGCACGATCGGACCAGATGCCGGACGCTGTCCGAATTCTCCGTTGCCCGCCGGATTTGTGTTCATTTTGCCCTACCGTTTGATCGCTCAACGAATCCCCTGCGGCAGAGTAGGGGCGAATATGGCAAAATTGACGGCATGCCGAAGCATCGCCGGGCAGTTGGACGATCAGCCATTATAGCGCTGGAAGACGAGCGAAGCGTTGGTGCCGCCAAAGCCGAAGGAATTGGACAGTGCAACGTCGATCTGGCGAGCGCGCGGCTTGTTGGGCACCAGGTCGATCGCGGTCTCGCGCTCCGGGTTGTCGAGGTTGATGGTCGCCGGCGCGACATTGTCGCGAATGGCGAGGATCGAAAAGATCGCTTCGGCAGCACCCGCCGCCCCCAGCAGATGGCCGATCGACGACTTGGTGGACGACATCGAAATCTTAGACGCGGCATTGCCGACAAGCCGCTCGACGGCGCCGAGTTCGATCGTATCGGCCATGGTCGAGGTGCCGTGCGCGTTGATGTAGTCGACATCGGCAGGCGTCAGCTTGGCCCGGTTCAACGCCGCCGTCATGCAGCGGAAGGCGCCGTCGCCGTCTTCGGCAGGCGCGGTGATGTGATGAGCATCACCGGTGAGGCCGTAGCCGGTCACCTCGGCGTAAATCTTGGCGCCGCGCGCCTTGGCATGTTCGAGCTCTTCAAGCACGACGACGCCGGCGCCCTCGCCCATGACGAAGCCGTCGCGGTCGCGGTCATAGGGGCGCGACGCGGTTTGCGGCGCATCGTTGCGATCGGTCGACAGCGCCCGGCACGCGGCGAAGCCGGCGATCGACAGCCGCGTCACCGGCGCTTCGGCGCCGCCGGCGACCATCACGTCGGCATCGCCCCACATGATCAGCCGGGCAGCGTCGCCAATAGCGTGCGCACCGGTCGAACAGGCCGTGACGACCGCGTGGTTCGGGCCTTTCAGCCCGTGCCGGATCGAGACCTGCCCGGAGACGAGATTGATGATCTGGCCGGGGATGAAGAACGGGCTGATGCGGCGCGGGCCGCGTTCCTTGAGGATCATCGCGTTCTCGGCGATGCCTTCGATGCCGCCAATACCGGAGCCGATCAGCACGCCCGTAGCGCACTGCTCGGCATGGGTCTTGGGCTCCCAGCCGGAATCCTTCAGCGCCTCGTCGGCGGCGGCAATCCCGTACAGGATGAAGTCGCCGATCTTGCGCAATTCCTTCGGCTCGAGCACGGCCTCGGGATTGAAGGTGGCATTGCTGCCATCGCCACGCGGAATGACGTGGGCGATCTTGCAGGCAAGATCCTCCACCTCAAACTCGGTGATGCGCTTGGCTGCGCTGCGGCCGGTCAGTAGTTCCTTCCAGCTGTGCTCGAAGCCCATGCCGAACGGCGACAACAACCCAAGGCCCGTGACGACGACACGCCTCATCGCAGGTCCTCCCCGGTGATGACTTCGGAAAGCGTCAGGCGGATGCCTTGTCGATATACTTCACCGCATCGCCAACGGTCAGGATGGTCTCGGCCGCATCGTCGGGAATCTCGACGCCGAATTCTTCTTCGAACGCCATCACGAGTTCGACCGTGTCGAGGCTGTCGGCGCCCAGATCATCGATGAAGCTCGCCTGCTCCGTCACTTTGTCGGCATCGACACCAAGGTGCTCGATGACGATCTTCTTGACGCGCTCTGCGGTGTCACTCATTTGGGCATCCTCGTCTTTTGTTTGTCTGTCTTCGTTAGCGGGCAGAATGCCGCTAATCAAGCTGAAAGATGGTCCTGCCGGAAACGCAACGGCCACGGACCGGTTTTTGCCCGAACCGCCGGGTTGCGGGCCGCATTACACGAAAAATAGCTGAGGTCCAAGCCGAAATGGTCTCTTTTCACAAGCCGGCAACAACTCCGCCGGACCTCGTTCAGATCATCGCCATGCCGCCATTCACATGGATGGTCTGGCCAGTGACGTAGCCGGCTTCGTTGGAGGCGAGATAGGCAACGGCGGATGCGACTTCAGCGCCGGTGCCCATGCGGCGCGTCGGGATCGCCGCCATGATCGCCTCCTTCTGCTTGTCGTTGAGCTTGTCGGTCATCGCCGATTCGATGAAGCCCGGGGCGACGCAGTTGACGGTGATGTTGCGGGTGGCGATCTCCTGCGCCAGCGATTTGGAAAAGCCGATCATGCCGGCCTTGGAGGCGCAGTAGTTGGTCTGGCCAGGATTGCCGGTGACGCCGACAACCGAGGTGATGTTGATGATACGGCCGTGACGGCGGCGCATCATTGGATGGGTGAGTTCGCGGGTCAGCCTGAAGACAGCGGTCAGGTTGACCTCGAGCACGCTGTCCCAGTCGGCGTCCGACATGCGCACGAACAGCCCGTCCTTGGTGATGCCGGCATTGTTGACCAGGATGTCGACACCTTCGAGGTCGGCCTCCGCCTTCTGGCCGAGCGCCTTGACCTCGTCGCGGTTCGACAGGTTGGCCGGGAACAGCTTGACCCGGTCGCCTAGCTCGGCAGCCAGCGTCTCCAGTTTCTCGACGCGGGTGCCATGCAAGCCGACGATGGCGCCTTGCGCATGCAGCACCCTGGCGATCGCCTCGCCAATGCCTCCCGATGCGCCGGTGACGAGTGCTTTGCGGCCAGTCAATTCGAACATTTTTGTCTCCTGATTGAGAAGAGAACACCCTTTGCACGGGCAGGGTCAAATGGCACTAGATTAAGCAAGCGCCGCCAGCACCGCCTCGACATCAGCCGCGGAACCGACCGACGCAGTGGCGATGTCGCGGTTGATGCGCCGCGCAAGGCCTGAAAGCACCTTTCCGGCGCCGATCTCGTAAAGCGTGGCGATGCCGTTTGCGCCGAACCATTCCACCGTCTCGCGCCAGCGCACCCGGGCAATCACCTGCTCGACCAGACGCCGCGCGATCTCGTCCGGATCATTGGTCGGGGTGACGGTGACGTTGGAGACGATTGGAACCACCGGGACGGCCTTCGCCACGCTGGCCAGAGCCTCGCGCATGATGTCGGCCGCCGGCGTCATCAGCGCAGAATGGAAAGGCGCCGAAACCTGCAGCATCAGCGCCCGCTTGGCGCCCTTTTCCGTGCAAAGTTTCGCCGCCAGCTCCACTGCGCCCTTTGTGCCTGAAATGACCAGCTGGCCGCCACCATTGTCGTTCGCCACCTGGCAGACAGAGCCAGCCCCTTGGGCAGCCTCGGCGCAGGCGGCTTCTACATCCGCCTGTTCCAGTCCGATGATAGCCGCCATGGCGCCCTCGCCGGCCGGCACCGCCGCCTGCATGGCATTGCCCCGGATGCGCAGCAGCCTGGCGGCATCGGCAACCGAAACGAAGCCGGCGGCCGCGAGCGCCGAATATTCGCCCAGCGAATGGCCGGCCACATAGGCGACCTTGTCCTTCAGCGAGAAGCCGCGCGATTCCAGCGCCCTGATCGCCGCCAGCGACACCGCCATCAGCGCCGGCTGCGCATTGGCGGTCAGCGTCAACGTCTCCTCCGGCCCTTCCCAGATCAGCTTCGACAGGTTTTCGCCAAGCGCGTCGTCAACCTCCTGGAAGACCCTCCGCGCCTCGGGAAAGGCATCGGCGAGATCCTTGCCCATGCCGACAGCCTGGCTGCCTTGTCCAGGAAAGGTGAATGCAACGGCCATGCGAGGGCTCCCAAGGGCTGGTTTTGCTTGCCTGATAGTCGGGTTTTTCTTGCCTGTGACGCAAGGCAGGCCGCCAAGTCAAGCCCAGTTCGACCCTGCCCGTTGGCATCATCGCCGGCCGAGTGCCTGTTCCGAAAGGCTTTTTGGCGATCACTCCTGATGAAAACCGCTCACGAATCGTTTGCTGGCTCTTCTTATTTCCGCCACAGGCGCTAGCTTTGCGTGACAATTATATGACAATCGAGTGACGTGTTTGTCACTGGGTGGGGAAGTTAAAGTGGCAAAGAGTTCCAAACGCGTCGGCAAAGCCGCGCCACAGTTCCTGGAAGACGATCCGTCCACCGGCTATCTGCCGGGCCGGAGATGGCCGGTCGTCCGCTATGGGCTGATCAGCCTGGCGATCGCGGCCGTGTTGGTGTTTGCCATCGAATTGATCGTGCGCGGCGACTTTGCCGGTACGGTTTCCTTCTTCCTGCAGCCGCTCAAGCCGGGCTGGACCACCATCGTCGTGTTTGCGCTGATCCTGATCGGCCTCGATGCCGTGCTTGGTCGCAGCCACCAGAGCCTGATGATCGTCGCGCCGCTGACGCTGTCCCTTGCCTTCGTCGGCCACCAGAAGTCGCATTATCTCGGCGATCCGCTCTATCCCACCGATTTCCTCTATGCCCGCCAGATCTTCGCGCTGCTGCCGCTGCTGGTGCGCGACCGGCCGATGACCGCGCTCGCCATGGTCGTCGGCATCATCGGCGGCCTGTCGCTGCTCGTTTATGGCTGGCGGCAATGGCGCCGCAAGGTTCCGGCGCTCAGCCGCAAGGGCCGCCTTGCCCGGCTGACGCTGGCGGTGCCGCTGCTCGCCTTCTTCGTTTCGATCATGGACTACGCCACCTTCTCCTGGACCAGGGACCGGCTTCAGATCATCCCGATCATGTGGGACCAGAAGGAAAACTATGCTTCCAACGGCTTTGCCCTGGCCTTTGCCCTCAACGTGCCGATGGCCCATGTCTCGGCACCGCCAGGCTATTCAGACAAGGCAATCGCGGCGATCGACAGGACCGATGTGACCGCCTCGATGCCGGCGGAGAAGCCCGACATCATCATCGTCATGAGCGAATCCTTCTGGGATCCGACCAAGCTGCCCGGCGTCACCATCACGCCCGACCCGATCCCCAACGTGCGCGCGTTGCGTTCGGGCTCGATGTTCTCGCCCGAATTCGGCGGCATGACCGCCAACATCGAGTTCGAGGCGCTGACCGGCTTTTCCAACGCCTTCCTGCCGGCCGGCAGCATCCCCTATCAGCAATATGTGCGCACGCCGACGCCTTCGCTCGCAACCTTCCTGAAGAGCCAGGGCTACCGGGCGCGCGCCATCCATCCCGGCACCAACTGGTTCTGGAACCGTGGCGCGGTCTACGCGGACTTCGGCTTCAACGATTTCAAATCCGAAGAGACGCTGCCGCCCCTGCAAAAGCGCGGGCCGCTGGCGTCCGACGCGGCGATGACCGACGAGATCATCAGCGAGGCCGACGCCAGCGATGAGCCGGTGTTCTTCTTTGCGGTCAGCCTGCAGAACCACGGCCCCTACGAACCGAACCGCTATTACAATCCGACACACACGGTGCAGGCACCGATCAGCCAATGGGCACGCGAATCGCTGCTCAGCTACGCCGAGGGCTCGGCCGATGCCGATCGTGGCCTTGAACGCCTTGTCGAATGGGCGAAGAAACGCTCCCGTCCCACCGTGATCGCCTTCTTCGGCGACCATCTGCCGCCGCTGGGGCCGGTCTATGTCGAAACCGGCTTCCTGAAAGACAATGTCGCGCCGCGCAAGGAACCGACGCCGCAAGCCGCACTTGAACATCACCAGACGCCGCTGATCATCTGGTCGAACCACTCCGGTCCGGTCGAGAACCTGGGCGCGGTGAGCCCGGCGTTCCTGCCCTATCATATCCTCACCACCGCCGGCATCACCCACCCCTACTACACCGGCTTCCTGGGTGAGATGCGCGAACGCTACCGCGTCGTCGACCGCAATTTGTTGCTGACGCCGACGGGCGAAGCTACGCCAGATTGGTCACGGCAGAAGGAGATCGACCCGACAATCCGCGATTTCCGGCTGCTGCAGTACGACATGATGTTCGGCAAACGCCTCGCAGCGCCGGACTTCTTCCCCGAGACGGTCGACAAAATCGTCGCCCATACGAGTTGAGCCAAACGATCCCGTGAGGCTCGGGCCTGGCGACCCTTCACGCGTTCAATCCGTCCATTGCAGCTTCGAGAACCTGTTGGCGATCTGCTGGAATACGTCCGGCAGTTTGGTCGGATCGTTGACGGCATAGTAGCCGCTCGGATCCGATGCGCACGCGCTGTAAAGCGAGCGGTTGGCGGCGGTGTCGGATTGCAGCACCATGGTGTAGATTTGCACGCCCTCGTTCTTCAACTGCGTGCAAACGCTTTTCGTCCAGCCGTCGACATTGCGCGCTGCGGTCGCCTGGCTATCCGATCCGAAACGGCCACCTGCGAGATAGCCATAGGATGTGTAGTCGGACTTCGTCGGCTGTTCGCTGGCGCCATAGACGACGTTCTCACCGTCGGTGAGCAAAAGCACGATCTTGCTGACGCCGGGCGTCTTCCACGGCGCTCCATCGGTATAGGGGGCGGCGGGCGACAGCACCCGCATTCCCCACGACAGGCCCTCGGAGACATTGGTGCCTGAACCGTTCCACTCGGTCATCTCGCTTGCTGCCTTGCGCAGCTTGTCGAAATCGTCGGTCAGCGGGACGACGGGTGTGGGGCAAGCGCGGTTCGGGCCAACGGTGATGGGGGTGCCCGTCTCGGTGATGAGTTCCTTGGCGGGCGCAACATACTTGGCGACCTTTTCCTTGGCAGACTTGCCGGGCGTCAACGGATCGCCGAGGAGATCGGTGAGATCGATACCGAGAAGGTTGCCCTTCTGCTTGGCGAGCTTGGTCTTGTCGCTGACGTCGTCGAGATAGGAATTGTTGTAGTATTTGGCCGCATTGCCATAAGAGGCAGACGGCATCTGGGCAACTTCGGGATCGTCCGGCGCAAAATACGGAACGAACAGCGTATCGGGCTCGTTCGGGTCGGGTGGGGTGTCGGAAATGTTGTAGGTGCCCGGCCGCGCCTCGACGCAGCCCTTCCACCCGGTGCCGTTCCATCCAGGCTCGGTCCAGCCGGTTAACTTGAGCTGCTTGAAAAGCGCCATATGATTGGCACGCTTGCCGTCGATGACCGGGAAATTGACGCCGTTGGTGGAGGACTTGCCGTCCATGTCGATCCAGGAAGGGTCGAATTCATCGCCATCGACGTTGACGGCCGTGACGAACGGAACCAGCGAGGCGCGGATCTGGCGCGTCGGCGATTTTGTCGCCTCGAGCGTGTCGAGCAATGATTTGGTCGCCGTCCTCAACGCCGTCATGCGGGCGCCGGCCATGGAGCCGGTGTTGTCCAGCGCCAGTCGCAATGCGCATGATGCGGACGGCGTTGCCGATCACGTCGGCGGGGCGTTTCTGGCCTTTGGGTCCGGTGGGCACATTTGTCAGTTCTTCGGCATTTGGGGTGGCACAAGTTGAACGTACGGCGTCGTCGGCTCCTTATCAGAGCGAATGCGGCTCGGGGCCGGCTTCCCGTGTTTGCCGAGCGACCTAATGTATTGATAGAGCGATTGCATATCGCTCTCCTCCATCGCTCGAAGATTGTACCAGGGCATCGGTGGAGACGTTCTAATGCGCTTCAGCATCCCTACGAATCCACGCTCGGTCATTGCCGAAGCATCTATCCGAAGATTGGTCGCATAGGTTGTGCCCCAGGGACCGCGCCAACCGACCGAGCTGCCCATTAAAGCCTTTTCAGGATCAATCTTGCCTTCTGTTTCGCTGTAGCCTTCGGTATGGCAATCGTGACAACCGCCGATGATCGATACCTGCAACCCTCGTTCGACCGATACTTCGCCTTGAGCGAAGGCAGCGATTGGCATCGTGAGGCCGGCTGATAGGAAAAACAGGCTTGTGACGCGCATCCTTCCCTCCCATGCTTTCCGCTAAGCATATAGGAATTTGGCGTGGTTCGCGACAAGCGAGGCAATCAGATTTCAAACTGATGCACTACCGAATACCGCTTGCGCTTGCGTTGTGGGCCGATTGCTGTATAGACGCCCCCAATCTGCCGGTCCCAGCTGGGGGCTGAACGGAGGGCCGGAGGTTTTTTCAAGAACCTTCGCGTGAAGCCAGAAGCGCTTCCGCCTCCCGTGTCTCCGCTCTCGACCGTCTCGTCATGCTCCTTTCTTCCCCGTGCCCTTCGAGGGTTTGCGGGTCAGAGAAGTTGCAGAGGCTTTTGCCGCCGGGAACCGGGAGAGAAACGAAGAAAGGCACTGATACACCATGGCTCTCTACGAACATGTGTTTCTTGCTCGGCAGGACCTCTCGCAGCAGCAGGTCGATGCGCTTGTCGAACAGTACAAGGGCGTCATCTCCGCAAATGGCGGGTCCGTCGGCCGGGTCGAGAACTGGGGACTGAAGTCCCTTACCTACCGGGTCAACAAGAACCGGAAGGCTTACTACACGCTGATGGACCTGAACTGCCCGCCGGCCGCGCTCAACGAGATGGAGCGCCAGATGGGCCTGTCCGAAGACGTGCTGCGTTTCCTGACCATCAAGGTCGAGGCGCATGAGGAAGGCCCGTCGGCCATGATGCAGAAGCGCGAAGAGCGCTCGGAACGCGGTGGCTTCGGCGACCGTGACCGTGGCGATCGTGGTCCGCGCTCGTTCGGCGACCGTGATCGCGGCGACCGTGGCGATCGTCCGCCGCGCTCGTTCGGCGACGCCGGTGCCGATCGTGGTCCGCGCCGTCCGCGCGAAGGCTTTGAAGGGGGTGCAGAATAATGGTCGACATCAACCAGATCCCGACCCGGCGCCCGTTCCATCGCCGCCGCAAGACCTGCCCGTTCTCCGGCGCCAACGCCCCCAAGATCGACTACAAGGACGTGCGTCTGCTGCAGCGCTACATTTCCGAGCGCGGCAAGATCGTGCCGTCGCGCATCACAGCCGTCAGCCAGAAGAAGCAGCGCGAACTCGCCAAGGCGATCAAGCGCGCCCGCTTCCTCGGCCTGCTGCCCTACGTGGTTCGCTAAGACTTTCGAGCGGGCGGCTTGCCGCCCGCTTTTTTCACCTCGGCGACGGGCGCCGCGGGGATCGCATTCAAATCCCGAGTTGAGGTCAAACCTCTAACTGCCTGAACAGGCAGGACAGCGACACCGGCGCCAGCGCGCGCCCCAAGCTTCCTGACCTGTTCCCAAGACATTCGGCGTCGATCCGAACGATTAGCGCCCAACTGAAGGAACAAAACCATGGAAGTCATTCTTCTCGAACGCGTTTCCCGCCTCGGCCAGATGGGCGATACCGTCAAGGTCAAGGACGGCTTTGCCCGTAACTTCCTGCTGCCGCAGGGCAAGGCGCTGCGCGCCAACGGAGCCAACAAAAAGAAGTTCGAAGGCCAGCGCGCCCAACTCGAAGCCCGCAACCTCGAGCGCAAGTCGGAAGCCAGCCAGGTCGCCGAAAAGCTCGACGGCAAGAGCTTCATCGCCGTGCGTTCGGCTGGCGAAACCGGCCAGCTCTACGGCTCGGTGTCGACCCGTGACATCGCGGACCTGCTGACGGCGGAAGGTTTCACGGTCAATCGCAACCAGATCCTGCTCAACCAGCCGATCAAGACCATCGGCCTCACGAATGTGGCGATCGCGCTGCATCCGGAAGTCGAAGTCACGATCACGCTCAACATCGCCCGCACGGCCGACGAAGCCGAACGCCAGGCCAAGGGCGAGACGCTGACCACCGCCGAAGCCATCTATGGCGACGACATCAACGACAATGCGCGGCCGGAAAACTTCTTCGACCCGAACACCGAGTTCGAAGGCGGCGAAGACAACGCCTGACGATTTGAGTTGCCGGCGCGCCCCGCCGGGCGTGCCGCACTTTAGCTTCGCAGTGTGGCCTCAGCCATACTGGACCAATGCCCGGGTCTCTCGCCCGGGCATTTTTGTGCCAAATGGAACTTTTCGAACCCCTATATATTGATGCAGACTACAGCGTCGCGCGTCCTTTGGCCGCGCAAAGGACGCTGTGAAACTTTGGTTTGGCGCACGATCCCTTTCCCGAAAGTCGATCTCGATTTTCGGGGTCGTGGGCCGAGACAGTCTGTCTGAGGGGACATTTGGTCATGAATATTCTGCTGAAGCGCGTTCTCGACCGCCTGGTGCGCACCGGCAATCTCAAGGTAACTGGCCCCAAGGGCGCTGCGGTGGTGTTCGGCGACGGCAGCGGCGAGCCGGTGCACATGCACATCAAGACCACGCATGCCGAGCGGGCCATCACCTTCGATCCGATGCTGGCGGTGCCGGAAGCCTACATGGACGGCGAGCTCGACATTCTCGAAGGCGGCGTGCTGGGTGTGATGCGCATCGCCTTCCAGAACATGGGCAGCGGCGGCATCGACGCCACATGGTCGAAAGCCATCGAAGGCCTGCGTCATGCCTTCCGCCGCCTGCAGCAGATCAACACCGCCTCGCGCTCACGCCGCAACGTGCAGCGCCATTACGACCTGTCGGGCGACCTTTACCGGCTCTTCCTCGACGAGGACATGCAGTATTCCTGCGCCTATTTCGAGCAGCCGGACATGACGCTCGACGAAGCGCAGGCTGCCAAGAAACGCCACATCGCCGCCAAGCTCAGGCTGAAGGCCGGCCAGACGGTGCTCGACATCGGGTCCGGCTGGGGCGGGCTCAGCCTCTATCTCGCCAAGGCGTTCGACGTCGACGTGCAAGGCGTGACGCTGTCGACCGAACAGCATGGCGTTGCCACCGACCGAGCGCACGCGCAAGGGTTGGAAAGCCGCGTGCATTTCGAGCTGAAGGACTACCGCGAGCTCAACGAGCGTTTCGACCGCATCGTCTCGGTCGGCATGTTCGAACATGTCGGCGTCAACCATTACCGGACCTTCTTCGACAAGTCGGCGACACTGCTCAAGCCGGATGGCGTCATGCTGTTGCACACGATCGGCCGCTCCGGCGTGCCGTGGGCGACCACCGCCTTCGTCCGCAAATACATCTTCCCGGGCGGATATGTCCCTGCGCTCTCCGAAGTCATGCCGGCGATCGAGAAGTCGGGGCTGGTCGTCACCGACATCGAAATCCTGCGGCTGCACTATGCCGACACGCTGAAGCACTGGGGCGAGCGCTTCGCCGCCAACCGCGACAAGGCCAAGGCGATCTACGACGAGCGCTTCTGCCGCATGTGGGAGTTCTACCTGGCCGCTTCGGAAGCCGCTTTCCGCTGGCAGGATCTGGTGATCTTCCAGATCCAGATCGCCAAGAAGAACGACACCTTGCCGACGACACGCGAGTACATGGCCAAATGCGAGAAGGCGCTTGAGATGCGCGATATGGGTCACCGTGAAACGGATCCCATCAAGAAGAGCCCGGCTGCCAAGCCAGCTCGCCGCCGCAAGGTTGCGGACTAAAGCGCGCCGCGTTTGAACGGACGCATGCGAGGCGCTTTAGGTCTTTGTTTTATGAAAGTCGTCGTCCCAAAGCCGGACCCGCTTTTGAGCGACATGCATTGGAAATAGTATTGCGGCTTGCCATTGTCGGCGCCTGCACTGAAAAAGGTCCAGTGATCGCCACCGGACCTTTTTCATGACCTATGTTCTCTATGTCGCTGCCGCCCTGGCCGAGATCGCCGGCTGCTTTTCGTTCTGGTCGTGGTGGCGGCTGGAGAAGTCGCCGCTGTGGCTGCTCCCCGGTCTCGCCTCGCTCGCTCTATTCGGCTTCCTGCTGGCGCTGGTCGATGCCAATGCCGCCGGCCGCTCCTACGCCGCCTATGGCGGCATCTACATCGCGGCGTCGCTTGGCTGGCTGTGGCTGGCGGAGGGCGTGCGCCCCGACCGCTGGGACCTCGCAGGAGCTGCGCTCTGCATTGTCGGCGCCTCGGTGATCCTCGTCGCGCCCCGCGGAGCCTGAGCATGGAGTTACCGGCCCCACTTCGCCAGGGTGTCGAGCGCCTGCTCGAAAACGTTCCGCTGGCGACGCTCAAGCAGGCGGCAAAAACGCTGTCCGACCGCTACCGCGCCGAGCTGCGCGACGGCCGGCTGCATATGGCCGAGAACCTGGCCGTGCAAGCCTACCTGGCGACGCGGCTGCCGGCGACCTACGCCGCCGTCCGCGCCAGCCTCGATGCGCTCGGCGACGCCAGGCCCGGCCTTCAACCCAAGAGCCTGCTCGATGTCGGCGCCGGCCCTGGTACGGTGCTTTGGGCCACGAGCGACTTGTGGCCCGATCTCGAACAGGCGGTGCTGTTCGAAGCCAGCGCCGCGGCGCGCAGGGTCGGCGAGACGCTTGCCGCCGGCGCGATTGCCGCCCGAACCAGATGGCTGGCCGGCGACGCCACCATCGACCTTGCCGACATCGAGCCGGCCGATCTGGTCACTTGCGCCTATGTGCTCGACGAAATTGTCCCTGCGTCTCTGCCAAAGCTTATCGGTCGGCTGTGGCAACTCACCGACGATACGCTGCTGGTCGTCGAGCCGGGCACGCCGGCCGGATGGCAGCGCATCCTTGCCGTGCGCCGGCAGCTGATCGAGGCGGGCGGGCATGTACTTGCGCCCTGCCCGCATCAGGCGCCCTGCCCGCTCGCCCCGCCCGACTGGTGCCATTTTTCCCGCCGCGTCGCCCGCTCGCGCCTGCACCGGCTGGCCAAGGATGCCGACGTGCCGTGGGAAGACGAGAAGTTCATCTATGTCGCCGCTTCGCGACAGCCTGCTCCTTCCCTTCAGGCACGGGTCATCGCGCCACCAAAATCAGGATCCGGCAAGGTGTTGCTGAAACTTTGCGAGAGCAATGGCAGTGCCGGCGAAAGGCTGTTTACCAAGCGCGACGGCGAGACGTTCAAGGCAGCGCGGCGGTCGGACTGGGGCGACGTTCTGGAGATTTGACTGGCACAATTGTTCTTGCTTCGTTCTTGTTTTTCGTGTAGATTGTTCCTCTGCCGAGTCAACAGAAATCGGGGGACGGGAATTCTGTCCTGTGGACGATTTGTTGTTCCTGTGAACAAGCGAACATTGATGTTGGTTGGCATCGGCACTGTTGCAGATAAGTCAGCACTGACTTTTGTCATTCTGGTATCGAAGAGCCGGGATCGAAATCGGGGATATCATGGCAGAGGCAGCGCGAAAATTCGGCGTCGCGGAAACACCGCTTTATCGTGAAGCGCCAAACAACATCGAGGCCGAGCAGGCGCTGCTCGGCGCCATCCTGGTCAACAACGACGCTTTCTACCGTGTCTCGGACTTCCTGAAGGCCGGCCATTTCTACGAACCGCTGCACCGCAAGATCTATGAGGTGGCGTCCGAGTTCATCCGCATGGGCAAGGTTGCGACGCCGATCACGCTGAAAACCTTCCTGCCGGCCGATGAGAAGGTCGGCGACATGACGATGGCGCAATATGTCGTGCGGCTGGCGGTGGAAGCCGTCACCGTCGTCAACGCCACCGACTATGGCCGCGCCATCTATGACCTTGCGACGCGTCGCGCGCTGATCACCGTCGGCGAGGACATGGTCAACATCGCCTATGACGCGCCGGTCGACATGGCGCCCACCGAACAGATCGAGGATGCCGAGCGGCGGCTGTTCGAGCTGGCCGAAAACGGCCGTTACGATGGCGGTTTCGAGAGTTTTTCCGACGCGTTGAAGAACGCCGTGGACATGGCCAGTGCCGCCTATATGCGCGATGGGCACCTGTCCGGCATTGCCACCGGCCTGCGCGATCTCGACCACCGCATGGGCGGCCTGCAGCCGTCGGATTTGATCATCATCGCCGGCCGTCCGGGCATGGGCAAGACGTCGCTGGCCACCAACATCGCCTACAACATCGCTGCCGCCTATGAGCCTGCCCAGCAGGCCGACGGCTCCGTCAAGGCGGCCAATGGCGGCGTCGTCGGCTTCTTCTCGCTCGAAATGTCGTCGGAGCAATTGGCCACCCGCATCATCTCCGAGCAGACCGAAATCCCATCGTCGAAAATCAGGCGCGGCGACCTCACGGAAGCCGATTTCGGTAAGCTTGTCGCCTACACGCAGGAGAACCACAAGCGCCCGCTCTACATCGACCAGACGGGCGGCATTTCGATTGCCCAGCTTGCGGCGCGCGCCCGCCGCCTCAAACGCCAGCGCGGGCTGGATCTGATGGTCATCGACTATATCCAGCTCATGCAGGGTTCGTCCGCCAAGGCGTCACAGAACCGCGTCCAGGAAATCACCGAGATCACCACCGGACTGAAGGCGCTCGGCAAGGAGCTTGGTGTGCCGATCATCGCGCTCTCACAGCTCTCGCGTCAGGTCGAAAGCCGCGACGACAAGCATCCTCAGCTGTCGGACTTGCGCGAATCGGGTTCGATCGAGCAGGACGCCGACGTGGTGCTGTTTGTGTACCGCGAGGAATACTACATCAAAAACAAGGAGCCCGAGAAAGGCACGCCCGAGCACCTCGCCTGGGAAACAAAGATGGTCGAGGTACAGGGCAAGGCCGAAGTGATCATCGCCAAGCAGCGCCATGGACCGACCGGCACCGTCAGCCTTGCCTTCCAGGGCGAGTTCACCCGCTTCTCCGACCTCGCCGAAGAGCATCATTTGCCGGAAAGATTCGAGTGACCTCTTGAGAAAGGTCTCGTTCCTTCGCGCCCCTCTCTGTCCTGCCGGACAGTCCGGCAGGACAGAGGGGGGCACTGTCCCGCCGACCTATCTGTCAACTGGCGACCAAGCAGGCCCTGCCTGATGGCCAAATCGCGGGTTCAGTTCATCTGCCAGAATTGCGGATCGGTGCACCAGCGCTGGGCCGGCAAATGCGATACCTGCGGCGAGTGGAACACGCTGGTCGAGGAAGGCACGTCCGGCGGCATCGGCTCAGGGCCGGCCAACACGCGCAATGCGCGCAAGGGCCGCGCAGTGGTGCTGACAACGCTGTCGGGCGACATCGAGGACGCGCCGCGAATCATCTCGGGCATCGGCGAACTCGATCGCGCCACCGGCGGCGGCTTCGTGCGCGGCTCGGCGCTGCTGGTCGGCGGCGATCCCGGCATCGGCAAGTCGACGCTGCTCACCCAGGCCGCGGCTGCACTGGCGTCAAAGGGTCACCGCGTCGTCTACGTCTCGGGCGAAGAGGCCGTCGCGCAGATCAGGTTGCGGGCGCAGCGGCTCGGTGTTGCCGCCACGCCGGTGGAACTTGCCGCCGAGACCAATGTCGAGGACATCCTCGCCACCATCGCCGACGGCAGGCGGCCGGACCTGGTGATCCTCGATTCCATTCAGACGCTGTGGACCGACCTCGCCGATTCGGCGCCTGGCACCGTCACCCAGGTGCGCGCCGCCGCCCAGGCGATGATCCGCTATGCGAAATCCACGGGTGCGGCGATCGTCCTGGTCGGCCATGTCACCAAGGAAGGCCAGATCGCCGGGCCGCGCGTCGTCGAGCATATGGTCGACGCCGTGCTCTACTTCGAGGGCGAAGGCGGCCACCATTTCCGCATCCTGCGCACGGTGAAGAACCGGTTTGGGCCGACCGACGAGATCGGCGTCTTCGAAATGTCGGACAAGGGCCTGCGCGAGGTCGCCAACCCGTCCGAGCTTTTTCTCGGCGAGCGCCACGCGAAATCACCGGGTGCCGCGGTTTTCGCCGGCATGGAGGGCACAAGGCCTGTGCTGGTCGAGATCCAGGCGCTGGTCGCCCCCTCCTCGCTCGGCACGCCGCGCCGCGCGGTCGTCGGCTGGGACGGCGCCCGGCTGTCGATGATCCTGGCGGTTCTGGAAGCCCACTGCGGCGTGCGCTTCGGCAGCCATGATGTCTATCTCAACGTCGCCGGCGGCTATCGCATTTCGGAGCCCGCGGCCGATCTGGCGGTGGCGGCGGCCCTGGTTTCCTCGCTCACCGGTCTTGCCCTTCCCGCCGATTGCGTCTATTTCGGCGAAATCAGCCTTTCGGGCGCCGTGAGACCGGTTGCGCATGCGCAACAGCGCCTCAAGGAAGCCGAAAAGCTGGGTTTTGGAAGCGCGGTTCTGCCTTTGGGCAGCGAGGAACTTGCCGGGGGGATCGGGGCCGGCGCTTTCCAGCCGACCGAGCTTGCCGACCTCGTGGCACGCATAGCTGGCACACGCCGAAGCCGCGTGGACGAGCAAGACTAGAGCATCGGACCCAAAACTGGGAACCGGTTTTGGGAAAACCCGATGCTCCGCGCTATAATGCGGCTCATGGAGTGGGGCGAAAGACATGCCGATTACGCTACTTGACGGAATTCTCGTCGGCTTCACCCTGGTCTCGGCGATGCTCGCCATGGTTCGCGGCTTCTCGCGCGAAATCCTGTCCGTCGTCTCCTGGGCAGCGGCAGCAGCGGCGGCGTTCTTCTTCTACAAGCCGGTGCTGCCTTACCTCAAGCCTTACATCGACAACGAAAAAATCGCCATGGCGGCCGCCGCCGGCATCGTCTTCGTCATCGCGCTGATCGTCGTCTCGGTCATCACAATGAAGCTCGCCGACTGGATCATCGATTCCAGGATCGGCGCTCTCGACCGCACGCTCGGCTTTCTCTACGGCGCGGCGCGCGGCATTCTGGTCGTTGCCGTCGCGCTCCTGTTCTTCAACTGGCTGGCTGGCGCCAAGGCACCGGCCTGGGTCACGGATGCCAAGTCGCGGCCGTTGCTGGAGCAGATCGGCGCCAAGCTCGAAAGCCTGCTGCCCGAGGATCCGGAAAACGCCATCCTCAAGAAGCTCAATCCGAATCAGCCGGCTGCTGAGACGCCCGCTGCTCCGGACGCACCGGCGGCGGATGCCCCGGCAGGTGGCGAGGATGCCAACACGCCAGCTCCCGACGATGACGCCGCAACACCGCCCGCGGAGAACGCTCCGGCCAATCCGGCGCCGGCGGCACCGGCAAACTGACGCCCGGAACGAGCGCCGGAAACTGACGAATGGTGTGAACGGCTGCACGGGCGCGTTGCTTTCGACGCGAACCCGCACTATATGGCGATTTTAGCGGAGCTTAAGATGGCAGACGCAGACGACGTGCTTTCCGCCGAGGCCGACGACCATTTCCACGACGAATGCGGCGTGTTCGGCATTTTCGGCCGGCAGGATGCGGCAGCCATCGTCACACTTGGCCTGCATGCGCTGCAGCATCGCGGCCAGGAAGCGGCCGGCATCGTTTCCTATGACGGCACCCAATTCCATGTTGAACGCCATGTCGGCCTGATCGGCGACACCTTCACCAAGCAGCGCGTCATCGACAGCCTGCAAGGCAACCGTGCCATCGGCCATACGCGTTACGCCACGACAGGCGGCGCCGGCATGCGCAACATCCAGCCCTTCTTTGCCGAACTGGCCGATGGCGGCTTTGCCGTCGCCCACAACGGCAATTTGACCAACGCCATGACCGTGCAGCGGGCGCTGCAAAAGCAGGGCGCGATATTCTCCTCCACCTCCGATACCGAGACGCTGTTGCACCTCGTCGCCACCAGCAAGGAGCGCGATTTGAACTCGCGTTTCATCGACGCGGTGCGCCAGGTCGAGGGCGCCTTCTCGCTGGTGGCGATGACATCCAAGAAGATGATCGGCTGCCGCGATCCGCTCGGCATTCGGCCGCTGGTGCTCGGCGATCTCGACGGCGCCTGGATCCTGGCGTCGGAAACCTGCGCGCTCGACATCATCGGCGCGCGTTTCGTGCGCGATCTCAAGCCCGGCGAGATGGTCGTCGTCACGTCCAAGGGCATTGAAAGCCTGTTCCCGTTCGAGCCGCAGAAGACCCGCTTCTGCATCTTCGAATATGTCTACTTTGCCCGGCCGGATTCCTCGGTCGAGGGCCGCAACGTCTATGAGGTGCGCAAGCGCATCGGCGCCGAACTGGCGCAGGAAAGCCCGGTCGAGGCCGACATCGTCGTGCCGGTGCCGGATTCCGGCACGCCGGCCGCGATCGGCTTTTCGCAAGCCGCCGGTATTCCCTTCGAACTCGGCATCATCCGCAACCACTATGTCGGCCGGACCTTCATCCAGCCGGGCGATTCGATCCGCCACATGGGCGTCAAGCTGAAGCACAACGCCAACCGCCGCATGATCGAGGGCAAGCGCGTGGTGCTGGTCGACGACAGCATCGTGCGCGGCACCACAAGCCAGAAGATCGTGCAGATGGTGCGCGATGCCGGCGCCAGGGAAGTGCATATGCGCATCGCCTCGCCGCCGACGCGTGCCTCCTGCTTCTACGGCGTCGACACGCCGGAAAAATCGAAGCTTCTGGCATCGCGCATGTCGGTGGAAGAAATGGCCGAATTCATCCGGGTCGATTCGCTCGGCTTCCTCACCATCGATGGCCTCTATCGCGCCGTCGGCGAGGCCAGCCGCGACAACGACCAGCCGCAATTCTGCGATGCCTGCTTCACGGGCCAGTACCCGACCCGCCTGCTCGACTTCGAAGGCCACGACAATGTGCGCACGCTGTCGCTGCTGGCGACGAGCGGGTCGTAGGATTGCCGCACGTTAGTCAAATTCCCGGAATCCATAGCATGACCCTCGACCTTACCGGCCGCGTTGCGGTCGTCACCGGCGCCTCGCGCGGCATCGGCTATTTCATCGCCAAGGAGTTGGCTGCAGCCGGCGCGCATGTCATCGCGGTAGCGCGTACCGTCGGCGGGCTGGAAGAGCTCGACGACCAGATCAAGGCGGCCGGCGGCCAGGCGACGCTGGTGCCGCTCGATCTTGCCGACATGGCCGGCATCGACCGGCTGGGCGGCGCCATCCACGAACGCTGGGGCAAGCTCGACATTCTCGTCGCCAATGCCGCCGTGCTCGGCGTCATCTCGCCGATCGGCCATGTCGAGGCGAAAACGTTCGAGAAGGTGATGACCATCAACGTCACCTCGACATGGCGGCTGATCCGCTCGGTCGACCCGCTGCTGCGGCTCTCCGACGCCGGCCGCGCGATTTTGTTGTCCGCGAATTCGGCCCACTCGGCGCGCGCCTTCTGGGCGCCCTACGCGGCGTCCAAAGCGGCGGTCGAGACGATGATGCGCTCCTGGGCCCATGAGACGCAAAGCCTGCCGCTCAGGGTCAACGCCGCCGACCCAGGCCCCACCCGCACCGCGATGCGGGCGCAGGCGGTGCCCGGCGAGGATCCGGCAACACTGCCGCACGCCTCGGAGGTCGCCAAACTTATCGTGCCGCTGGCGAGCCCGGGCCTGAAAGAGACCGGACTGATCTTCCAGGCCAAGCACAACCGCTTTGTCGCCTATCGTCAGCCGGAATAGCTGCTTTTTGCCGGAAGATTTTCGGCACCGCCGACGTTCTTCGAATGTCAGACATTCGAAACCTGAACGGAGGACCACCATGCGCAGATTGCTTCTCGCCACCGCCGCCGCCCTGATCGCGGCCGCGGGCGCCGCCTATTCGCAAGACGCAACGATGAGCTTCTTCGTCACCAGTGTTGGCTCCGGCAAGGGTGCCGACCTCGGCGGCCTCAAGGGTGCGGACGCGCATTGCGCCTCGCTGGCGGAAGCCGCCGGCGTCACCGGCAAGAGCTGGGCCGCCTATCTGTCGACCAGCGACACCGACGCGCGCGACCGCATCGGCAAGGGGCCGTGGGTGAACGCGAAGGGCGTCAAGATCGCCGACGATGTCGCCTCATTGCACAGCGACGCCAATGGCATCACCAAGCAGACGGCGCTGAACGAGACGGGCGAAATGGTCAACGGCCGTGGCGACAAGCCAAACCGCCACGACATGCTGACCGGCTCCAAGCCCGATGGTACGAAGATCGCCGACCAGACCTGCGGCGACTGGACGATGAGCGGGGCGGAAGGTGTCGCGATGATGGGCCATCACGACCGCACCGGCCTCGACGATTCGGCGGCCGCCAAATCCTGGAACTCCTCGCATGCCTCGCGTGGCGGCTGCAGCCAGGAGGCGCTGAAGGGCACCGGCGGTGACGGCCTGTTCTATTGTTTTGCCACCAACTAAGCCCGCTTGGGTTCAAAATATGGGGCTTGGATACCCCATGACATCACGCGGCTGTGATGTGAGGGGGGAAGGCTGCGCGGCGGTCATGCTTTCGTCATTTCGGCGGAGTTGATAGGATCGCAGCGACTCCCGCAACAAACGCCCCAATTGGGCAGAACAAGGAAATTCCCCATGGCTTCGACTGTAGCGTTGGTCTGGTATCTGGTAATCGCCGGCCCGCAGGGTGGCATGGTCGTGCTGCCCAGCACCTTCGACAAGCGCGAACAATGCACCGCCGCCATCACCGAGTATCAGAAGCAGCCGACACCGACCGGCTGGTCGGTGCAATGCGTGCCGAGCGCCTCGCCCTTCACCGACGAGGGCGACGCCGAGCAGCCGGCGGCGCAGTAAGCATAAGGCGCACAATGTCCGCGGCCGGCGGCCGCGGATATTGTGGCGTTTCAGCACCGTGAGCTCACCGTAAGCTCCGGCTTTTGGTTGATGGTCTGGAACACCACGCAATAGCGCTCGGTCAGCTTCAGCAGGGAGTCTACCCGCTCCTGCGGCTCGTCGGTATCGAGATCGAAATTGAGCCGGATGGCGCGAAAGCCGACCGGCACATCCCGGGCGACACCGAGCGTGCCGCGAAAATCAAGATCGCCTTCGGCCTCCACCGTGGCAGCACCCAGCTTGAATTCGAGCGCCGTCGCCACCGCCTTCAGCGTCACCCCGGCGCAGGCCACCAGTGCCTCCAGCAGCATGTCGCCAGAGCAGAGCTCGAGCCCTGAGCCACCGGTTGCCGGATGCAGTCCGGCGATTGCAATCGCCCTGCCCGTCTCCACCTTGCAGGCAACCGACTGGTCGTCGATCGACCCTTTGGCGCGAAGCGTGATCAGTGCCTGCGCAGCGTCGTCGCGATAGGCCTGCTTCAGTGGCGCCTGCACGGCCTTCAGTTCGGTCGCATCCATTTCCGTTCCTTCGCTCTCCTGGCCGGCCAGCGGCGTGGCTTTGTCAGATATAAGTGCCGATTTTGCCTTCTGGAAGCAAGGTCGCCATCCCCTGCCCCAACGCAAGCTTAGGGCTGGCGTAGCGCTGTGCCGACTTTCGTCCGTATAGCTTTGGTACGGGAGACTTCCTCTCGCGTCGCGCCACACAGCATTTTGTCGCCTCCTGCAACACTGGTCCCGCGCCTTATGGCCGATGTCGCCATTCTCGAAACACGCGAAAGGGTTCTCGCCGGAATCCTGCTGACGGGTGCGGCCTATTTCCTGTTTTCGACACAGGATGCCTCGATCAAGTTGCTGGTCACCGGCATGACGGTCTGGCAGATCATGTTCTTCCGCAGCATCACCATTCTGGGCGCCTGCGCAGCGATCGGCGGCCAACGGCTGTTTGCGGACACGGTGCGCTCGCCGATCGTGCGGCCGATGCTCGTGCGCAGCGCCTTCACGCTCGCCGCCTGGCTTTGCTACTACAACGCCGCGCGCAGCCTGCAGCTTGCAGAACTGACCACCGTCTATTACGCGGCGCCGATCATCGTCACCGTGCTTTCGGTGGTGATGCTCGGCGAAAAGGTGCCGATGCTGCGCTGGTTTGTGGTGCTGATCGGCTTTGCCGGCGTCTTCATCGCTTGCGACCCGACCCATCTCGGCCTGTCCGTGCCGGTGCTGCTGGTGCTGGCGGCGGCCTTTTTGTGGGGCATAGCCATCGTGCTTCTGCGCAAGACGGCGCTTGCCGAGCGCTCGATGATCCAGCTTCTCCTCAACAACTTCTATTTCCTGCTCTTTTCGGCGGGACCTGCGCTGCTCTGGTGGCAGACCCCGGACTGGACCCAGTTGCTGCTCCTTGCCAGCGTCGGCGCGCTCGGCGGGTTTGCGCAATATCTTCTGTTCGAAGGCATGAAGCGAACGCCGGCTTCGATCCTCGCACCCCTCGAATACACCTCGCTGTTGTGGGCGTTCGCGCTCGGCTTTGCGATCTGGGGCGACGTGCCGCGCCGTGAAGTGTTCTTCGGCGCCGCCCTTATCATCGCCGCCGGGCTGCTGATCGTCGGCACTGAGCATTTCCGCAAGCGGCTATGATGTGGATCGCCATCACTGCTGACGCTACTATGTCGGGACGCAACGGCGTAGGCTGGCGGCATGAGTGACATTGCAGCCACGAGGGACAGCACCACTGAGCGCACGCTGGGTATCCTGCTGGTGTCGTCATCGGCGGCGGTGTTCGGCCTGACCGGGGTGCTGACCAAGTCGATCCATGCCGATCCACTGACCATCACCTGCTGGCGCGGCTTTGTCGGCTCGATCCTGATCAGCCTCTATGTGCTGTGGCGCCGCCATAGCTCCGGCAACCGCGAAACGTTGCGCCTTGGCTGGCGCGGCTGGCTGCTGGCGGTGGAAGGGGCGCTGGCCAGCATCGCCTTCATCTCGGCGTTCAAGTTCACCTTCGTCGCCAATGTCGCGATCATCTATGCCACCGCGCCTTTCGTCACCGCGCTGCTGGCCTGGGTTCTGACGCGCGAGCCGTTCCGATTGCAGACGATGGTCGCCGCCGCCGTCTCGCTGTGCGGCGTGGCAATCATGGTCTGGTCCGGCTTCGGCACCGGTCATCTGTTCGGTGACGGTCTGGCGCTGCTGATGACCATCGGCAGCGCGCTCTACATGATCATGGTGCGTGCCTTCCGCGAGACGCCGGTGGTGTGGGCCGGCGCGGTTTCGGCCTTCCTCTTGTTCGTGCTCGGCTGGTTCGTCACCGATCCGCTGGCGGTCACGCCACGCGACGCGGTGCTGCTTGCCACCTTCGGCTCATGCTTTGCGCTGTCCTCGATCCTGTGGACGGAAGGCGCGCGGCTCATTCCGGCGGCCGAATCCGGGCTGCTCGGCTCGGCCGAAGTGCCGTTCGCGATCCTGTTTGCCTTCCTTTTCCTGGGCGAGATCGCACCAGCCGCCAGCATGATCGGCGGCGCCATCGTGTTGTGCGCGGTGTTTGCCCATGCGGGGCGGGATTGGCTGATGGCCCGCTCGCAACGGCTGGCGTCAAATATTTCGTAAAAAAGTTACACAGTCACGGAACCATCGTCCGGCTCATGCATTGTTGGTGTGACGGGCCACCCCCAAGTCCCCCCAAACCCCTCGGCCCGTCCTACTTCGAAGCCGACCGCAAGGTCGGCTTTTTCTTGGGCGTTTGATCCGCAGAGAGATCGGATCTTGTCGATCAGCCAAGGAGGCCGGGCACAGCCAAATTGCCACTGAGCAGTGCCGCCAGATCAGCTGCCGGACCATCCGCACCGGCGCGCAGCCGAACGGCAAATTCAGCTATCGGAACCTGCGGCAGACCAAGTTCGCGCGGCGCTTCGACAATGCCGGAATGGGCAAAGCGCGCGGTGCGCAGCGTCAGCGCGACACCCGCATTCACCGCCGTGCGCAAGCCGGCCAGGCTGGCGCTGCCGGCGGCGATGCGATAGCGGCGGCCGGCCGCATCGAGTGCGGCAAGTGCGGCTTCGCGAAAGCCGCAATAGGGATCGAGCAACGCCAGCGGCAATTCTTCCTGGCGCGAAGCCAGCCCCTTTTGCGAACACAGCCATATCATCGGTTCGCGCAGCACGCCGACTTCGTCCGGCGTTGCCACCTGGCGCATGACGATTGCCAGGTCGAGCCCGCCGGACTGCATCGCTTGCGCCAGTTCGGCGGAGCGGCCGACACGCAATTCGATCCTGACGCGCGGATGGCTGACGGCGAAGGCGCGCAGCAGATCGGGCAGACCGCTGTCGGCAAAATCCTGCGTCGTCCCGATGGCAACGCGCCCGGCAGCACGCGCGCCCTTCAACGCCAGCCACGCCTCGCGGTGAGCGGCAAGGATGCGCCTTGCATGGCCGACGAGATCCTCGCCGGCCGGCGTCAGGCCTCGGCCCCGGCCCTGCGGCGCCAAAAGCGCTTCGCCGATGATTTCCTCGAGCCGCTGCATCTGCGTGGTGACCGCCGAGGGTGAACGGCCGACGCTCAACGCCGCCTGCGCCAGCGAGCCGCTGTCGACGAAAGCGATAAAAGTCCTGAGCAGGTCGGGATCGAGCGTTTTCATAGTTCGATAATACCGAACCTTCAATTGAAGACAATTCGATTTTTTTGACTCGATGACAGTGGCATGGTCCTTCCAACGGCGATCCGACGCCGCTCAAACCAGGAGAAGAAGAATGCCCATCATCAACGTCAGCGTCACCGGCAAGCCTGATGCCGCGCTGTCCGCCAGGATCGCCGGAGAAATCACCGAGGTCACCGCCACGCAGCTGCGCAAGGATCCGACGATCACCGCGGTTGCCGTTTCCTATATCGATCCGCAGCACTGGTTCGCCGGCGGCAAGTCACTGGCCGAGCATGGCACCAACACGTTCTGGCTCGATATCAAGGTGGTCGACGGCACCAACACCAAGCTCGAACTGGAGGCCTATCTGAAGGCGATTTTCGACGCCTTCGGCCGCCTTTTGGGCGGTGTGCATGAGGAAAGCTATGCCTTCGTGCATGAAGTGCCGGCCGCCGCCTATGGCTATGGCGGCAAGACGCAGGAGTTCCGTTTCATCAGCGGGCGGTTGAAGGCGGCGTGAGCTGCGCCTTCCCTTCTCTTCCAAAAGGGGGAAGGAAGAGAGCGCTGCGCCTCCACATTGACCTTGCCCTCCATTCCGCTACGCTCTGCCCCGAAGCGGTCGCAAAGAGCCGCGATGCTAAGATCGTTGGGAGAGAAGCGGCATGATCCTGACACTGGCGCTGCTTGCGGGTCTTGTCCTGGCCTGGCTGCTGATCGGCGTGGTGGAGAAATTCCGCCTCGGCCTGCGTTTCACACAGGCACTGCTCTATGTGCCGTTCAAGCTTGCCTACCGGATCAGCGACAACCGCGTCAGGATCGCCCGCAAGGCGCAGGCCCCCGTCATCTACGTCATCTCGCATCAATCGCGTTTCGAGCCGGCGCTGATGCTGTCGCTGCTGCCGGACGACACGCTGCATATACTCGACGAGGTCTCGGCGCGGTCGCCATGGCTCGAACCGTGGCGCGAGCTTGGCCGCACCATCGCCTTCAACGCCGAACATCTCTTCGTCAGCCGCAGGCTGGTGCGCGTGCTGAAGGGCAAGGGGCGGCTCGCCGTCTATCTGCCGGACGCGGTCGAGCCCGACGTCAAGGCGTTTCGCCTGTTTCGCGCCGTCACCCGCATCGCCATGCAGGCCGACGCCAAGATCGTGCCGATCTTCGTCGCCGGCGCGCGCAGCCTGCCGGTGTCGCTGACGCCGGCGGACAAGGCGCCGCGGCACTGGTTTCCGCAACTGTCGATCAGCGTGCTGGAACCGATGACCATCGCCGAACTGGCAGCGCGCAACCCGGACCAGGCCTCGAACACCAACGCGCTGTTCGACCGTGTCGCCGAGGCCCGGCTTTTCGGCGCCGACCTCGATCGTGGCCTGTTCCTGGCCATGCGCGACGCCGCTGCCCGTGTCGGCGCCTCGCACCCGATCATCGAGGACGTCATCTCCGGCGCGCTGAGCTTCCGCAAGATGTTCATCGGCGCCCGTGTCCTGGGCCGCCGGTTCGAGGCGGTGACGGCGCCGGGCGAAGCGGTCGGCCTGCTTCTGCCCAACGCCAATGGCGTGGTGTTGTCGTTTGTCGGCCTGCTGTCTGGCGGCCGGGTGGCGGCAATGATCAACTACACCTCCGGCCCGGCCAGCGTAACCGCGGCGGTGCGCACGGCGGTGATCCGCACGGTTGTCTCCTCCCGTGCCTTCGTCGAGAAGGCCGACCTCGCCGATATCGTCGCGGCGGTCGAGAACGGCGGCGCCAAGCTGCTTTGGCTGGAGGATGTGCGGGAAGACGTCACCGCGCTCGACAAGCTTGCCGCGGCCTTGCTGTGGCGCTGGCCGCTGCAGCGGCAGGATGCGGCCAAGCCTGCGGTGATCCTGTTCACCTCGGGTTCGGAAGGCACACCCAAGGCAGTGGTGCTGTCGCACAAGAACCTGCTTGCCAACGCCATGCAGGCCGAGGCGCGCATCACCATCTCGCCGGCCGACATCCTGCTCAACGTGCTGCCGGTGTTCCATTCCTTCGGCCTGACGGGCGGCACCATCCTGCCGCTGGTCACCGGGGTAAAGCTGTTCCTCTACCCCTCGCCGCTGCACTACAAGATCATCCCCGAGATCGCGCGCAAGGTGAAACCGACCATCATGTTCGGCACCGACACGTTCCTCGCCAACTATGCGCGCACCGCCAAGGACGGCGATTTTTCCAGCCTGCGCTTCGTCGTCGCCGGCGCCGAGGCTGTGAAACCGGAAACCCGCCGCGTCTATCGCGAACGCTTCCAGGCCGAGATCATCGAAGGTTTTGGGCTGACGGAAGCCGCACCTGTGGTTGCCGTCAACACCGCGATCCATGGCCGCGACGGCACGGTCGGCCGGCTGCTGCCGGCGATGCGCATGAAGCTGGAGCCGGTCGAAGGCATATCCGACGCCGGCCAGTTGTGGCTCGACGGACCGAACCTGATGATGGGCTACATGACTGCCGATCGCCCCGGTGAGCTGCAGCCGCTGACCGGCTGGCACGACACCGGCGACATCGTCGCCGTCGACCGCGAAGGCTTCATCACCATTCGCGGCCGCGCCAAGCGCTTCGCCAAGATCGCCGGCGAGATGGTGTCGCTGGGCGCTGTCGAGATGCTGGTGCAGTCGCTGTGGCCTGAAGAACGCCATGCGGCGGTGGCGGTGCCGGACAAGAGACGCGGCGAGCGCATCGTGCTGGTCACCACCGCCGACGATGCCAATCCCGACGAGTTGCGCAAATTCGGCAAGCAGGCGGGCGCCGCCGAATTGATGGTGCCGAACGACATCATCAAGGTCCAGGAAATCCCGGTGCTGGGTTCCGGCAAGACCGACTATGTGTCGACCAGGAAGCTGGCGATCGACAGGCTGGGGCTGGGTGTAGCAGCCTGAAGCCGACGCGAAGCGGAGCGCAGGGACCGGGCTTCGAGAAACCCTACCCGATGTCCGAAGGCGGCACTTTCTCGCCCTCCTGCTTGGCGCGCTTCGAATAGGCGCGCACGCTAAACGGCAGGAAGAGCAGATAGCCGGCGACCGAGGCGGTCAGCGTGTACCAGGGATAGGTCATCAGCAGCAGCACGTAGAGCACGACGCCAAGGATGATCGGCAGCACCTTGTCGCCTGGCACCCTCAGGCTCTTGCCGGAATAGACCGGCAGCCGGCTGACCAGCAGGAAGGCAACCAGGATGGTGAAGCCGGTGGCGACGAAGGCAGCCGGGCGACTGGGCTCCAAACCTGTGCGCAGGAAATACAGGTAGAGCGGCAGCATCACCAGCACGGCGCCCGCCGGCGCCGGCACGCCGACGAAATATTCAGACTGCCACACGGGGCGCTCGGCCTTCTCGTCGTCGAGCACGTTGAAGCGGGCAAGCCTGAGCCCGCAGGCGATGGCGAACAGAAGTGCTGCGATCCAGCCCGGCGATCCGGCGCGGTCGAGCAGGAAGGCATAGAGCACCAGGGCGGGCGCAACACCGAAGTTGACGATGTCGGCCAGCGAATCCATCTGCGCGCCGAATTTGGAGGTCGCCTTCAGCATCCGCGCCAGCCGGCCGTCAATGCCGTCGAGGAAGGCCGCGAGCAGCACCATCACCACTGCCGGTTCAAAACGGCCCTCAAAGCCGAAACGGATGCCGGACAGGCCGGCACAGATGGCCAGCACGGTGACGAGGTTGGGCAGCACCATGCGCATCGGGATTTCGCGGATGCGCGGGCCGCCGCTGGCATGGGCTTCGAACTTTTTGTATTGCGTGCCCACCGGTCAGGAAATCCGCACGAGGGGAGTGCCGGCGACACCGCCGAATTCGGCCAGCACGGTTTCGCCGCCGACGGCCGTCTGGCCGACGGCAACGCGCGGCGTGGCGGTGAGCGGCAGGAACACGTCGACGCGGGAGCCGAAGCGGATCAGGCCGAAACGCTCGCCGATGGCGATCGAGCCGCCGGCCTCGGCCCAGCAGACGATACGGCGCGCCACCAGGCCGGCGATCTGGACAGCCGCGACTGTGCCGTTGGGGCTGTCGATGACCAGGCCGTTGCGCTCATTCTCGGTGCTCGCCTTGTCGAGTTCGGCATTGAGGAATTTGCCCGGCCGGTGCTCGATCTTGGCAATACGGCCGCGCACCGGGGCGCGGTTCACATGGCAGGAAAACACGTTCATGAACACTGAGATGCGGGTCATCTCGACATTGCCGAGGCCAAGTTCGCGCGGCGGCACGGCCGGCCCAACCGCCGAGATGATGCCGTCAGCGGGGCTCACCACAAGGCGATCGTCAACCGGCGTGACGCGCTCGGGATCGCGGAAGAAATAAACGCACCAGGCGGTCAGGATAAGGCCGATCCAGAACAGGATCGACGAGAAGTAGCCGAGGAAAAGCGTCGCTGCACCGAAGGCCGCGATAAAGGGATAGCCTTCGCGATGGATCGGTACGAACGCGTTCTTGACCGTATCGACAAGGCTCATCGGGCTTGGGCAGGCTCCGTTTCAAGTCCGGCCTCAATAGCCGAAAGCCCAATTCACCGCAACGCAACAATCGGCAAGGCCGCATTGGCCGCAACTGGCAGGAGCCGTCATGCGCTTGCCTGTCGGCATCCTTGCCGCCAGAATTCAGGACACCGCCGGTTCGCAGCCCAGAGAAAGACCGACTGCCCATGATCCAACACCTGAACGGGGCCAACCTTGATTCCAGGCGATGGGCGGAAATCGGTGTGGTTCTGGTCGCCCTGCTGGCGTCGAGCGGGAGCGCCATGGCGCGAGCCAGGCCATCCTTCGACTGCGCCAAGGCCGCCAGCGCGGCGGAAAAGGCCATCTGCGCCGACCCTGCCCTGGCGCAGGCCGATGCAGACGTGGCGAAAACCTACGCGGCGGTGCTGAAGACGCTCGATCCTCACGCCGGCACGGCGTTGCGGGACGACCAAAGCGATTTCATTGCGTATCGCGACCAGATCGCCGGCTTCAACGAGAACACACCCAAGGATCGGCAGAATTTCGATCTCGGCGAATTCCTGCGCGACCGCGTGGCCTTCCTCGCCGGCATCCGCAAGCCTAGGGATACCGGTTTCACCGGCACATGGAGCAGCGTTCGCGGCACGGTCGAGATCAAGGCCGCTGGCGCCGGCAAGCTCGACGTGTCGGAAGAGGTCGCCAATCCTGTCTCCGGCAGTGGTTCGTGCGAAATCGGCGGCACGGTCAAGGTCCGCAAGGACTTGCGGCTTGTCGATACCGACGACAACGACAGGCCGACCGGCTTTGTTTTCATCTTGCGCCGCGATGGCGATGCGCTCGTCGTCGAGCAGAGCGGCACCGGCAAGGACGGCATTTCGGAACCGCCATCATGCGGCGCCAACGGTCATGCCGATGGAACGTTCTTCCTGAGCGAAAAACAGTAGGGCTGCTGTCGGGGATGCGCCCCCTCGCCCGTCCTTGGTGAGACAGCGCTTCATTGCGCCCGCAAGGCCGACGACGCGTGCAACGGACGCTCCCGATCATGCAGGCATCATCTGGCAACAAAGCTCGTGTCGTGACGGAAGGCCTCGCCTTCGGGGAATCGCCGCGCTGGCGTGACGGACGCCTGTGGCTCTGCAACTGGGGGACCGGCGAGATCATCGCCGTCGATGCCGACGGCAGACGCGAGATCGTGCTCACCGTGCCGGCTGTGCTGCCCTACTCCATAGACTGGCTGCCGGACGGCCGCCTGCTCGTCGTCTCCGGTCGCGAGGGGTTGCTGTTGCGCAGGGAAACGGACGGTTCACTGGCTACCCACGCCGATTTGCGCGGCCTGTCTAAAAGCCCGTGGAACGAGATCGTCGTCGACGGGCGCGGCAACATCTATGTCAATGGCGGCGGCCCGGCGCCGGCTCCCGGCCAGTATTTCGGCCCAGGTACCGTCGTGCTGGTCACGCCAGACGGCGCGGTCCGGCAAGTGGCGGAAGATATTGCCTTTGCCAACGGCATGGCGGTGACCCCAGACAACAAGACGCTGATCGTCGCCGAATCGCACGCCAACCGGCTGACCGCCTTCGACATCGCCGCGGACGGCAGCCTCGCCAACCGCCGCGTCTGGGCCGACCTCGATGGTTTTCCCGACGGCATCTGCCTCGATGCCGAAGGGGGCGGCCTGGTACGCGGACGTTCCCAACAAGCACTGCGTGCGGGTGCTCGAAGGCGGTGAGGTGCTGCAGACCGTCAATGTCGATCGCGGCTGCTTTGCCTGCATGCTGGGCGGCGCGGACCTGAAAACGCTGTTCATCGCCGCCGCCGAATGGCGCGGCTTCGAGCACATGATCAGCGATGCCCGCACCGGCCAGGTGCTCAGCGTTGAAAGCGCCGGCACCTGGCGTCGGCTGGCCGTAGAGGCCTTACAACCCGGGGATCCGCTGATAGTTGGCGATGTCGGCTCGCACGCCGAGCCGGGCGATCGTCTCCTGCGGATTGAAACCGGCACGCGCATGCTCGGCCGTGACGATCGGCACGACCCGGTCGACGACCGACTGACTCTCCCATTCGACGATCGTGACCAGGTTGAATTCGCCCCGGCCCGAGAATTGCTCGAGCAGGAAATCCTGCACGAAGCCATCCTGCCGGCGCAGCACCTCATGCGTTGCCTTGACCTTGGCGAGTATCTCTTCGCGGGCGGCGGCCGGGACGACGAACTTGTCCACCCTGAACACGCTGCCGCCATCAGCACTCTGATTTATCTTGCTCATTTCGATTGTTCCGTTCCTGGATCTTGGTGTTTGCGGGCTCCAAGAACGGCCTACAATCTCAACTAAAGTTGAGGTCAAGCGGATTCTTTCCCTTCTTCCACAAGGGGGAGAAGAAGAGCCGCCGCTATGACACCTCCGACGTGCGGCGGCGGACGATGACGCCAAGCTCGTCGCCTTCGCGGGCGATGCGCAGCCGCTCCTCGGCTTCGGTCGCTTCGCGCTGGCGGTCCCACATCGAGGCGTAGAGGCCGTGCTTGCGCATCAGCTCGGCATGGGTGCCGCGCTCGGCGATCTGGCCATCCTGCAGCACGATGATTTCGTCGGCGGAAATCACCGTCGACAGCCGGTGGGCGATGACGATGGTGGTGCGGCCACGGCTGACCAGATCGAGCGCGGCCTGGATCTCTTGCTCGGTGTGGCTGTCGAGCGCCGAAGTCGCCTCGTCCAGCATCAGGATCGGCGGCGCTTTCAAAATGGTGCGGGCGATCGCCACGCGCTGCTTCTCGCCGCCGGAGAGTTTCAGCCCGCGCTCGCCAACCATCGACTTGTAGCCATCGGGCAGCCGCTCGATGAACGGGCCGATCTGGGCGAGTTCGGCCGCCTTGCGCATGTCCTCCTCGCTGGCGCCGATGCGGCCATAGCGGATGTTGTAGGCGATGGTGTCGTTGAACAGCACCGTGTCCTGCGGCACCATGCCGATCGCCCCGCGCAGGCTCTCCTGCGTCACGTCCCTGATATCCTGGCCATCGATCAGCACCTGGCCGTCCTGGACGTCGTAGAAGCGGAACAGCAGCCTGGAGATGGTCGACTTGCCGGCGCCCGATGGCCCGACGATGGCCACCGTCTTGCCGGCCGGCACCGCGAAGCTGATGCCCTTCAGGATCTTGCGGTTCGGATCATAGGAGAAATGCACGTCGCGAAACTCGACCTTCCCTGCGCTGACGGCGAGTGGCCTGGCATCCGGCTTGTCGACGATCTCCTGCGGAACATCCAAAAGGTCGAACATCTGCTCGATATCGGTCAGCCCCTGGCGGATTTCGCGATAGATGAAGCCGATGAAATTGAGCGGCACCGACAGCTGCATCAGCATCGCGTTGATGAAGACGAAGTCGCCGACCGTCTGCGTGCCCGCCTGCACTTCGAGCGCCGACATGCACATGACGATGACGGTGCCAAGGCCGAAGATGATGCCCTGGCCAAAGTTCAGCCAGCCAAGCGAAGTCCAGATGCGGGTCGCGGCGATCTCGTAGCGCGCCATCGAGCGGTCGAAGCGCTCGGCCTCCATGCCTTCATTGTTGAAATATTTAACCGTCTCGTAGTTGAGCAGCGAGTCGATCGCCTTGGTGTTGGCGTCGGTGTCGCTGTCGTTCATGTCGCGGCGGATGCCGATGCGCCAGTCGCTCGCCCGCACCGTGAACCAGACATAGACCCAGACGGTGACCGCGACGACGACGACGTATTTCCAGCCATAGGTGTAGGCGAAGATGCCGGTGGTCAGCGCGAATTCGAGGATGGTCGGCGCCGTGTTGAGCATGATGAAACGGACGATCGTCTCGATGCCCTTGGTGCCGCGCTCGATGATGCGCGACAGGCCGCCGGTGTGTCGCTCGAGATGAAAGCGCAGCGACAGTTCATGCATATGGACGAAGGTGCGGAAGGCGAGCTGGCGCACCGCGTACTGGCCGACGCGGGCAAACAGTGCGTCGCGCAGCTGGTTGAAACCAAGCTGCACCAGTCGCACGACGTTGTAGGCGACGACCAGCATGACCGGCGCCAGCAGAAAGGTTGGCAGCGGCGGCACGGACTTGGCGTCACCGGCCAGCGCGTCGGTCGCCCATTTGAAGAAATAGGGACCGGCGACCAGCGTCAGCTTGGCGACGACCAGGAGAAGCGTCGCCCAGGTGACCCGCGCCCTGAGATCGGCGCGGTCGGCGGGCCACATGTAAGGCCACAGATTGAGCAGCGTCTTGAAGGTCGAGGAGTCGGAGACGGTTTTTTCGGCCATTCTTGGTGCCTTCTTCTTATTTTCAGCGGCCGGAGCAGCAGGAATTGACGAGTGCGCTCAGCGACGCCGAGACGTCGGCGAGCGCCGCGCGGTCGACTGCATAGCGCGAGCGCTGGCGGTCGGGCTCGAACCGGACCAGCCCGGCTTCGACCAGTATCTTCAGGTGCTGTGACACGGTGGATTGCGCCAGATCGAAACGATCGACGACTTCGCGGCAGCAACAGGAGTTGCTGGCCGACAGGTGTTTTATGATTTCGATGCGTGCCGGGTGCGAGAGAGCTGCCAAGCGCGAAGCGATTGCATGGCTATCCGACGCGCATTCCGGCGGTGCACTGTTTTCCGCAATGCGACGGTTGTCTGTTTCGGCCAGGGATTCGGTCATCGTCCATCGGCGATAGACGATCAACGCATATGGGGCAAGCTATCCCGATGGGTAGATCGGCGACGCTGCCGATCTTCCCCCTCGAGGGGGAGATCGACGCCTCAAACGCCTTGGCCCTATTGGCCCTACTTGGTCTTGGGCGGAGCCGTCGTCGCTTGCTCGCCCATCGCCTTGAGGTCGGCGGCTTCGCCTTCCTTCGATTTTTCCGGGACCTTGAACACCTGCCCCGGCCAGATGCGGTCGGGATCGCTGATCTGATCCTGGTTGGCGAGGTAGATGGTCGAATAACGCACCCCATGGCCGTAGACGCGCCGCGAAATCCGCCACAGCGTATCGTTGCGGCGGATGATGACGGCGCTGCCGGCATGCTCGAGCTTGGGCGCCACCGTCTCGGGCACATCGCCTGGCGGCGTTGCCGCAGCCACAACTCCTGCAGCGTCGGTGGCGGGAGCGGGCGTCGTGGCCGGAGCCTCGGCGGCCGGTGCAGCAGGAGCCGATGCGGATTCCGCCGGAGCGGCGCCTGCGACGGCAGGCACGGCCGGCTTTGCTTCGGCGGGCGCCACGGCGGCGACAGAATCACCCGGCTCGCGCTCGAACGGTACGGCGGCGCGGGCCACAACTGTCACCCCATCAGCATCGAGGCCATCGACATGGATGGTGTAGCTGCCGACCGGAATGTCACGCGTCGCCTCGACCAGGAAATGGCCGTCCGGCGACGTCTTCGCGTCGCCGAGCAGGATGTCATTGGCATAGGCGCGCACCTTGCGGCCGGCATCGGCGAGACCGGCGACAAAGATCTTGTTGCCGTCGATCTCGACCGCTTCGACGACGATCTTCGGTTCGGCCACTGATCCGGCGGGCGGCGTAGCTGGTGCCGCCGGAGCGGGTGCTGCTGCAACCACGGCTGGCGCAGGAGCCGCCGGGGCGGCAGCCTGGTCGCCGGCAGCCGGTGCGGCCGGCTTTGTCTCGGGCGCCGGAACGGTGAGCAGTTCGGCCGGCTTGCCTGGCTCTTCGACCATGGCCAGCACCTGGCCCGCCGCATCCTTGGGAACCGAGACGACTGCGGTTTGCGCCGAGGCGGTCACGACATCGCCGGTGGTGGCGCGCAATGCGATTGTATAGTCGCCGGGTTTCAGCGGATCGTCGAGCACGATGACAAAGGCGCCATCGGGGCCGGCGACCGTCGAGCCGAGCACGGTGGTGCCGTTGAGGATCTCGACCTTGGAGTTGGGCGCCGCATTGCCGGCAATGACGATCGAGCCATTGCTCTCGACGCGCACCACATCGAAGGACGGCACGATCGGACCGGCCGCAGCGGGCGCCGCCGCATCCGTTGCCGGCGCGGCCGGGGCCGTCGCCTGAGGCGCCGCGGCGGGAGCGGCCGGCACCGCCGCTGGCGGCAGCCGCGCTTCCGTGCCGGGATCGGCTGGTTTCGGCGCCGCGGGCGGCGTCAGTGCTGCCACTTCCGCCGGCGGCGTACGAATGAGATATGGGTCGAGTGCGCCCGATACATAGGCGGTTCCTGCGGCCGCAACGGTCCCACCCGCTGCGAACAAGAACGCCTTCAGTGGATTAATTGCCATATTTCCCTACCCCTTAGCCACCTAATGCCGGTCTAGCCTGTTTTGCCAAAGCCGACAAGAAAAAGCCCGCCCCGGGCTTGACCCCGCTTTCAGACCCAATCACCAATCATCGGTATGAACACGATTCGATCCGTCTGCGTCTATTGCGGCTCGTCTCCGGGCCGCGATGAAACCTATGCCAAGGCCGGTCACCTGCTTGGGCGCTCGATTGCGCGCTCCGGCCTCAGGCTGATTTACGGCGGCGGCACCAAAGGCATCATGGGCGCAGTCGCCGAGGGCGCCTTGCGTGCCGGCGGCAAGGTGACGGGCATCATTCCGCGCTTCCTGATCAACAAGGAGGCGACCGAAACCGCGCTTGACCGGCTCGACGAACTCGTAATCACCGACAACATGCACGAGCGCAAACACAGGATGTTCGAAAAATCCGACGCCTTTGTGGCCCTGCCGGGCGGCATCGGCACGGTCGAGGAGATCGTCGAGGTCATGACCTGGGGGCAGCTCGGCCATCACCGTAAGCCGATCGTGTTCGGCAATATCGGCGGATTCTGGGATCCGATGCTGGCCTTGCTCGACCACATGGCCGCAGAAGGCTTCATCCACACCGCGCAACGGGTCAAGCCGCTGGTCGTCAACGACCCCGAGGCAATCGTCGCCGCCATCATGGTGGCCGGCTCCTCGGTCGACGCCCCGACCGAGGGAATGCAGTCGGTTATCGACAAGATGTAGGGGAATAAGGGAGTAGGGCAGTAAGGCAGTATGTAGATTGCCTGAGGTGAAGCCCTACTGCCCTACTGCCCTACTGCCCTACCCTCTTCCCCGGCCGCCTCCCGCAAGCCGGCGATCACCGCGCGGCGGTCGTGGCGCCGCCAGGCAAGATGGATGGAAACCGTTCGCTCGAACCATGGCAGGTCGCGAAACACGATCCGCGACGGTGCGGCGGCACGCAGGCTGGCCTGCACCGTGGCCAGGCCAAGACCGGCGCTGACCAGACCGAGCGAGGTCAACGGATCGGCCGTCTCATAAGCGATGTCGGGCAGAAAGCCGGCCTTGGCGCAGGCGGCCAGGAACTGGCCACGGTTGGTGTCGTCAGGTTGGCGCACGACGGTGATCCAGGTGCGGCCGTCGAGGTGGTGCGGCCTGATGTCCGACAACCCGACAAGTGGGTCATCTTCGGGGACCGCCAGCACCAGCGGTTCATGGCGCAGCGCGACCGTGGCGATGTCCGGGTCATCGTCAGCCGGCGGCGAATAGACGAAGCCCAGATCGAGCGAGCGCTGCCGCAGCCCCTCCAGTTGCGCCGCCGACCGCAGGCTTCGCAACTGAAGGTGAAAATCCGGCCGTTCGCGGCGGAACTGACGCAGCATCCCTGCGACAAGCCCGGCATGCACGGCGCCTTCGACATAGCCGATGGCGAGACGGCCGACGGCGCCGCTGGCCAGGTTGCGGCCGAACTCCTCCAATCGTCGCGCGTTGGACAGCAGCGAGCGGGCCTCGGCGAGGAAGGCGCGGCCCTCGGCGTTGAGATGGACCCGTTGCTTGGCTCTTTCAAACAGGGGAACGCCAAGCTGCTCCTCGATCTGCATGATCTGCCGGCTGAGCGGCGATTGCGAAATATGCAGCATCTCGGCGGCGCGGCCGACATTGCCGGTTTCGGCGACCGTGACGAAATAGCGAAGCTGGCGCAGGTCGAACATTTTCTCTCCGAAGCTTTTAAGTCCTTCGCGGTCTCAACTTTATCCTATTCAGTCTTGGACAGTCGGGCTAGGCGCGGCGATAGTTGGGTCATCCCAACCAAAGGAGACCGCCATGCAGTTCTTTGCCCTTCTCACCCGCAACACAGAAAAGTTCACCGATGCCGATTTCGCGCCCCTGCTACCCGGCGAGGCCGAGCAACGGCGCACGCTCTATGCCGAAGGCGCGGTGCGCCAGGTGTGGAACCGTGGCGACATCCCGGGCAGCGGCATGATGTTCGAGGTCGGCAGCGACGCCGATGTGCGCCACCATCTCGCCACCTTGCCGCTGGTCAAGGCGGGCATGATGGACATTGCCACCATCGTCCCGCTCAACCCCTATCCAGGCTTCGGCCCGAAGCGCTGACAGGCGCAAGAGGGCGGCGGTCGGCAAAGCTTGCCGCCTCCTCTCCCTCCAAGACTTTCGCCGGATACGGTGAGCAAACTCGTCCTGTAGCGATTTCCGTTTGCGGCTCGCGAGCGAGTTGGCTATCCGGGAACATCTGCAGGGGGACAAACTTTGGAGAACAGACCCGAGACGGAGACAGATCTCGCTCCCCGCGCCTCCGTCGTCATGACCGTCTACACCGACCAGCGCTTCCTCGACGCGGCGGTCGACAGCATCCTAACCCAGGAGTTCCGCGATCTTGAGCTTGTGATCGTCGATGACGCGACCGGCGAAGCCGCGGTCTTCGAGGCACTGGCACGCCGTGATCCGCGCATACGGATCGTGACCAATCCCACCAATCTTGGCCCAGCCGCCGCCGCCAACCGCGGCATCGAGGCGGCCCGCGGCGACATCATCCTGCGTCTGGATTGCGATGACATCGCCGAGCCGACGCATGTCGGGCGGCTGGTCGCGGCGCTGGACGAGGACTCCGACCTTGGCCTCGTCGGAAACGCGGTAACGCTGATCGACGAAGCCGACCGCGTCGTCGGCGGGCAGCTAATGCCCGAAACGGATCTTGCGATCCGGTGGACCATCCTGTTCCACAATCCATTCTATCATTCATCCATGGCCTATCGCCGTAGCGGCTTCGAGGCCGTCGGGGGTTACAAGGCCGATCAGTGGATATCGCATGATCACTATCTGTGTTTTGCCCTGCTGCCTTTGTGCCGGGCGCGAAACCTTGCCGAGCCGCTGACGCGCTACCGGCTGAACACGCAAGGGCTGAGCACGAAGCACTCGAAGAACGCGCGCAACCGAACGCATCCGATCCGCGAGGCGCTCTGGGCCAAGCTCGGCCTGACCTACGATCTTTATGACGACGCCTTCGCGCGCGATATGACCGAATTCATCCGTGGGCATGAGATCGCCGTCGAGCGGCGCGCAGCCGCCTACTGCAAGCTGCTTGCCGTGCTTCGCGTCTTCCTCGCCGCCGCCCGGCCGTTCGAGCGGGCCGAGGATGCGGATGCCGCCAGGCAACTGGCACATGGCCTCGTTGCCCGCATGCTGGCCAGTCCGCCGTTGCGGATACACGAGATGCTGAGGGTCTGTTCCCTGTGTTGGCCGCCCGACCGGCGTGCCGCGACCAGAGCGGCAATGAAGCGGCTGGCGGCTGGCCTGCAGGCCGGGTTGCGCGCGACCGGGAAATGGCTCGGCGAAGCCGCGAAAATAGAGCCTTCACCGGCGCCCTCGCCGGGCGTGCCGGCCCTGCCGCGGGAGACTGGCCAGGCCCGCGACATCGCCGAAAAGAGTGTCGAATTTGTCCTGATTGCCGAGGCGGGCATTCTCGAAGCGCAAGCACTGTTGCTGTGCGAGAGCATACGATGTTTCGCCGGTGCCTATTCGCGGTGCCCGATAACGGTCGTGTCGCCAAGGAGCAGCCGTCGCCCATCCGTGTCGACGCTGCGCAAACTTGAGCAGATGGGCGTCGAATATCTGCCGATCGAGATCGAGAGTTACTACCCGCAATATGGCACGTCGTATCGCATTCACGCGCTTGCTCACGTCGAACGTCGGCTGGGGCCGCCAATCATAGTGCAGCTCGACAGCGATACGATCTTTGTCGCCGAGCCCGATTTATCGTTGGGCGCCAGTTCGGCCGCCGCGCGCCCTGTAGACGTCAAGGGAATGTGCACGACGGGTCCTGGCGACCCCTTCGACAGCTACTGGAGAAAGTTGTGCGCCCTTGTCGGCGTCGACTATGAACGTCTGCCAATCGTGCACACAACGGTCGGTGGCCAGGCGGTGCGGGCGAGCTACAATGGCGGGCTTTTTGTAGCAAAAAGGGCATGCGGGCTTTTCCAGCGCACCGAAGACATTTTCAGACAGTTGGTGGCCGCGGATATGAAGTCGTGGGCCGACGGGCCAACGTACAACACCGGGACCGGGGTTCTGCAAGCAGAGGCCACCGCCTATTGGGGTACAAGCCAGGCCGCCTTCTCGCTGGCGGCAGTCGCGGGAAACCACTCCGTGCGACTTTTGCCGGATACGCACAATTTTCCTCTCAACAACCTGGCTGGGTTGCCGGCACCCGACGCGGCGCGATTGGTCCACATCCACTATCATCACCTGTTCAGCGCCGGATCGGCAGAGGCAAATCCGATATTGGACGGAACGCTGGCCCTCCCGGCAGCAATTTCCGAATGGCTCCTGGCCCGGCTGCCGCTGCAGGAACACCCGCAGCCGACGGTCACGACGCGTGACCTCACACTCGAGCACGACGCACTTGTTCGCACCAACCACGATCTCAGCCTCGAACGCGACATGCTCGTCCGCGACCGAGACGCTCTCCGCGCAGAACGCGACGCGATCCTCGCGTCACGCAGTTGGCGGCTGACCGCACCATTGCGTTGGGCGCGAGGCCCGTTCGTGCGCCGAAGATGACGGGCAAGATCGAAAGCGACGCCGGTGATCGGCAGACTGTGATCGACCGTCAAGAAACCGTCACACGCAAGCGTACTCGTCCGTGCTAGAAATCGCGGTCAGGCTGCCGCCACGCGGCGCCATGTCCGAAAACTGCATCTGGTACTGCCCATGGATGTCGCTCTTGCCCCGGAAGGCACCGACCTGTCGCCTTACCTGCCCGACGAGCACGGGCTGTTCTTCATCTATCATTTCACCGCCAATGGCCTGCGCACCAAGGACCCGGCACAGGCGTGCTGGACCTGGCGCAGCTATCAGATCACCGACCTGCATGCACGTCAGGAGATCGGCGCTGAAAAAGCTTTGCCGGGGCCGGTGCGGGACGCCTTCCTTGCCCCTAGCCATGGCTGTCACATCGACTTCGAGGATGGCTGGCTCTATGGCGATCTGCCGGATCTCAAACACGACTTTTCGGAAGCGCGCGGGCTTGTCCATTTCCGCTTTGCCTTCAACGAGACGATGCTGGTCGGCGCGCGCAAGCAGCCGCTGGAATCGGTCGATGCCGTCCGCAAGGCGGTTGAGAATGGATCGCGGAAATTCCGCTCGCCGGCGGAGCTGATCGAGGCGGTCACGGGCCAGTCGCTCGATGGCATGTCGGTCGAGCTCGGCAAGCTGGGCGACACGCTCGACGGCATCGAGGATCGCGTCGTGCGCGATGCATGGCACAATGAGCGACAGGCGCTGGTCGAGGCGCGCCGGCAATTGGTGGTGATCCATCGGCAGATGGCGACGATCACCAATCTGTTCCGGCATCTCGACCATTCGCATCGCAACGAGCTGCCTGACCCGATCAACGACATGGCGGCCAGGCTCTCGCAGCGGGCGCATACGCTCTATCATGACGGCGAGCAGTTGCAGGCGCGCACAAGGCTGTTGCAGGACGAGTTGATGGCCAAGCTGACCATGCAGTCGAACCAGCTGCTCTATGTTCTCTCTGTCATGACCGCGGTGCTGCTGCCGATGACCATCATCTCGGGACTGTTCGGCATGAATGTCGGCGGGCTGCCGTTGGTCGACACGCCCATGGGTTTCTGGGTGGTGACCGCGGTCTCGGTGTTTATGGCGGCCGCCACCTATCTGTTCGTCAGGCGGCTTGGCCGGGGGTTGTAACAGCAGCCGGGTGACTGTTTATGCCGAAGCGCGGAGATCCTCGACAATAGTGCCGGCGGCACGGATTTCCGCCTCGTGGTCCGGGTCGCGCCAGGTCTCGGCAAGGCCGGCCGCATACCATTCCCGCATCGCCGACAGATTGAGCAGCTGTGCCGGATAGGCCGCAGCCGCCCCCTCGAAGGCGAGCCCATAGGACTGCGCCCGAAACGCCACCGGGGCAAAGAAGGCGTCGACGGCGGTAAAATGCGCGCCGGCGAGAAACGGCCCGCCGAAACGGGCAAGGCCATCGTTCCAGAGATCGCCGAGGCGGAAGAGATCCTGCTTCAGCGCATCGGACATCGGGAACGGTTTGACGCGCACGCCGCAACTCATCGGGCATGCGCCGCGCAGTGCGGTGAAACTCGAATGCATTTCGGCGGCGGCCGAGCGCGCCCAGGCGCGCGCCTTGGCCTCGACGGGCCAGACGCCATGGTGACGCTCGGCCAGATACTCGACGATGGCGAGCGAATCCCAGACCGCCCAGCCATCGTCGATCAGGCTGTTGTCTATCAAGCAGGGCACCCGGCCGCTGGGTGAGAACGGCCGGTAGAGATCCCAGCTCGATCCGGTCGGAAATGGCGTCAGCCGCTCCTCGAACGGAATATCCAGCTCGCGCATGAGCACCCATGGCCGCAGCGACCATGAGGAATAGTTCTTGTTGGCGATGTGCAGCAGGTACATCGAAACTCCTTACCGGATAGAAGCCTTGCGCGCGTTCGTCAGCATCGACCAGGAATAGATCGCCAATGCCGCCCAGATGAGAGCAAAGGCGACGGCCTGGGTGGTGCCGAAAGGCTCGTTGAAGATCAGGACCGCGATCAGGAACACCATGGTCGGCGCGATGTATTGCATGATGCCGATGGTCGAGAGGCGCAGCAGCTTGGCACCGAAGGCGAACAGCAGCAGCGGCACAGATGTGACCGGACCGCAGCCGATCAGCAATGCCGTATCAGCACCGCTGCCGGACACGATGTGGTCCTGCCCGGTCGCGATCAGGTAGGCGATGTAACCGAGGGCCGGCACCGACAGCAAGAGCACTTCGAGCAGGAAGCCCTGGCTCGGGCCGATCGGCAGCGTCTTGCGGAAGAAGCCGTAGGCGGCGAAGGAAAACGCCAGCGCCAGCGACACCCAGGGCAGCTTGCCGCCCTCGATGGTCAGCACCGTGACGGCGACTGCCGCCAGCACCACCGCCGCGATCTGCAATCGGTCGAGACGCTCGCCCAAGAGCAGCGCGCCGACGACGACGTTGACCAGCGGGTTGATGTAATAGCCGAGCGCGGTCTCGACGGTGCGGTCGACGGCTATCGCCCAGACATAGATGCCCCAGTTGACCGAAATCAGCGCCGCTGTCAGCGCGGCCATGGCGATGGTTCGGGGTGAGCGAAGTGCCGCCTTGAAATCCGCCGTGCGGCCGGCCCAGACCAGCACAGCCGCGGCGATCGGCACCGACCAGACGATACGGTGGGCAATGACTTCGGCGAGCGGCAGGTGGGCGACCGCCTTCATATAGAAGGGCAGCAATCCCCACAGCAGATAGGCGCCCAGCGCCAAAAGAAAACCGCGGCGGGCCTTTGAATCGGTGACCAGGGCAGTTGCTTCAGGGGCCATGGGCCAACGCTATGGCCCAGCCGCCTTGCCAAGACCATCACAAAGTTCTGATGGATCAACGGACTTTCGTTGATGGTTCAACCCTACTCCGCCGCCACCAGCCCGGCCATCTCGCGGTTCTTCATCAGCTTGTAGACGATGGAGTCCATCAGCGCCTGGAACGAAGCGTCGATAATGTTTTCGGAAACGCCGACCGTCCACCAGCGCGCGCCGGTGCCGTCATGCGATTCGATCAGCACGCGGGTGATCGCCTCCGTGCCGCCATTGAGGATACGTACCTTGAAGTCGGCAAGCTCCATGTCGGCGATCTCGTTCTGGAATTTGCCGAGGTCCTTGCGCAGGGCAATGTCGAGCGCGTTGACCGGGCCATGCCCCTCGGCCACCGACATCTTCTCCTCGCCGTCGACCAGCACTTTGACGATCGCTTCGGACACCGTCTTCAACTGGCCGTTGGCGTCGAAGCGGCGCTCGACCATGCAGCGGAACGAGGTGACGTTGAAGAACTCCGGCAGGCCGTGCAGCATCTTGCGCGCCAGAAGTTCGAAGCTGGCATCGGCGCCTTCATAGGCATAGCCCTCGGCCTCGCGTTCCTTGACCACGGCAATCAGCGCATCGAGCCGGTGGTCGTCCTTCGGCACATCGATGCCGCGCCGCTTCAGCTCGGCGAGGAAATTGGCCTTGCCGCCCTGGTCGGAGACCATGACGCGGCGGCGGTTGCCGACCGCTTCCGGCGGTACGTGCTCATAGGTCGCCGGCTCCTTGGCCAGTGCGGAGGCATGGATGCCGGCCTTGGTGGCGAACGCCGAGGCGCCGACATAGGGCGCCTGCGCTTCCGGAGCGCGGTTCAGGAGCTCGTCGAAAGCGCGGGAAAGCCTGGACACGCCGGTCAGGGCTTCCGCCGAAATACCTGTCACGAAGCGGGTGGAGAAGGCCGGCTTCAGCGCCAAGGTCGGCACGATCGAGATCAGGTTGGCGTTGCCGCAGCGCTCGCCGATGCCGTTGAGCGTGCCCTGGATCTGGCGCACGCCGGCCTCGACCGCGGCCAGCGAATTGGCGACCGCCTGGCCGGTGTCGTCATGCGCATGGATGCCGAGATTGCCGCCGGGAATACCGGAGCCGATGACCTTCTCGACAATGGCGCAGACTTCCGACGGCTGCGTGCCGCCATTGGTGTCGCACAGCACCACCCACCGCGCGCCGGCATCAAAGGCCGTCCTGGCACAGGCCAGGGCGTAGTCGGGATTGGCCTTGAAGCCATCGAAGAAATGCTCGCAATCGACCATCGCCTCCTTGCCGGCGGCTGTCGCCGCCTCGACGGAGGCCTTGATGGCGTCGAGGTTTTCCTCGTTGGTGCAGCCGAGCGCGACGCGGACGTGGTAGTCCCAGCTCTTGGCGACGAAGCAGATGGCGTCCGACTTCGATTGCACAAGGGCTGCAAGGCCGGGATCGTTGGACGCCGACACCCCTGCCCGTTTGGTCATGCCGAAGGCGACGAATTTGGCGCGCGCCGTGCGCTTCTCCTGGAAGAAGGCGGTGTCTGTCGGATTGGCGCCGGGATAGCCGCCCTCGACATAGTCGAGGCCGAAAGCGTCGAGCAGTTTTGCGATGGCGATCTTGTCTTCGACGGAAAAGTCGATGCCCGGCGTCTGCTGGCCGTCGCGCAAGGTGGTGTCGAAGAGATAGAGGCGCTCGCGGGTCATGGTCATTTGCCCGCAAACCTGTCCGTCGCCCGGATCAGCTGACCCAGGATGCCCGGCTCCGAATAGGCATGACCGGCGCCCTCGATCAGGTGAAAATCCGCCTTCGGCCAGGCCTTGTGCAGCGCCCAGGCATAGCGCGCCGGGCACGGCATGTCGTAGCGGCCATGGACGATGGTGCCGGGAATATCCCTCAGTTTCCAGGCATCGCGCAGCAACTGCCCCTCTTCCAGCCAGCCGGCATGGACGAAATAATGGTTTTCGATACGGGCAAAGGCGACGGCATAGTCGTCCTGTCCAAAAGGCCCGCTGGTTTCGGGGTCGGGCAAAAGCGTGATCGTCTCGCCTTCCCACAGGCTCCAGGCCCGGGCTGCCTCGATCTGCGCCTTGCGGTCGCTGCCCACCAGCCGCTTGCGGTAGGCCGCCATCATGTCGCCGCGCTCGGCCTCCGGGATCGGCGCCAGGAACCGCTCCCATTTGTCCGGGAACATTTCCGAGACACCGAACTGGTAATACCATTCGAGCTCCGCACGCGTCAGCGTGTAGATGCCACGCACCACCAGTTCGCTGACGCGATCAGGGTGGGTCTCGGCATAGGCAAGCGCCAGGGTCGAGCCCCAGGAACCGCCGAACACCAGCCATTTGTCGAAGCCGGCCATCTCGCGCAGGCGTTCGATGTCGGCGACCAGATGCCAGGTCGTGTTGCCTTCCAGGGAGGCGTTGGGCGTCGATTTTCCACAGCCGCGCTGGTCGAACAGGATGACGTCGTAAAGTTTTGGGTCGAACAGCCGCCCGTGTTTTGGCGAGATGGTGCCGCCTGGCCCGCCATGCAGGAACACCGCCGGCTTGGCGCCCCTGGTGCCGGAGCGTTCCCAATAGACCTGATGGCCGTCGCCGACATCGAGCATGCCGGACTCGAACGCCTCGATCTCGGGATAGAGGGTGCGCAGTCGACTGCTCATAGCTGCAAACCTTTGGTCGGCCAGTCCGCCGTTTCGTGGTCGGGATGCTGGAACGAGATGATCTGCTCCTGCCGGGCGTAGTAGTCGGGGTCCTGGTGGACGGGCTGGTCGAAGATCGTCTCCACCCAGGGCAGCCGCGCCGCGTAGTTGACCTGGATTTGCGGGGCGAGATCGGAGCGGTCGTCGAAGGCGCCGATGGCGATCTCCAGTCCACCGGGCTGCCGATAGGTCAGCGGCGTGCCGCAGCGGGCGCAGAAGCCACGATCGATATTGACCGACGACTGGAAATAGCTTGGCTCCTCATGGGTCCATTCGACGCCATCCTTGGGCACCGTCACCAGCGCACCGAAGAACGAGCCGAACTGCTTCTGGCACATGCGGCAATGGCAAATCGACGGCCGGCCGAGCGCCCCCTTGATGCGGAAGCGCACCGCGCCGCACTGGCAGCCGCCGGTTCGTATTGTCTCGGTCATGATCTTTCCTTCGGCGGCCATTGTTCGGTGTCGTGGTCCGGGTGCTGGTAGGAGACGAGATCGGCCAGATAGGGGGCCGACGACATGTCCGCCATCGTCTCCTCGCCCGGCAAGTGCGGGATCGTGTCGACATAGGGCAGCTTTGCCTTGGTGCCCCACTGGATCAGCGGCACGATCTCCGCCGGATTGTCGAACGCGCCGATGGCGAGGCCAACGCCGTCCGGCGCGGTGAAGGTTAGCGGCGTGCCGCAATTGGCGCAAAAGCCACGATCGACATGGCTGGACGAGCGGAAATATTTGGGCTCACCGCGCGTCCAGTCGAGCGTTGCGCCGCGCACCGAAACCAGCGGCGCGTAGAACGAGCCGAACGCCTTCTGGCACATGCGGCAATGACAGATCGAAGCGTCGCCAAGCGCGCCCTCGACGCGAAAGCGCACCGCGCCGCACTGGCAGCCGCCGGTATAGATCGGTCGGTTGTCGAGGCTCATCGCGGTTCACTCCGGGGCATGGCAGACGGCTTCGACATTGTTGCCGTCGGGATCGAAGACGAAGGCGCCGTAATAATTCGGGTGATAGTGCGGACGCAGGCCCGGCCCGCCATTGTCCTTGCCGCCGGCGGCAAGTGCCGCGGCATGGAAGGCATCGACCTCGGCGCGGCTGCGCGCGGTGAAGGCGACGTGCTGGTGGTCTTTCGGCCTGTCCTTGCCGGAACTCAGCCAGAACACCGGCCGGTCGCGGCCATAGCCGCCGACCTTGGCGACGCCGGTGTATTCCGGCGGCACCATATACAGCAGCGCAGCGCCCAACGGCGCCATCGCCTTGTCGTAGAAAGCCTTCGAAGCATCGAAATCGGCAACGGTGATACCGAGATGGTCGATCATGGTACGGACTCCCTTGCTGGTTCGCTCGCCAGAATTTCAGCGCCGGCCAGGCCGGCTTCGATCACGATGTGCTGGCAGACATTGTCGATATCGCGAATGACGTCGTCGTTCCAGAACCGCAGGATGGTCCAGCCGAGGGCTTCGAGCTTGACAGTTCTCATGGCGTCGGATGCCGACGCTTCAGCTGAGCATGCTGAGAACCATCCAACTCGACGATCAGCTTCTTGCTAGAGCAGGCAAAATCGACGATGTAGCCGGCGATCGGCATCTGGCGTCGAAACGCCAGCCCCATGAGCCGATGTGCGCGAATCTCATTCCAGAGTTTCAGCTCGGCATCGGTCATAGCCTTGCGCATCTTGCGTGCATTGTTGCGGTTGCCGACGGGCACTCGATAATGCGTCATCGCGGTTCGCCCCCCCTCTGCCCTGCCGGACCTCTCCCCCTCAAGGGGGGAGATCGGCAGCTTCACCGGAAACGCCCGACAATCAACGGAGACGATTGGCGAAAGCCAATGTGACATCCAATCTCCCCCCTTGAGGGGGAGATGTCCGGCAGGACAGAGGGGGGTGTTTCGCGCCACCCTCACCGCTTCACCTCCCACGTTGTCACGCGCTCTCCGGTGACGGGGTCCTTGCCGTCCTTCAATTGTACGCCTTGTGCCAGCAATTCGTCGCGGATGCGGTCGGCGTCGGCCCAGTTCTTCGCCGCGATGAGCGCGAGGCGATTGGCGATCGCCTCGGCAACACCACCTTCATCAATGTCGGCCGAGGCGACATCGAAGCCGAGGAACAGCAGCGACGCCTTCAGCGAAGCCGCCGCTTCGTTGCCGTCCACGGCCTCGCCGGCCAACTGCGTCAGGACCTGGAAGGCGGCGTAGGTGGCGAGATCGTCCGACAACGCTTCGATGACCTCCACCGGCAATTGCCCTGCGGCCGGCGCAAGATCCGCCGCCCGCTTCCATTTGCGCAGCATGTTCTCTGCCTCCTCCAGCTTGCGTACGGAAAAGTCGATCGGTTCGCGATAATGCGTCATCAGCATTGCCAGCCGCAGCACCTCGCCCGGCCATTTGCGGCCGCCAAAGATATCCGTCTCCAGCAACTCGTTGATCGAATAGAAATTGCCGAGGCTCTTCGACATCTTCTGGCCTTCGACCTGCAGGAAGCCGTTGTGCATCCAGATATTGGCCATGACGTCGGTGCCATGGGCGCAACGCGACTGGGCGATCTCGTTCTCATGGTGCGGGAAGATCAGGTCGAGGCCGCCGCCATGGATGTCGAAGACCTCGCCGAGATAGGCGGCCGACATCGCCGAGCATTCGATGTGCCAGCCCGGCCGGCCCCTGCCCCACGGGCTGTTCCAGCCCGGCTCCTCCGGTGACGACAACTTCCACAGCACGAAATCTTGTGGGCTTTTCTTGTGCGCGTCGACGGCGACGCGAGCGCCGGCCTGCTGCTCGTCGAGATTGCGCTTCGACAATTGTCCATAGTCCGGCATCGAGGCGGTGTCGAACAGCACTTCACCCGCCGCGACATAGGCATGGCCGCGTCCGATCAGGCTTTGAATCAAGGTGATCATGTCGGCCTTGCCGTCAGCGCGGGGCTCGACGAATTCGGTGGCGCGCGGCTCGACCGTCGGCTCCAGGCAGCCGAGAACGGCCACATCCTTGTGGAACTGGTCTGCCGTCTTTTCGGTGACCCGCCGGATCGCCTCATTGAGCGAGAGCGCGCCGGAAGCGATCTCGCCGCCGAAGTCCCGCAGGGCGCGCGCGTTGATCTTGTCGTCGACGTCGGTGATGTTGCGCACATAGGTGACGTGCGCCTCGCCATAGAGATGGCGCAGCAAGCGGAACAGCACGTCGAAGACGATCACCGGCCTGGCGTTGCCGATGTGGGCAAAGTCGTAGACCGTCGGGCCGCAGACATACATGCGCACATTGCGCGGATCGATCGGGACGAAATCCTCTTTCGTTCGCGTCAGCGTGTTGTAGAGGCGCAGGCCATGCGATGCGTCAGACATTCGTGCCTTCCCGGTTCGTTATGTTTTGACTGAAGCCGGGCGCCCGCCGAGGCGCAAAACAGACTCCAGCCTGCTGGCCGGGGCGTTTGTCCAATCTGGGGAAGATGAGGCGAAAACGTCCGGACCAGCGCGAGGCTAGCCAATAATGCAAATGCCACAAATGGCGAAAGACGTTTTCATGGGCGGCTTTATCGCCTTGGCAGGTGTTGCCGTCAAGTCGCTACTTTCGACAAAAACGTCGTTGGATCACAGGTAAAGGCGCGCCGAAACATTTTATTAAACATGTCGGCACAGTGATGAAACATTCGTCGACTAGTTCAGCAGGCGTCACGATTTGGTCAGAATCGGCCATCAAACGGCAGACACGAAAATGTTACCTGGGAAGAGAGACATGCCCCGAACCAAGCAGGAATCCAACCGCGCCAAGCAACCGGCGCTGGCCAACCACTACCGCGCCATCGGCCCGGCCGCGATCGTCGCCGCCCTTCTCCATACCGCGAAGAAGAAAAAGCCGGCGCAGAAGATCGTCTCGCCTCGCGCTGCCTGAACTGGTGCCCGACCGACCCCGAAGGCGCCGGCGACATAGCGCTGACATGTGCCTCTAAAGCCGACATGCGCCTCAAAAACAGTGTCATCTGACTATCGTCCGCGCCGGGCTTCTGGCGCCTGACCTTCTCGGGCTCCGGCCCGATCTCGCCCCTCTCCTGAATCTCCGGTCCGGTGTTGACGACCTTGTTGACGAGGTCGGACACGGGAATTGCTTCGAAGAAATCAGGCTGCGCCGGCCGCAACAGGTCGGCGACATCGCGTGGCTCAAGCGTGCGGCAATCCAGCCAACGGGCAAAGTCGCTGGCATCGATCACCACCGGCATACGGTCGTGAATATGGGCGATGTCGGCATTGGCATTGACGGTCAGGATGGCGCCGGTGTCCATTTCCGAACCGCCCGGCTCGGCATAGGTCTCGATCAGTCCGGCAAAGGCGACCACCCCGCCATGCCTGGGCCGTATCCAGTAAGGTTGCCCCTTCTTGCCCCCGGTTTGCCGCCACTCGTAAAAGCCGGATGCCGGCACCAGCGCACGACGATGGCGCATGGCGGCCTTGAACGAAGCCTTTTCGGCGGCCGCTTCGGAGCGTGCGTTGAACAGCAGCGGAAACTCCCTGGTGTCCTTCACCCAGGTCGGGATCAGCCCCCAGCGCACCAGCATCGGCTGGCGGTCCGGCAGATTGGAGCCCGGCGCCCGCGGAGCACCGGCGATCGCCACCAGGATCGGCTGCGTCGGCGCGATGTTGTAGCGCGCCGGGAAATCCTCAAGCCCCGCCACGCCCAGAAAGGCGGCGGTCCGATCCGGTGTCGCGGTCAAGGCAAAACGTCCGCACATGGTCGACTGGTGCCTTCGAATGGTTCGGCCGAATGGTTCAGCTTGAAAGTGGCGATGGAACCGGCGTTGCGCAATCGCTAAAGCTTCCCCATGCTGGACGGTCCACAACAGACCTGCCTTCAAACGAGCCTGATCGGGAATCCATGAACGAAGCGCGCAAGACACTTCCGGCCGTCTCGGTGGCCGTCGTGCGCGGCGACACCGTGCTCTTGGTCAAGCGGGCGCGGCAGCCATCGCAAGGGCTCTATGCCTTTCCAGGCGGCAAGGTCGAGACCGGCGAGACGCTGGAGGCCGCGGCAAAGCGCGAATTGCTGGAAGAAACCGGCTTGCACGCCACCGACTACCGCCCGCTTCGGGAAATCCACATCGACAGCAGGGATGACGGCCACCCGGTCGATTACCTTCTGACAGTGTTCGGAGCCGCCTATGCCGGCGGCGAGGCGGTGGCCAGCGACGACGCCGAGACAGCCGCCTTTTATACGCTCAGCGAGATGGCGCGGCTGCCACTTGCCGGCTCGGTCCTTGCCGTCGCCGAAGACTTGCTGGGCCTTGGCGCAAACGCCGGGCTGCCCTGAAAATCGCCTTGCGGGCGACAGATTGTTTCGCCACAAAGGCTTATGCCGTTTGGCCAAGAGAACTTATGAACCGTCCATCCCTGCTTCTCGCCGTATGTCTGGCCGTCAGCGCGGCCATCTCGACGCGGCCGGCGCTCAGTGCCGAATCGCCGTTCGAACCCGGGCTGATGAGGCTGGCGGAAGTTCTGGGATCGCTGCATTTCCTGCGCAATTTGTGCGGTGAGAAAGGCGACCAGTGGCGTATCGAGATGCAGAAGCTGCTCGATTCGGAAAATCCGGACGCCGAGCGGCGCGCCCGCTTCATCGCCAGCTTCAATCGCGGCTACCGCTCATTCGGCGGCGCCTACACGCAGTGCACCCCCTCGGCCACCGAAGCCATCAGCCGTTATATGAAGGAAGGCGAGACGCTGTCGCGCGACATCGCCTCGCGTTATGGCAACTAGGCATTCCGACCTGCCCATCCACAGATATCCGGACCATCACCGGTGGCGGCCGAAATATCCGGCTTGTGCCAAGTGACGTCTTGGTGCAATCCTCATGTGGCACTTCTGCAACAGTCTTAACGAAACCTTACTCCGCGAATGCGGAATTAACTCAAACTGAAGGTTTTCGCCCCGCAGGCCGCCCTAATCGGCTAAGTTTGGCCCGAGTTGAACGCAGCTTCGCGCAAGGCAATCGGTCTTTGTAAAAGACGACCAAAAAAATGTCGTATTTACAGATACTTAATTGACCCTGCGTGTGAAATGAACAGATCAAGCCTGATCCACATCGACGGATCGCCGCTTGAAAGGGTGGACATCGCATATGGAACATGGTGTCAACGACATCGACGCGCTGGTCAGGGAAGAGAAGCGCCTGACCGCCGTGGAAAGCCACAGCGAAGCCTGGGCGGAAGGTCTCTCCGCCGGCATAGAACCCGAGATCATTGCCGAGGCAGCGCTCGAGACGGCGTTCGGCGAGATGTTGCGTGCCAACGGCGAGACCTCGGCCCTTGCCCTGCTCGACCGTATGCGTGAAAAGGTGATTGCTGGCGCCTTCGAACCTGAACGGCTGCGGCACTGAACCGACACCCTGTTCTTTGACAGCAGAATGCCGCTCGGGCGTCATGCCCGGAAGCAGGGAGAAACGGGCAGTGAGTTTTTCGATGTCAGGCAAGCCGGTTGGCTTGGTCCTCTACATCTGCTTCGCCGCTGGCTGTGCCGCGATTCCCCTGGTTCTCGTCAGCAGCCCCGCTTATGCGCTGAGCGAGATCAAGCGCGAAGAGCTCCCCGCCCCCGTCACGCCGCCGGCGGACGACGACATGTCGCCGCCGGGAAGCACCGTGCCAATGCCCGACCCCGTCGGAACGCCGCCTCCAACCAGCAAGCCGGCTGGGTCTGACGAAGCCGAGCCGGACAGCCCGCCGAGCGGCGGCGGCGTGACCCGGCCGCGCGTCGATCCGGAAACGCCGGTGCCCGAGGTCGTCTACGATCTCGGCAAGCTGCCGGAACCGGTACGGCGCATGCACGACCTGATCGTCGAAGCCTGCAAAGGCGGCGACATCGAAAAGCTGCGGCCTTTGATCGGTACGGGCGACAACACCACACAATTGTCGCTGACCGATATAGACGGCGACGCCATCGCCTTCCTCAAGGGTCTCTCCGGCGATCCCGATGGCCAGGAGATCCTGGCCATCCTGGAAGAGGTGCTGAGCGCCGGCTACGTCCACCTCGATGCTGGCAAGCCGGAAGAACTCTATGTGTGGCCATATTTCTTCGCGCTGCCGCTGGACAAGCTCGACGCCAAGCAGCGGGTCGAACTGTTCAAGATCGTCACCGCCGGCGATTTCGACGACATGAAGCAGTTCGGCGCCTACATCTTCTACCGCGTCGGCATCACGCCCACCGGGCAATGGACGTTCTTCGTCGCCGGCGATTGAGCTCTTTTTGGCCCGCCTTGCGGGATGTGGGAGCTTAGCGAGGCAATGCCTCGGAAAACTCCACCGCCCTGCCCTGGCCCGGCGCGACGATCTCGCCTTCCCACATGACGCGGCGGCCGCGAATGACCGTGCCGACCGGCCAGCCGGTGACCTGCTTGCCGTCATAAGGCGTCCAGCCGGCTTTCGAGCCGGCCTGCGCATTGGCGATGAATTCCTGCCGCTTCATGTCGACAATGGTGAAATCGGCGTCGTAGCCCGCCGCGATGCGGCCTTTTCTCGCCATGCCGAAAATGCGCTGCGGACCGTGACTGGACAGGTCGACAAAACGCTGCAGCGTCAGCCGGCCGGCGTTAACATGGTCGAGCATGATCGGCACCAGCGTCTGCACACCGGTCATCCCCGACGGCGAGGCCGGATACGGTTTGGCTTTCTCGGCCAGCGTGTGCGGGGCGTGGTCGGAGCCGAGCACGTCAACGATGCCTTGCGCAATGCCATGCCAGACGCCGTCGCGGTGTCTGATGTCGCGCACCGGCGGATTCATCTGGATCAGCGTGCCGAGCCGCGCGTAATCGTCAGCCGACAGGGTCAGGTGATGCGGCGTCGCCTCGCAGGTCGCGACATCCTTGTGCTGCTGGAGGAACAGAATCTCCTCGGCCGTCGAGATGTGCAGGACATGGATGCGGGCGCGAACATTGCGCGCGATGCGCACCAGCCGTTCGGTGCAGCGCAAGGCGGCGATCTCGTCGCGCCAGATCGGGTGCGATGACGGGTCGCCTTCGATGCGTTCGCCCTGACGCTCGCGCAGGCGGAATTCGTCCTCGGAGTGAAAGGCTGCACGGCGGCGCGTATTCCTCAGGATCGAGGCGACGCCTTCATCGTCCTCGACCAGGAGGTCACCGGTGGACGAACCCATGAAAACCTTGATTCCGGCCGCCCCCGGCAGCCGCTCGAGCTCGCCGACGTCTTTCGCATTCTCGCGGGTGCCGCCAACCCAGAAGGCAAAATCGCAGTGCATGCGACCGTTGCCGCGGCGGACCTTGTCGGCAAGCGCTGCCTCGCTGGTGGTCAGCGGATTGGTGTTGGGCATCTCGAACACGGCGGTGACGCCGCCCAGCACCGCCGCCCGCGAACCCGTCTCCAGATCTTCCTTGTGCTCTAGTCCTGGTTCCCGGAAATGCACCTGGCTGTCGACGACACCGGGCAGGATGTGCAGGCCGCGGCAGTCGATCGTCTCGCCGGCCGAGGCCTGGCCGAGTTCGCCGATGGCGGCGATGCGGCCGTCCTTCACACCGACGTCGCGAGCCCCTTCGCCGTCATGGTTGACCACAGTGCCGCCTGTCAGGATGAGGTCGTAGGTCATGGCCATTCTCTCTTGCGGGGGGAGTGCCAGCGGCTTACGTAAAGGCCGACCGTTTTGCAAGATCAGGCTGCTTTCGCCAATGCCCTTCGCCCAACTCAAAGACCGCGCACTCATCTCCGTCTCGGGCCCCGATGCCGAGCATTTCTTGCAGAACATCCTGACCACCGATCTCGACGTATTGATACCCGGCCGAGCAAAACCGGGCGCGCTGCTTTCGCCGCAAGGCAAGATCCTGTTCGATTTCCTGATCTCGCGTGCCGGCGAGAATGCATTCAGGCTCGAATGCCGTGCCGACATTTCAGATGATTTCGTACGCCGGCTGACGCTCTACAAGCTGCGCGCCAAGGTCGAGATTGCCAAGGCGGATCAGGCGCTTGTCACCGTCGCATGGGGAGATCAGTCAACCACCTCGCAATCTGATTCAACGGCGGCCGACACGCGCTTTGCGAACGGCGCGGTCACGCGTTCCTATGGCCAAGCGGATGAGCGGAGCGACCTTGCCGCATGGCAAGCCTTCCGCATCGCCAGCGGCATTGCCGAAAGCGGCAGCGACTACCAACCTGGAGACGCCTTCCCGCACGACGTGCTGCTGGACGAGACCGGCGGTATCGGTTTCAAGAAGGGCTGCTATGTCGGCCAGGAGGTTGTCTCGCGCATGCAGCATCGCGGCACGGCCAGGCGGCGTGTGCTGATCGTCCAGGCTGGACTTCCCCTGCCCGCCACGGGCACCGAACTGACCGTCGAGGGGCGGCCCGTCGGCACGCTTGGCTCGAACGCCGGCACGACCGGGCTCGCCATTGCCCGCATCGACAGGGTCAAGGCGGCGCTCGACGCCGGCCAGCCGATCATGGCGGGCGACGTGCCGGTTACCGTGGCCATCCCCGCCTGGGCGAAGTTCAGCTTTCCGCGGGAAGTCGTCAGCGCGGAGGAGGCCTGATGGCGGCCGATCGCGTCGGCGCGCCGCCACGCGCCTGGCAGCGCATGCTGTCCGGCCGTCGGCTCGACCTGCTCGACCCCTCGCCGCTCGACATCGAGATTTCGGACATTGCGCATGGGCTCGCCCGCGTTGCCCGCTGGAACGGCCAGACCAGAGGCGAGCACGCCTTTTCGGTCGCCCAGCACTCGCTGCTTGTCGAGGCCCTGTTTTGCGACCTGGTGCCTGAGGCTTCGGCCGACGCCCGGCTGGCGGCCCTGCTGCACGATGCCCCCGAATATGTCATCGGCGACATGATCTCGCCGTTCAAATCGGTGATGGGCGGTAGCTACAAGGACTGTGAATTGCGATTGCAGCGTGCCATCCATCTGCGCTTCTCGCTGCCGCCGAAACCAGCCGCGGCGCTGCGCAAGGAGATCAAGCGCGCCGACCAGATCGCCGCCTATTTCGAGGCAACGCTGCTTGCCGGTTTTTCGACCGCCGAGGCGACCGAGTTCTTCGGCCGTCCGCGCGGCTTCAATGCCGATCGCTTCGATTTCACGCCACGCTCCGTGACCTCAGCGCAAAATGCGTTCCTGAAGCGCTTTTCGGCAATCGAGAAGTCGCGTCACCAGGTTCCGGCACCCGTTATCGGCTGAAAAACGCTAAATTAACCGGCGGCGACCACACTAACCCGTTCGATCACGATCCGCAGGCGCGCCTTCATGCCCGTCGCAGATGCCAAGGGTGGTTCGTCCGTCCCGGAACCGGGGGCCGAAGGCATGGATCGGTCGCGCCACATGGAAGACGAGTTACGCGAACAGAACGAACGTTTTTCGGCCGCGGTCGAGAACATGTCGCATGGTTTGTGCATGTTCGACGCCGACGAGCGCATGATCATCTGCAATCGCAACTACATCAACATCTTCTGCCTCGACCCCAAGGTGACCCGGCCCGGCATCCGGTTCCTCGATATCCTGCGCCACAGCGTCGACATCGGTATCGCCTCGCAGAGTGCCGACGAACTCTATGCCATCCGCAAGCCCTATATCGACCAGGCGAAAGCCTCGACCTACGAGGAGACACTGTCGGACGGCCGCATCATCAACATTTCGCATCGCCCGCTGGCTTCAGGCGGCTGGGTCTCGATCTACGAGGACATCACCGAACAGCGGCGCGCCGAACAGGATCTCAAGGAGCAGCACCGCCGCTTCGACGCAGCACTTGCCAACATGTCGCAAGGCCTGCTGATGTACGACGCCGATGGCAAGATGATCGTGCGCAACCGGCGTTTTCTGGAGCTCTACGACGTTACCGCTGCGGACTTCCCGCTTGGAACGACGCACCGCGACGCGCTCGAGCGACTGCTCGAACTCGGCATCTATGCGAAGATCGACGTCGACAGTGAAGTCGCCAAAATCGAAGCCTGCCTGGTCGCGGCAAAAATGCATTCGGCCTATCGGCATCTTACCGACGGCAGGACGGTTCTGGTCACACGCCGGCCGATGAGCGGCGGTGGCTGGGTGGTGACCTTCGACGATGTCACCGAACGTCGCCGCACTGAAGAGCGCATGACCCATCTTGCGCATCACGACACGCTGACGGGACTGCCCAACCGCTCGATGTTTCGCGAACGGCTCGACCATGCGTTGGAGGACGCTGCTGCACCGCTGGCAATCTTCTCTCTCGATCTCGACCGCTTCAAGGCGATCAACGACACGATGGGGCATCCGGCCGGCGACTGGCTGCTGAAAAGCGTGGCCGAGAGGTTGCGGCGTTGCCTGCGCGATGAAACAGATATCGTCGCCCGTTTCGGCGGCGACGAGTTCGTCATAATCCAGTCCAACTTCAAAGACCTTGCCGATGCGGAAAAACTGGCGAAACGCATCGTCGAGGTGATCGCAAAACCGTTTCGCGACAAGAGCCGGGAGATGCATGTCGGCATCAGCCTTGGCATCGCCGTTTCCCCCAACGACGGCAGGGATGCCGACACGCTGCTGAAGAACGCCGACACGGCGCTCTACCGGGCGAAGAGCGAAGGGCGCAACCTGTACCGCTTCTTCGAGCCAGCAATGGACGCCACGGTACAAGCGTGCCGGGCACTTGGGGTCGACCTCGAGACAGCGCTGCCGCACCAGGAATTCGATCTCGATTTCCAGCCCATCATGAACATAGACTCCGGCGAGATCGTCGGCGCGGAAGCCTTGATGCGCTGGCATTCGCCGACACGCGGCACGGTGGCGCCGGACAACTTCATTCCGGTCGCCGAAGAAACCGGGCTGATCGTGCCACTTGGCGAGTGGGCATTGAGGAAAGCCTGCGCGGCGGCGGCGAGTTGGCCTTCCCTCCTGCGCATCGCGGTCAATGTCTCGGCCGTACAGCTCAAAAGCGGCGGCTTTGCCCGTAGCGTCATCTCGGCGCTGGCCTTCTCCGGCGTGCAAGCCAACCGGCTGGAACTGGAAATCACCGAAACCGTGCTGATGGACGAGAGCGAGACCGTGCTGAAGACGCTGCGCCAATTGCGCGAGCTGGGCATCCGCATTGCGCTCGACGATTTCGGTACCGGCTATTCCTCGCTCGGCTATCTCCGGCGTTTTCCCGTCGACAAGATCAAGATCGACCGTTCGTTTATCCGCGACATCGGCAATCGCGACACAGCGGCGATCGTTCGCACCATCATCGGGCTGGGCGCCGAGCTCGGCATCACGGTCACCGCCGAGGGTGTCGAGACCGAGACGCAGCTCGACATTCTGCGCGCCAATGGCTGTGTCGAAGCGCAGGGCTATCTGATCGGGGTGCCGTCAAGGGCGGCGGATATTGAGCGCCTGCTGACATCGCGCGCGTTGCACAGCCAGACCGGCTGAGGTCGGCCAACCGTCAGCGCAATGTCTCGACGTATTTTTCGTGGAAGCTGACATAGCCCGGTTCGACAATCTTCAGATGCCGCTCGATCAGCGCATGAAACTTCGGCAGTTGATGAAACGGCACGCCGGGATAGGCATGATGCTCTGCATGGAACGGCATGTTCCACGCCAGCTTGCGCACCAGCCAGTTGGTCAGCGTGGTCCTGGTGTTCTCCAGCATGTTGGCGACGAATGGACAACGGCCATGCTCGGCCAGGAGATAGAGGCGCAGAAACGGCTGCCCGAGCAGGGCCGGCACGATCCAGACGAAGAGAAGCACCGTAAGCCGGAAATAGACGGCCAGCAGAATGACCACGGCATAGAAGGCAAGCATGGCTCGCGCCTCGACGCGCACCTTGGTGTAGCCTTTTGGCGGTACATAGCCTTCCCGGCCGCGGCCCATCGCATTGCCACAAAGCGTCTTGAGGTGCCCCCACCACACCGGGATGCCGGTGAGATGGACTAGGTATTGCCTCCATGTCTCCGGTTTGGGGAAAGCCAGTTCCGGATCATTGTCCGGGTCCTGGGTGTATCGATGGTGGGCGAAATGGAAATAGCGGAACCAGTCCGCAGGCAGCCCGATCGCCAGGCTGCACACCCGCGCCACGGCATCGTTCAGCCACTGCGTTTCGAAGGCCGTGCGATGCACCGTCTCGTGCAGCAGCGTGAACAGGAAGACGATCAGGATGCCTTGCGGCAGCATCAGCAGCGGCCAGAACGGAACCCTGGCGGCGATCAGCGATCCGATGATGATGATCGCACCCCAATGAGCACCAAGCTGGACAAGACCCGCGACGTCGGATTTGGCGGTCAGGCGATTGCGCTCTTGCTGCGTCAACGATGCAATTACGTCGCGATGGTCCACTGGCGTCATCCGGAGTTCGAAAAATGTCGACGCCCATCGTATTCAACAAGAAAGCTTTCTGAAAACGAGGAATTATGCGATTTAGATAAGGTCATCTTATCTATCGGGCAGCATGATCGCTTTTCCATCCTTGCGCGGACTCCAGGCTTTCGAAGCGGCGGCGCGTTCCGGCAGCTTTGCCGCGGCAGCCCAGGAGCTGTCCATCTCGGCTGCCGCGGTCAGCCAGTTGATCCGGACCATCGAAGACCAGATGGGCCGCAAGCTGTTCAACCGGGTCAACCGCCGCGTCGTCCTCACCGACGCCGGCAGGGAAATACTGCCTCGGCTGACAACGGCATTCGGTGAGATCGGCAGCGTGTCACGCGAACTGGGCGGCGCCGAGTTCCGCTCCCGGCTTGTCGTGTCAGTCCCGCCATCCATGGCGATGGGCTGGTTGTCGTCGCGTCTGGCGGGCTTTGTCGCGGCCCACGGCGCTGTCGACATATCGCTCAGAGGCGAAGACGACCCGGTATCGTTCGACCGCGACCTGATCGACATCCGCCTTTCCTATGGCCGTTCGCACTATCGCGACCAGGCAACGGAAGACATCGCCAGGGATGCCGTCTACCCCGTTTGCGCCCCTGATCTCGTCGCGACGAACAGATCTCTGGACGGTACCGCCCTCACCGGTCTGCCGCTGATCCACACCGACTGGGGCCCAACGGGCGCGTCGTTCCCGTCCTGGCGCAACTGGTTCGAAGCGATGGGCATCGAGCCTGGCCGGGCAGCGCAACGCGGCCTTTCGGCGAATTCGTCACGGGCCGCCCTTGATCTTGCGATTTCCGGCCTTGGCGTGGCGCTGGCACAAGGGGTCTACTGTGCCGAAGCGCTGGAAGACGGCCGGCTGGTCAGGCCGCTGGCCCAGGCGCTGGAGCTGCGCCAGCCTTATTGCATGACAATCCCGGAACGCAGCGCAAGACGCGATGTGGTGGCGGCATTTCGCCAGTGGCTGATCGAGGAATGCGTGCGCACGGTCAAATCGCCAGCGCTGACCGAGGGCCGTTGACGGCCGCCGCTCAGAGGTGCCCGCTCAGTGCCTCCACCATGTCCTTGTTCGTCGCCACGGGAACGATCTCGAACTCCACCAGATCCGCCCATTCGATGACCCAGCGCTGCAGCAGCGTGACGTCATCGGCCTCCACCAGCAGGAAGCAGCGGCTCATATCCGCCGCGATCCAGCTATGGTGCACGAGCAACTGGTCCGGCTTCAGACGGCCGCGATCGCTGAAGCGACGGTAGATATCCTTGCGATCGCAACCGCGAAAGTCCTCGATCACGACGAACAGCATATCCACCCCCGATCAAATTAGCGCCCCGGCCGGTCCAGCCGCTCCAGGAACCACTGCGTCAGCCGCACCCAGACCTCGTCCTTTTCGCCGGAATCTTCCCAGCCATGGTCGAGGTTCGGATTGTCGTTGACCTCGATGACGAAGACGCCATCTTTGGTTTCCTTGAGGTCGACGCCATAGAGCCCGTCACCGATGCAGCGCGCCGCCTTCACCGCCGTCTCGACGACATGCGCCGGGGTTTCCTTCAGCGTGAAGGTCTTGATGCCACCCTGGTCGGGTTTGCCGTTGGCCTTGTGGTTGACGATCTGCCAGTGCTTCTTGGCCATCAGATAGTGGACGGCAAACAGGGGCTGGCCGCCGAGCACGCCGACACGCCAGTCATATTCGGTCGGAATGAATTTCTGCGCGATCAAAAGATCGGAATCCTCAAGCCATTCCGTGGCAAGCGTCTTCAACTCCTCGAAGTCAGCGCATTTCTTGACGCCGCGCGAGAACGACGAATCAGGGATCTTCAACACCAGCGGAAAGCCGAGCGTCTGCGCCGCCAGTTCGAGATCCGAGCTGCCGGCGATCATCACCGTCGGCGGCACCGGCACCTTGTTGTAGGCCATCAGCTCGTTGAGATAGACCTTGTTGGTGCAGCGGATCATCGACAGTGGATCGTCGATCACCGGCATGCCTTCCTGCTGGGCACGGCGGGCGAAACGATAGGTGTGGTTGGAGATCGAGGTGGTCTCGCGGATGAACAGCGCGTCGTAGTTGGCGAGCTTGGCGAGGTCCCGCTTGGTGATCGGCTCGATTTCGACGCCCATCTTTTCGGCGATCTTGGCCCAGTAGCGCAGCGACGAGATCTCCGACGGCGGCAATTCCTCATGCGGATCGACCAGCGTGGCGAAGGTGTAGCGCGCCGGCGTGCGGCCCTTGGTGTCGCGCCACTCGCGGTTGGTGTAGGTCTCCAGGCACTGGATGAAGCTTTTTTCTTCGTCCTCGGTCATCCGCGCCAGCGGATGGAAGCCGATCTTGCGGATCGAAGCCCATTCGGCGCTGTCCTTGATGTGGACTTCGAGTGCCGGTGCGCGGAACCAGTCGAACAACAGCTTGGCGAACCGGTCCCAGATTTTCGACGGGCCGATGCCGAAGAAGATGCAGACCTTGGTTGGAAAGGCGCCGCCGAGATCCTTGCGGCATTTGTTGAGTGCCAGTTCCAGTTCCGGCAACGCATGTTCGTAGAGCTTGCGCTCCGACAGGTCGATCATCGTCTCGACGGTCGGAATGACCTTGTGGCCGCGTGAGCCCGCCAGCAGCGAGGCGTAGTAGCCGCGGCTCTGGTAGCCGTAATTGTTCGACAGGTTGATTACCTTCGGCCGCTGGCCGCGAAACAGCGACGGATGCGCAAGATAGTCACGGTTGGTGATGATCTTGTGCGGTGTCGCCACCTGGTCGAGATCGCTCTGCCGGCCGGTAAGGATGACCCAGGTCATTGTCTGTCGCGCTTTCCCAGAGTGATGGAGGCACGCAGTCCGTCGCGGCCGAACTGCGCCATGTTCATGAAGATGCCGTAGGGCACGGGAATGTTGGCGGCATCAAGGATGGTCTCCTGTCTTTCGTCCTCGACCCATGGATCGTGGATCAGGATATGATCGCCGTCATCGCCGATCGCCAGCACCCAGTGCGGCACCTTCTTGCCGAACATAAGGAAACCGCTGATCAGCACCAGCACCAGTTTACCCTCCGCGATCGCGGCGCGAATGTCGTCGATGGTGAATGGACGGTAATTCACCGGGATGCCGTAAAGTTCCGCGCGGCGGCGAAAGTCGACCTGGGCCAGTTCCATCACCCGGCGCTTGTCCTCGCTGCGCACCGACTGCAGGAACAGCGCGCCGTAGAACGAAACATAGATCTCCGCCGCGAGCCCGCTTTCGTAGCCCGAGACAGCGAGGCCGAACGGTTCGCAGCCACCGGGTCCCGACATCATGAAGACAGTCGTCGCCTCGCGCCACAGTCGGATTTCCATGACCGGATCCGGCACGAAGCCGCGATCGAAATTGGCCATCGCCATCATCAGGCAGCATGGCCCGCAGGTGAATTCGCAGGTCTGCTGGTAGAATGGCACCTTGGTGGCGATCGGAATGTCACCGCGCAAGGTCTTTTCGTAGCGAAGCGCTGTCTCGCCGTCCTCGTAGTAGCCGGATTCGCGGCCGATCTTGCGATAGCCGGCCTGCTCATAGATGCGGATGGCCCGGCTGTTGTCTTCGCGCACCTCGAGACGCAGCATCATGCGGCCGTGCTCGAAGGCGGCGTCTTCCGCTGATCCGAGCAGCATGCGGCCAACACCCAGTCCCCCGAAGAAGGGACCGGTGGCGATCGAGTAGAGACGTGCCACCCCGCTACCCTTGCGAAACAGCACGATGGCATAGCCGGCCACGCGGCCATCGACTTCAGCGACCAGCGTCTCGGCGGTTTCGCGCTCGATGAACAGGCGGAAGGAGCGGCGGGAAATACGGTCGCTTTGGAAAACAGCTTTCTCGATGGCGGCGAGATCATCGACGTCAGACGCGCGGGCCGTGCGGATCTCGGCAGGCATGCGGGTTGAGAAAACCTCGATTGGTGGTGGGAAATGCCCTACTGGAAAACGTTCAAGACATCAGTCGAAATACTGATGACCACAAAGCGCTATCGCACCTCGAATAGGGCCGAATTGTGACAGATTCGGCAGCAACCTGGCGATGCAAAACGCTTTGAACAGGATCACTATTTATGGACTGGCGTCGCCATCAAGACGGCGCCTTTTCAACTGGCCAGGCCAGCCAGAAGCTGGCCATAGGCGCTCTTTGCCACGACGGCCAATTGCTCGCTTGGCAGCGAACCGACGACGGCGCAGCCATAGCCCTTGTCCAGCCAGTAGACGGCCTGGGGACCGTCTTGGGCCGATGCATAGGTTCCCTTGGCATTCTGCGCCGATTGCGCCGTGACGAACAGAGATATGCGCTCGCCCTTGTCGTCCTCGTAGAGCAGCATCGCGGCCTTGCTTTCTCCGGCTGGCAGCAACCGGCCACCGACCAGTTGGAAGCCGTTCGCCGTCAGGTCGGGCGCCACCAGCTTCAGCCCGACCCGGTTGGACAGCCAGGTCTGGAGATGATCCTTGTCGCTGGCCGGCACCTCGACCGCATGCCGCTTTTCGGCGGCGAAGACGACGTGGGCCGCAATTGCCTGTTCGGCTAGTCGATCTTCGGCCGGATTCTCCTGTCCGATGCGGTCGATGCCGGCAAGGTAGCCGCCAAGCCCGCCGGCGACCACAAGCACGGCCGCCGCGGCGGCAAGCCACCAGCGCGAGCGTGAGGCCGCAGCCTTGACCGGCGTCTCGCCGAACACGACCTTGCGCAACCGCACTGGGACGGGTTCGTCCAGCACGCCGGCAAAGGCGGCGCGCAATGCCGTCCGATCGGCGGTGAAACGGGCGCTCCTGGCCTTCATCTCGGGATTGGCGTCGAGCCAGGCATCATAGGCGGCGCGCTCGTCTGCCGGCAGCTCGCCATCGATCGCCATGTGGATGTCACGTTCGGAGAAGTCGCGGCGGATCATTTCTCGACGATCCTTATTGCGCGACGGCGCGCCGTGTCGTCCAGCAGCCCGCGCAATTCCTCACGCCCGCGCGCAATGCGCGACATCAGCGTGCCTGCAGGGACGCCCAGAATGTTGGCGGCTTCGGCATAGGAAAACCCTTCGATGGCGACCATGACAAGAGCCGCACGGCGGTCGGGGCTGATCGCCTGCAATGCGTCGATGATCTCGCGCGAAGCGATGCTCTCCACCTGCTCGGCCGGCTGGGCCACCGCCTCACCTGCTTCCAGCGGAAGCATCGTCGCCTCGCCGCGACGGTTCACCTTGCGCATCTGGTCGATGAACAAATGATGCATGATCGTAAACAGCCACCTCCTGGGGCTTTCTCCCGTCTGCCAGTTGTCGAGCCGGACAAGCGCCCGCTCGAGACAATCCTGAACGAGATCGTCGGCAGCATCGCGGTCGCGCAAAAGCGAGCGTGCGTAGCGGCGCAGTCGCGGTATTTCGCCAAGGATTGCTGCCTTCTTTTCGTGCATGACCGCTGGTTCTGGGTCGCCCTTGTTGATCCGATATTGAACGCGCCTTCTCGGCGCGGCGCAAGCGGCCAGCGCGAAGCGGTCCGCCGCCCCGGTCACCCAAGCAATGAGATAACGAGATGACCGGCTGTTTTATTCCCACCAATCAGGGGAGAAGCCGAATTATCCTAAATCCGTCAGCAAGAAATCGTTGCCCTTGTAGAGCAGCGGAACATTGAGGGTCTTCGCACAAGCATAAGCGAAACAGTCACCGAAATTCAGATCGGCTTGATGCCCAATGGCCTTGCCATAGCGAGCGCTGGCATTGATGGCGTGGAGACCGATCTCTTCGCCGATCACCACATTTTCTCCGCCAATTTCCAAGGTGAATTGATCGACCAGATCGCGAGCCTTGAGGAGGGCCTCAGCCGTCGGTTTACGGGAGCCGGAGGCTGCGCGCGCCAGCGCCTGTGTCGCTTCAAAACGCACCAATGGAGAAACGTAGGACAGGCTGGAAAAACCGGAAAGCCGCTTGATCAATTCCTCCCAACCCGGTTCCCGGTTGAGAATGGCGACAATCACCGACGCATCGACAAACATTAGTCTCCCCACATCTCGTCGGTGAACTTCTTCATGTCGAAGTCGGGATTCGGCAGCCCTATCTTGGTCGCCTCCGCCTGCAGCCTCGCGAGCCGGTCGAGCAGCGGCACCTTGGCGCGATTGCGCTCGAGTTCATGTACAAGTGCGGTCCTAACCGCCTCCGTCTTGCTCGGAGCGTTCGTCTCGCGCTGCAATTTGGCGGCCAGCGCATCCACTTCGTCGTCACGGATATAGAGCGGCATTTGAATATCTCTCAAGCGATATGCAAATATTCCATCTTGCATATTCTTTCAAGGAGCATCTTCATGTCCCTTTTGCCGCCCGCGTCAAAAGCCGCTGATAGAACAGGCCGATGCCGATCAGCACGGCGCCAAGGCCGATGAAGGACAACGCCCGCAACACGCCTTCCAGTTCCGACATGTCGAAGACAAAGACCTTCAGCACGGCGACCGAGATCAGCACGGCCGAGGCAATGCGCAGCACCTGCGATTTCAGCCAGACGCCGGCGGTGAGCAACGCCACGCCGATCACCAGCCACAGCGCCGAATAGGTGTAGGTTTCCAGCTGGCCGAGGCCGCTCCACAGGCCAATGAACTCGCCCTTGAACAGACGCCGCACCGACAGGGTGGCGTAGGCGAAGGCAAGCACGGCCGCCACCAGCGCCAGCATCTGCGCATACCATTTCGGTCGCTTGTCCCTGGCATAGAGCGCTAGTCCGCCGGCAGCGATGGCCGGCAGGAGATAGGCGAGGAACAACAGGTTGAAGACCGGGATCTGGCCTGTCGATTCGTCGGTGAACAACGGGTTCAGCACCACGAAATGCCGGATAAGGATGAAGGCCACCGAAACCACGCCCGCCGCCATCGAGCCATAGCGCAGCACAGAGCTTGGCGAGCGCATGTCGATGGCGACCAGGATGGCGCCGGCGCCAATGGCGATCAGCGTGTAGATTGCCTGCTCGGCGAGCGTCATCGCACCCGTGTCGATGACGCCGCCATGCATGGCATGGCGCACCAGCATGGCGAGCGTGAGCAGCGCAAACAGTGCCGCCGCCGCTTCCATGGCGAGGCGTGGGCGGCCGTTGGTGGTGCGGGCAAGCTGCCAGGCGGCGAAACCGAAGGCGAGCGCCGGCACGCCGTAGCCCGGCAGCAGCCAGTTGAAGACCGGCGTCGTCGACAGGAACTCGGCGCCGACAATGGTCGGGTCAAAGGCGACGCGGCCAAGCACGGCGATCACCGCGCCAACCGAAATCCAGCCGAGCAACGGATAGGAACGCCAGCGCGTCGCCAGCGCCGGCACGATCGCCGCCGCGCCGAGCAGGATGGTGGTCCAGCCGGAATTGAACGCCATATGCAGCATCAGGAGGCCGGCGACGGCCGCACCGCCCAGGGCAAACGACACAGCCACGCCGCCCGTGAGAGGCGGCTCTTCGCTGCGTGCGATCCACTCGCTGCCGGCCGCGAAAACCACGACCAGCAATGCTGCGGCGGCGGCGTAGACCAAGTCGCGGTCGAGATTGCCGAAGGTGAACCAGAGCGCCAGCAGGACGACCAGCGGCACGATGACGCCCCACGCCGCCCATGAGGCCGCGCGGATCTGTGTCGCGGCGGCGAACCTGCGGCCGGCCCAGAAGCCGGCGCCTATGAAGACCAGGCCAAGCGCGATGCCGATACGCAATGTCAGAGCGTTGGACGTGGCCACGGGCAAGCCATCGACGCCCAAAGCACCGGCCGAAAAGTCGGAGGCGATCGAAGTCGGCGGGATGATGCCGAGATAGATCATCACCGTCACCAGTCCTGCGGCATAGAGGAGTGGCAGCGCCAGTGGGCGATAGAGCGCGACGGCCACCATTGCGGCGATCAGCACGGCGCCCGGCAAGGCATCGCCGGCTGCGGCGAAGACCGGGTCGACTGACAGGCCGAGCGCCGAGAATGCGACGAACAGGCCAGGCACGATGGACGGCCAGTCGAAAGCCCTGGCTGGTCCGGCCTCGTCGCCACGACGGCCGAGCCAGACAAACGCAAGCACGGCCAGCGTGACGGCGTCGATGAACAGGATGGTGGAGAGGTTCGCGCCCGGCGCATCGGTCATATAGAGGATGGTCCAGACACCGGTGCCGAAAAAGGCGGCCGCCGTCAGCAACGTCCAGTCGCGCATGCGCGCGATGACGCCGGTGGCGGCAAGCACGATCGCGAGATAGCCGAACAGCGCCCAGGGATTGGGCGCCTGCGAGGCAACCAGCATCGGCGTCACCATGGCGCCGACGAGGCCAATGCCGGCCAGCGCCTGGCCATGGACCAGGGCTGCCGCAATGGTCGCCACGCCGATGGCGCCGAGCAGCGTGAAGGCGAGCGCCGGGCCGATGAAGCCGTAAATGCCATGTGCGGCATAGACGGTGCCGAACAGGATGAAGGCACCGGCTGCTGTCAGGATCGCTGGAATATAGGCGCCGGCAACGCCTTGCACCGGCACCTTGAAGCCGGTGCGGCGGATGAACTCGCCGCCGGCGACCAGCACCAGGCCGAGAACAGCGGCCATGGTCAGCCGCACGCCGGGGCCGAAAATGCCGGCCTCGATGGTGTAGCGGATCAGGAACAGGCCACCCAGCGCCAGCGCGATGCCGCCGACCCAGACCGCCCAGCGGGTGCCGAGTGCCGTTTCGACATCTGACTGGCGGGCGGCTTTCGCTGCCGCGGCGGGCTCGGCAGGTTCTGCTGCCTTGGGCGCCGCATCACTTGGCGCCCATGGCCCGGACACGGCCTCGCCGGTTGGGACTTCCGCCTCGGCAACCGGTGCCTGCGCGGCGACCGCCTCGCTCGCCGCCGGCAAGACGATATCGGCCGCTGCCGCAACGGCCGGAGCCACATCGGCGGGCGGCGCGCTGTCGGCCGCTGCCTGCTCGGACCGCTTGGCCGCGGGCGGCGCGGCGCCCGAAAGGACAAAGCTGCGCAGCGCGCCAAGCTCTCGCTCGATCAGACCGATGCGGCTCTGCTGGCGCGAAATGATGACGAACAAGGCTATGATGGCGACAAGGCCGATCAGGCTTTCAAACATGGCGGTTCCCCCAAACCAGGCCAGTTTTCACTGACGTTCAGTCTCACTGACATTCAAATGCGGCGGCCAAACGGCCTGAAAGTCAACGCGCCGCCAGATTGGCCGCGGGAAAGATCGAGCATGTTTCGGTGCCAAAAGCCAGCAGCTTGCCGCCGGCATCCTTCAGCGTCGCTTCAGACACCGCCAGCGTACGCCCCTTGTGGACGACCTTGCCCTCGCAGATCACCTCGCCGGTCTTCGGTGTAATGGGCCGCGTCAAATTCACCTTGAACTCCGCGGTCGTATAGGCCTCACCCTTTTCGAGCAGCGTCTGCACAGCGCAACCCAATGCCGAATCGAGCAACGTCGCCGCCCAGCCGCCATGCACGCTGCCCAGCGGGTTGAGGTGGCGCTCGTTGGGCACGCCACGGAACACCGCACGGCCTTCCGACACTTCGGTCAGCGCGAAGTTGAGCTGGAAGGAGATCGGCGGCGCCGGATACTTGCCGTCGATGATACGCTGCAGCAGGTCCAGGCCGGTGTATTCCAGGATGTCGGCATGCGGAATCGTGCCGAGGCCGAGCGGCGAGACCCAGCCCGGATACAATTCGACCTCGCTCATGCTGCGTTCTCTCCGGCTATGGTCTTGCTGCGCGCGTGGTGTTTGCGCAGTGCGGCAAGGAAGCCGGCGCGGGCGTCCGGCGGTTCGATGCCGCGCGGCTCATAGACGTGGCGGGTGAAGAAGAAGCCGGTCAGCCGGAAGGCGTCGTCGACCGCCGCCGGATCGCCGCGCTGGCCTGAGCCGCGCTGCAGGAAGGCCGGCAGCGCCAGCATCTTGTCGCGCCAGGGTGCACCGGCTTCACGAGACACGGCGCGACCGGATTTGGGTGAGACATAAGCAAGGTCCTGCCGCGTGCCAGTGGCGGCGCATTGACTGAGATCGAGGCCAAAGCCGAGTTCGTCCAACACCAGAAGCTCGAAGCGCGCCACCAGTTCGCCGGCAGCGTCGGCATCGTCGAGATGAACGATCATCACGGCAAGCGTTTCGTAGAGACCTTCATGAGCGTCGCGCTCGGGCAACAGGCGCAGATGCGCGGCCATGGTCTGCAGCCCATAGACGGCCACCGCGCTGTCCATCAGCCGGGCGGCGTTCATCTCGATCGCCTCGGCCTGGAACGTGCCGAGATGCTCGTCAAGCCGCGCCCGCCACAACAGGTCGACGCGATTGCCGGGTTGGAGGACGGGCTGCTGCTTGCGCGAACGGCCGCCACGCACCAGGCCGAGGTGACGGCCATGCGCGCGTGTCATCACCTCGAGAATGGCGCTGGTTTCGCCATGCTTGCGGGTGCCGAGAATGATTCCCTCGTCGCGCCATTCCATTTCCAGAGCTTTTCACCGGTTGGATGGCGAAATCAAGGTATGGAGTTTGGCTCAACTGACAGATCGGTACAGCACAGTGCACAAAAAACCGCCCGCAGCGATAACGCTGCGGGCGGGTGGTGAGATCAATCGATCCGTTAGAACGAGCGCTGGAAGCGGAGAATGCCGCCGACGCTGCTCTTCTTGTTGGCCTTGGTCCAGTTGCTGAAGTCGGCGTCGTCGAATTTTCCAGCATTGAGGTAATCGACTTCGGCCGTGACCGTAAAGCCGGGCACAACGGTGTAGGCAACGTTGGCGGCGACGCCGAGGTTCTTCCAGTCGTCATAAGAGATCTGGGCGTTGAACGCGGTCTTGTCGTTGAACTTGTAGGTGCCGCCGCCCCAGACTGCCCAATTGCCGCCCCACTGCTTGTAGAAGCCGCGACCTTTGGCATTGATCGCATTGGTCGGATCGTTGAGGTTGTCGTCCGTGCCATAACCGCCGATGATGAACAGCGACAGTTCCTTGGTGACATTCACGTCCAAACGAACCTTGCCGGCCACTTCCTCGTAATTGCTGTCATAGGCGACGACGCCAGTGATCGCACCCCAGTCGCCCTTGTACTTCAAGCCGCCGACGACATGCGGAACATAGCTGTCGATGGTGCCGCCCTTGCCGGCGCCTTCTTCGAGAGAGACCAATCCCGTGAGGCCGTTGCCTGCGTCGAAGTAGTACTGAACGACGTTGCTCTCCTGCCCGCCATACGGAACCAGCATATCCTGGATGACGTTGCCGGCATAGCCGATGAACGTATCGAAAGCCGTATCGTCCTTGCCGACGCGCAGGCCGCCGAGCTGAATCCAAGCGAAACGCAGCGAGGTAGACTTGTTGCGGCCTTGCCAGTCGTCCGCATTGGAGGCGACCTGGTTGAGATAGTCGCCGCTGCTGTTGCCGTAGTTGAAGCGGGTCTCGGTGTAGGTCTTGAGGGTACCGAGCTCGGTCTCCTGACCGGTCCAGGTCTTCAGGGTGAAGCGGGTGTTCTTGTAGTAGGTCGAGTGCGTGTCGCCGGCGCTCTGGTGGTCCGGAACGTGGTTGACGCCATCGAACGTGCCGGCATCGCCGACGCCGATGTCATAACGGACATAGCCGCCGATGCGCAGGCAGGTTTCGGTGCCCGGGATGTAGAAGTAGCCGGCGCCGTAGACGTCGCAGATCTTGACGTATTCGGCCGGTTCCGGTTCGGCGACGACGACAGCGTCAGCCGCGCGCGCCACTGACCGCGATCAGTGCCGCGGCTGAGCCGAGAAGGAGGCTCTTGATGTTCATTTTCTGACTCTCCAGTCATAGTTTTAAATGGCTTCGGATTTGTGGCTGGCGGCAATGTTTTCCCGCCTCACCCCCACAACGAAAAAGGCGCGCACCGCTCGCCCTTTTCCGCAGCGGACATACCCATCGACCTCCTGCCTTCAATGACGATTACGGAAATAAATCCGATTCCATCAACAGATTAATGCTGTGTTGCACAAATAACACTTGCCATATTGGTAGTTAGCACAATTGGAACAACGTCATATATTAAATATATTTTCAGATAATTTCGCGGCTAATTATCTATTCGAGACATCAACTTTCTACAATTGCCGCCTGTATGCGAAATATGCGCCTGTTTTCGGCGAAAACCGGCTGGATATTTCTTCACCCACCGACCATCCGATGGCATCCGTCCGCCACTTGCGCTCTGGCGCTGCGCCGAAATGCAGGGCGACGCCTGCCCGGCCAGTTTTGCTTTGCCGAGGCGATCGAACCCGCCGGAGCGCTGTCGCGTCGCTGATTGTGACGGCAGCCAACCGATCAAGACGATTCTGTGTGAGTTGGTCGCGCGCCAATGATGCGGATCGTCCTGTAGCGACAAGACAGCCGAGCGATGTCTGTCCGGCGGAAATATCGGAAATCTTTCAGAAACCGCTCGGGATTTTTGGCCGCGCCGGTGCCAATAGACACGGGTTGGCCGATGCGGTCGGCACGGCCTGCCGAACAATTCGGCTGGCTCGTCTCCAGATGCATGTCGACCGATCGGGCAGCCCGGCGACCTCTCGTGACCAATCTGCCCGCCGAGAGGACCCGACATGACTTCCGTCCCGAGCATGGTGCGAAGGCACCAGCTGACCGCCTTCTTTTCGCTCGCGCTTGGCCTGACCTGGCTGGCGTTCATCCCATTCTGGCTGTCGAATGGCGACAGCATTCCCTGGTTCACCTTCGGTCCGATGGCCGCCGGCTTCATCGTCGCGGCCCTGTCCGGCGGCTGGGGTTCGCTCAAGGCCATCCTCGCCTCGACGGTCAAATGGCGGGTTCACCCGTTCTGGTACCTGGTGGCATTCGGCCTGCCCCTCGGAACACAGTTGATCTCGATCCTGATCAATCCGCTGATTGGCGCGGCAGCACCGGCCTGGCGCAATATTCCGGCCCTCTCCGAGATGCTGCCGATCATAGCGCTGTACGCAGTCTTCAGCGGCCCGTTCGGGGAAGAGCCTGGCTGGCGCGGCTTTGCGACGCCACGTCTTCTCGCCAGCCATTCAGCACTGACCGGCAGCCTGATCCTCGGCGTGATCTGGGCGATCTGGCACTTCCCGCTCGGCCTGGTCGGCGACCTCAGCCACTACAGCGCCATCAACGTCGTGCTGGCGGGAATCGTCTTCACATGGCTCTATCAGAACACCGGCAGCGTGCTGCTCGCCTTCATCATGCACGTGACGCACCAGAACAGCGTGCGCTTCCTCGGCAAGGTCTTCATCGGCGCCGACTATGTGCAGCAGCAGTGGATCGGCGTGGCCATCTGGGCGATCATCGCCGTCGCCATCGTCGCCTACTACGGCACCGAGAGCTTCGTTCGCCGGCCAAGGACGCAGCTTGCCGTGGCTGGCGCTGTCTAGGCGCGCAATGAGCGCGGTGTCCGAAACCCGGCACCGCGCTTTTAGTCGGCGGCGCGGATGCGTATTGCCGGCGCTCGGACAGCGGTGGCAACACCGCCATACAGGCGACCTCACGCCCGCCGGGCGTAGTCGGCAAGCACTTCATCAATCACATGCCGGGATTTTTCGACCTCGACCGGGTTGACGCCGATATGGCCGGCGACCGTGATCAACGCCTTCCACAGCGTCCAGCCGCGACCGCGCGCCCACATGGTCTCGTCGGCCGGAAGGCCGGCGCGAAAGATCTCCCGGCTTTTGCCTTCGAACAGCGTCCACGCAATCGCCAGATCGCAGGCGGGATCGCCCACCCCCGAAGTCCCGAAGTCGATCACGGCGCTCAACCGACCCTGCCTGACCAACAGGTTTCCCCAACTGACGTCACCGTGGAACCAGACCGGCGCGCCGTGCCAAGTGGCTGCCAGCGCTGCCTGCCACACCGCGCTTGCGGCGTCGGTATCGATCTTGCCGGCGAGAGCTGCAATTGCGTCCCGGGCTTCACCGTCATAGACGCTGAGCGGCCCGCCGCGAAAGAAGTTGTGTTGCCCCGGCGGCGGTCCGCCGGTGGCATCGATCCGCTGCAAGGCAACCAGGAACGCGGCCAGGTCCGATGCGAATTGCGACAGGCTGGCGATACGCTTCTGCTTCGCCGTCTCGCCTTCGATCCAGCCATAGACGGACCAATGCCAGGGATAGTTTTCGGCGGGTACCCCCATCGCCAGTGGCGCCGGGATCGGCAACGGCAACAGCGGCGCAAGCCTCGGCAACCAGCGATGCTCCTTTTCCACTTGCAGGGAATAGGCGGCAGCGCTCGGCAGCCGCACGGTCATCTCACCGCCCAGATGGAAGGTCCTATTGTCCCAGCCGCCAAACTCGACCGGCCTGACCGCTAGATCCTTCCACTGGCAAAATTGCGTCGCGATCAACCGGCCGACAAGTGCTGCGTCGATGTTGGGCTTGCTGTCCATGGATCCAAGTGCTGTTCATCGTTCGAGGAAACGCAGAACCGCCCTATCTCTTTGTCTCGACGCAATTCCGGACGGAAAACCGTTTCGCGCTTTTCCTGGAATTAGCGCGGGAATTCGAGCCCCATCTCGCGATAGCGCTCGGGGTCGTCACCCCAGTTCTCGCGCACCTTGACGAACAGGAACAGGTGCACCTTCTGTTCGAGGATGCCAGCGATCTCCATGCGCGCCGCCTGCCCGATGGCGCGGATGGTTTCGCCCTTGTGGCCGAGGACGATCTTCTTCTGACTGTCGCGCTCGACATAGATGGTCTGGTCGATGCGCACCGAGCCGTCCGGCTTCTCTTCCCATTTCTCGGTCTCGATATGGGAGGAATAGGGCAGTTCCTGATGCAGCCTCAGATAAAGCTTTTCGCGGGTGATCTCGGCCGCCAGCTGGCGCATCGGCAGGTCCGAAATCTGATCTTCCGGATAGTACCAGGGGCCGGCCGGCAGGGCTTCGGCGAGATAATCGAGCAGGTCCTTGCAGCCGGAACCGGTCAGCGCCGAGACCATGAAGGTGCGCTTGAACGGCACTTTCTCGTTCGCTGCCGCCGACAGGGCCAGCAGCGCCTCATGCTTGACCCGGTCGACCTTGTTGAGGATGAGCACCATCGGCTGGCGAACATCCTTCAGCCGTTCGAGGATGGCGTCGGCATCGCCCCGGATGCCGCGCTCGGCGTCGATCAAAAGCAGCACGATATCGGCATCCTTGGCGCCGCCCCAGGCGGTGGTCACCATTGCCGTGTCGAGCCGCCGCTTGGGTTTGAAGATGCCGGGCGTGTCGACGAAGACGATCTGCGCATTGTCATGCGTGGCGATGCCGCGCACGATGGCCCGGGTGGTCTGCACCTTGTGGGTGACGATCGACACCTTGGCGCCGACCAGCTGGTTGACCAGTGTCGACTTGCCCGCATTGGGCGCGCCGATCAGCGCGACAAAGCCGGAGTGCGTGGCGGCGACCTCCGTTGCCGGAGAGGTGTCTTCGGTGGCGGTCATGCCGCGCTCCCTTCATCAGAGCGGTTCATCGTTTCACGGAAACGCCGAACCGCTCTATCTCCTTGTTTTGACGCAATTCCCTGAGGGAAAGCGCTATACACTTTTCCCGGAATTGCTCCAGAGCGCCGCGCGTCTACTTGGACGCACAAAGGACGCTCTGAAACTTTGACTCTACGCATCGTGCTTTCCAAAAAACGGCTCCGGTTTTTGGGCCGATGCGTCGGCCCAGACGCCTTCACGCAAAAGAAATGCCGAAGCCGCCGCTTCTTCCGCTGCCCTGCGGGAGCCGCCGGTGCCGGTGGAAGGCGCAAAGCCGCTGACCTGCAAGGACACCGTGAAGACCGGCTGATGGTCGGGCCCTTCGCGCTTTTCGATCACATATTCGGGGCGCGCATCGCTGGTCTTGGCAATCCATTCCTGCAAATCGGATTTCGGATTGAGCGGCTTTGCCACAACCGTGCGCGAGCGCGGCTCCCAGTAGCGCAGGACGAAGCGCCGCGCGGCGTCGATGCCACCGTCAACATAGACCGCCGCGATCAGGGCTTCGACCGCATCTGCCAGATAGTTTCCGCCCGAGCCACGCGACCGCGTCTTCAAGGCAGCGTCGGCCCGAACCAGATCCTCCAGCTGCATTTCGATGCCGATCTCGGAGCATGTTTTCGCATCGACCAGCGCATTGAAGCGTGGCGCGATTTCACCTTCCGGCGCGTCGGGAAACTTTTCGAAAAGCATATCGGCGACGACAAGCCCTAGCACGCGGTCGCCAAGGAATTCGAGACGCTGATTGTTGCTGGCCGCCTTGACCGCACTGGAGTGCGTCAAGGCAGTCTCGAGCAAGCGGAGATCCTTGAAGACATGGCCGGTCTTGGCCTTCACCAAACCGGCCAGTGTTTCGCCTGTCGGGCGCTTCAAAGCCATCAATTGACGAAGTGGAACAGGCGCGAAGCGCGCATCAGCGTCGGCCATTTCCAGATTTCGAGCGGGCTCGCCTTGCCGGCGATCGAGAAGAAAACAAGATTGGCGCGGCCAACCAGATTTTCCGCCGGGACGAAGCCGACGGTGAAGCGGCTGTCCGAGGAATTGTCACGGTTGTCGCCCATCATGAAATAGTGGCCGGGCGGCACGTTCCATTCGCGGGTGTTGTCACCGATCGAATTGGGCGAGATGTCCAGCGTGTCATAGCTGACGCCGTTGGGCAGCGTTTCCCGGTAGACGTCGATCGGCCGAGGCTCTTCGGTGATGTCGGGATTGTCGATCTGGCCGGTTTTCACGCGCGGTACGCCGACGTCGTTGATGAACAGCTGGCCGTCCTTGACCTGGATCTTGTCGCCGGGCAGGCCGACGACGCGCTTGATGTAGTCGACGGACGGATCAGGTGGGAACTTGAACACCACCACGTCGCCGCGCTTCGGCTCGGAGCCCCAGATGCGGCCCGAAAAGATGTCGGGCCCGAAAGGCAGCGAGTAACGGGAATAGCCGTAGGACCATTTGGTGACGAACAGATAGTCGCCTTCCAGAAGCGTCGGGCGCATCGATCCCGATGGGATCGAAAAAGGCTGGAACAACAGCGTGCGGATGACCAGGGCGAGCAAAAGCGCCTGCACTATGACGCTGACGGTCTCGCCAAGGCCGCCGGATTTCTTCTCAGATTTATCAACCACGCTCATGTCGTCCTCGATTGTGCGTTGGATGGTATAGAGTCTCGGCGCGCGCTGGGCAACGTCGTGCCGGTCGTCAGATGCAATCAATGTGGCGCTTCTTCGACGGGCAACGCCTCGATGATCACAAAGGCTTGAGCGAGCGGGAAATCATCGGTGATGGTGAGGTGGATTGCCGCCCGATGGCCCTTAGGCAGGATTTTGTTCAGCCGCGCCTGTGCCCCTCCCGTCAGCGCCATGGTCGGCGCGCCGCTGGGCAGGTTGACGACACCCATGTCGCGCCAGAACACGCCCTGCGCCAGACCCGTGCCCAGCGCCTTGGCGCAGGCTTCCTTGGCGGCGAAGCGCTTGGCGTAGGACGCAGCACGCGCGCGGCGGTTCTCGGAGCGGGCCTGCTCGAGGTCGGTGTAGATTCTCTGGATGAAGCGCTGGCCGTGACGCTCCAGCGACTTTTCGATGCGTCTGATATCGATCAGGTCACTGCCGATGCCGATGATCATCGTGCGGCGGAACCGATGGTTCCGCCGGGATGAGACGATTGCCCATGCCGGCTTGCGCGCTCGGCAAGGCGCTTGCGCCGTTGCTCACGGAAAGCGTTCATGCCCCAGCGTGTGACGCCATAGAACAAGAGACCGAACACCAGCCCGAGCGGGACCGCGCCGATCAGCATCGGCTCGAGCACAGGCTTCCACAATTGCGCGAAGGAAAGCTTGTGCAGCATCTCGCCCAGATGCGCCGGTGGGCCATGCGCAGGCAGGCGGTCATGCAGGATCAGCTTGCCGGTTTCCCAGGAGGCGCCCCACAGCAGCGGAAAGGTCAGCGGGTTGCCGAAGAACACGGCGGCAAGGGCCGCCGCCACCAGATTCCCGGCAATCACCCAGCACAGGATGGCGGCAATGGCGAAATGAAAGCCCACTGGAAAGAACGACGCGAAGACGCCGGCGGCGACACCGGCCGCCACGGCGTGCGGTGTGGCCTTCAGCCGCAGGATGCGCTTGGAGAAATACTGAAGCGAGCGCGAAAACGAGCGGCGCGGCCATAAATAGGTACGCACCCGCTCGAGAAGGCCATCAGGCTTGCGGCGTCGAAAAAGCACTCTATACCCGTTTCACAGCTCCCGCGCCGGCACTTTCAGCCGGGCGCAACAGCACTATCTTGCGCTTTACGATCCCCCGATGGCAATCGCAACGTTGATATAGCGACGCGCTGGCAAGAGAACAACCAACGCCGCCTGCGCGGCGTGCGTTTGTTGCCGCCCTTTCGGGATGGCATTCCTCGCTTCGAACATTGGACAATCGCGGCGAATTTAAGGAACCGGCATTGCCGCATGGCCGAAAGGCGCAGCGGCGCCGGCGGCTACGGCAGATATTCGCTGACCTCGACCAGATTGCCGTCCGGGTCGCGGAAATAGACCGACATCATCGGACCACGAGCCCCGACGCGTTCGACCGGTCCGAGTTCCACCACCACGCCATTGGCCGCGAGACGGGTGCTGACTTCGCCCAGCGGCCGGTCGGTGATCAGGCAGAAGTCGCCCGAGCCGGGCGTCGGCGCCTTCGCCTTCGGCTCGAAGGTGCGGCGGACCTCGTGCACATTGATCTTCTGGGTGCCGAAAGCCAGCGCTGTCGGCCGGCCGGGCGCATCGATGCGTTCAAAACCCAGCACGCGCTGATAAAAGGCGCAGGTCACGTCCAGCGAAGCGACCGTCAGCACGAAATGATCGATGCCTGCGATCATCTCGGCCTCGCCGTCAGATATTGCGGCTGCCGGGCTTGACCGCCGGTATGGCGGCCAGCTCCGGCGGCAGCCGGTCCGCCGGATAGGCCGGAACCTCATATTCGGCGAGCGCGATCAACGGCACACCGACATGGGTCTTGCCGGCCGAACGGTCGATGATGCAGGCGGCGGCAACCACCTCGGCGCCGAGTTCGCGCAGGCACTCGATGGTCTCGCGGATCGACAGGCCGGTGGTGACGATATCCTCGACGATGACGACGCGCGCGCCGCTGGCGATCTCGAAGCGGCGCAGGCGGAACTCGCCCCCTTCCCGCTCGACCCATATCGCCGGCACGCCGAGATGGCGCGAGGTCTCGTAGGCCGGGATCAGCCCGCCGATCGCCGGACCGACGACGTAGTCGATCTTGTCCGGCACGCCCGCGCGGATCTTTTCGGCCAGCGCCTTGCACAGCCGCTCGGTCTTGTCGGCATGCATGAACACGCGTGCCTTCTGCAGGAAGACCGGGCTTCTCAGGCCCGAGGTCAAAATGAAATGCCCTTCGAGAACAGCACCCGCTTCGCGGAAAATCCCCAGCACTTCATCGGTGTTCATTTCTGCCCCATCTTGATTGACCACGATCTTGTCCGAAAACCGTCCCCACTTTTCGGGATCATGGTCTAGCCGTTGACGCGCCTTGCATCGCTGACGCTCGAATTGTCCTTGAGCTGCGACAACAGCCGGTTGAGGTGCTTCAGATCCCAGACTTCGAGATCGATCAGCATTTCGGTGAAGTCGGGCGCGGTGCGCACCATCGACAGCGTGTGGATGTTGGCGTCGTTCGACGCAACGACCTGGGCGATATCGGCGAGCGAACCCGGCGCATTGATGGCGGTGACCGAGACGCGCGCCGGAAACCGTTCCTTGGTGCGCTCGTCAATGTCCCAGCGCACGTCGATCCAGCGTTCGGGCTGGTCGTCGAAGGCCTGCAGCGCCGGCGACTGGATCGGATAGATGGTGATGCCGGTGCCGGGCTGGACGATGCCGACGATGCGGTCGCCAGGCACCGCCCCTTCCGGCGCAAAACGCACCGGCAGGTCGCCACGCACACCGCGGATCGGCACGGCGCCATCGCGCGGCTGGTCCTTGTCCTTGCGCGCCGCGCGGCCCGGAATCTGGAACAGCATGCCGGCGGCGTTGCGGATTTTCGACCAGCCCTCCTCGCGCTGCTTGGGCGCGGCGGTGGTGACACGCTCGTCCTTGTAGTCGGGGAATACCGCCTTCATGACATCGGTGGAGGCGAGCTCGCCACGGCCGACCGAGGCCAGCACGTCCTCGATATCCTTGCGCGCCAGCCGGTGCAGCACCTGCTTCAGGCTCTCCTTGGTGAAGGTCTTGCCGGCGCGTTCAAAGGCGCGTTCCAGGATGCGAATGCCGAGGCCCGAATATTGCTTGCGGATGGCATTCTTGGTGGCGCGGCGGATGGCTGAGCGCGCCTTGCCGGTGACGACGACCGATTCCCAGGCCGCCGGAGGCACCTGCGCCTTGGAGCGGATGATCTCGACCTCGTCGCCGTTCTTCAGTTCCGTCATCAGCGGCATGATGCGGCCGTTGACCTTGGCGCCGACGCAGGTGTCGCCGACATCGGTGTGCACCGCATAGGCGAAATCGATGGGCGTAGCACCTCGCGGCAAGGCTATCAGCATGCCTTTCGGCGTGAAGCAGAACACCTGGTCCTGGAACAGTTCCAGCTTGGTGTTTTCGAGGAAGTCTTCCGGATTGTCACCCTCGGCAAGCTGCTCGATGGTGCGCCGCAGCCAGGCATAGGCGTTGGTCTCCTTCGAGATCGCATGGGCGGCGCCGTTGGTCTTGCCGCCGGTGTCCTTGTAGATCGAATGCGCGGCGACGCCGTATTCAGCGATCTTGTTCATCTCGCGGGTTCGGATCTGCAGCTCGACGCGCTGACGCGACGGCCCGACGATGGTGGTGTGGATCGACCGGTAGTCGTTCTGCTTCGGCGTCGAGATGTAATCCTTGAAGCGGCCGGGCACCATCGACCAGGCGGTGTGGATGGCTCCGAGTGCGCGATAGCAATCCTCGACCGTATCGACGACGACTCGGAAGCCGAAGATGTCGGACAGCTGCTCGAAGGACAGCGCCTTGGCCTCCATCTTGCGGAACACCGACCACGGCTTCTTCTGACGGCTTTTCACGCTGGCCTTGATCGCATGCTTTTCGAACAGCGCGGACAGCGCCTTCTCGATCTCGGACAGCACATCCTTGTTGCGCTCGAATATCTCGGCGAGCCGGGCAGTGACGGCGCGATAGGCTTCCGGATTGATGTAGCGGAAGGCGATCTCCTCCAGCTCCTCGCGCATGCCTTGCATGCCCATGCGCCCGGCCAGCGGCGCATAGATGTCCATCGTCTCCTCGGCGATGCGCAGGCGCTTGGCCTCCGGCATATGGTCGAGGGTGCGCATGTTGTGCAGGCGGTCGGCGAGCTTGACCAGAAGGACGCGGACATCTTCCGAAATTGCCAGCAGAAGCTTGCGCAGGTTTTCCGCCTGTTCGGCCTTCTTCGACACGAGGTCGAGCTTCTTGAGCTTGGTCAGTCCCTCGACCAGCTTGCCCATTTCGGGCCCGAACAGCTCATCGATCTCGGCCCGCGTCGCCGTGGTGTCCTCGATGGTGTCGTGCAGCAGGGCGACCGCGATCGTCGCCTCGTCCATGTGCATTTCGGTGAGGATGGCGGCGACTTCGAGCGGATGCGAGAAATAAGGATCGCCGGAAGCACGCTTCTGGTGGCCATGCTTCTGCATGGCATAGACGTAGGCCTTGTTGAGCAACGCCTCGTTGACGTCAGGCTTGTAGCGCTGAACGCGCTCGACAAGCTCATACTGACGCATCATGGGCGGGATCTCGCAGCGGTGAAATGAATCATGCGCCGCACTGCTGTACGGCGCATGTCATAGATAGCCACGAAACTGCCGATACGGAAGTGCGGAAGATTGTTCCAGCGACCTCCAGAACGGGAGGCTCGCTTAGTAGTCGTCGCTCTTTTCCGGGGGCACCAGGCCCTCGATGCCGGCCAGGAGATCTTCCTCGGTCATCCGGTCGAAGGTGATGTTCTCCTCGGCGTCGTCGGCATCGGTGGCCGCGACTGCGGCGCCGGTCTGGTCGGCAATCGCCTCGCCATCGGCTTCGGGCTCGTCGACCTCGACATGCTTCTGCAGCGAGTGGATCAGGTCTTCCTTGAGGTCGCCGGGCGACAATGTCTCGTCGGCGATCTCGCGCAGCGCCACGACCGGGTTCTTGTCGTTGTCACGCGGCACGGTGATCGGCGCGCCCTGGCTGATCTGGCGGGCACGGTGGCCGGCAAGGAGCACCAGTTCGAAGCGGTTGTCGACCTTGTCGATGCAATCTTCAACGGTTACGCGGGCCATGGACTGCCCCTTTCATGCGATGGATTTGATGGAAATCAGGCGCGGTCCTTAACCCGAACGCCGCCAAAACACAAGCATCATGGCAATGGCGGGGTCGCGGGGCCTCCAAAGCCTTCATTTAAACACCCGATCGGCAAAATCAGGCTGCATCCGTGGGTTCGGCGCCCGATCACAATTGCTTGCAGTGCGCCAACACGCCCTTGGATTGCCGTGAAACTGGCGTTATCTCGGATAGCGCGAAGGTCAGCCGGTTTATTATGAGCCTGACCGATAGTCGCTATCGCATTTCGTTAGACGGCCGATTATTTCGAAAAGGACTATTTTCCATGTTCGACCCTCGTGAAAAAATCGCCCTATTCATCGACGGCGCCAATCTCTACGCGACGTCGCGCGCGCTCGGCTTCGACATCGACTACCGCAAGCTCCTGTCGAGCTTCCAGAAGCGCGGCTATCTGCTGCGCGCTTACTACTACACCGCGCTGGTCGAGGATCAGGAATACTCCTCGATCCGTCCGCTGATCGACTGGCTCGATTACAACGGCTTCAAGGTGGTCACCAAGCCGGCCAAGGAATTCACCGACTCGACCGGCCGCCGCAAGATCAAGGGCAATATGGACATCGAACTCACGGTCGATGCGCTGGAACTCGCCGATGTCGTCGACCACTATGTCATCTTTTCCGGCGACGGCGATTTCCGCACGCTGGTCGAGGCGCTGCAGCGGCGCGGCCGCAAGGTTTCGATCGTCTCGACCATGGCCTCCCAGCCGCCGATGATCAGCGACGACCTGCGCCGCCAGGCCGACCATTTCATCGACCTGACCACGTTGAAGAACGAGGTCGGTCGCGATCCGTCCGAGCGGCCGATGCGCCGGCCCGAGCCGGCAGAAGTCGACGAGGACGACTACTGAGGCCGGTCGCGTTGACCGCCCTTTCCATCTCCGAGCCCGGCCGCGACTGCCTGCTCTGCCCGCGGCTGCATGATTTCATCGCCGAATGGCGGCAACGCGAGCCATCTTGGTTCAACGCGCCGGTGCCGACTTTTTTGCCACCCGATGGCGACGACGCCGTCCGGCTTCTGATCGTCGGGCTGGCGCCCGGCCTGCGCGGCGCCAACCGCACCGGACGCCCCTTCACCGGCGACTATGCCGGCGACCTGCTGTACTCGACGTTGATCTCGCACGGTTTTGCGCGCGGTGAGTTCAAGGCGCGGCCGGATGACGGACTGGAGTTGGTCGGCACGGCGATCACCAATGCGGTGCGCTGCGTGCCGCCGGAGAACAAGCCGGTGGGCGCCGAGATTGCCACGTGCCGGACGTTCCTGGTGCCGACGATCGCCCGCTTTCCCAACCTGCGCGCCGTGCTGGCGCTGGGGTCGATCGCGCACCAGTCGACGGTGCGCGCGCTGGGTGGGCGCGCCGCCGCCTATCCGTTCAGGCATGGCGGGCAGCTGCCGGCCGGGGGCATCACGCTGTTTTCGAGCTATCATTGCTCGCGCTACAACACCAACACAGGTGTGTTGACCGAGGCGATGTTCGTCAGCGTCTTCAGCGAGATCGCGGCCTTCCTGCAGAAATAGCGCCGCGCTTGTTTCTATGCATGTCGTTGTCCCAAAACCGGGGCCACTTTTGGGCGACATGCATTAGAACCCCTCCAGCACGATCTTGCCCTTGGCCTTGCCGGTCTCGATCAGCGCATGGGCGCGCTTCAGATTGGCGGCATTGATAGGACCGAAGGTCTCGCCCAGCGTCGTGCGGATGGTCCCGGCGTCGACAAGCCGGGCCAATTCGTTGAGGTGCTCGCCCTGAGCGGCCATGTCCTGCGTCTCGAACATCGAGCGGGTGAACATGAACTCCCAATGCACAGAGACGCTCTTGCGCTTGAACGAATTGATGTCGAGCGATTTGGGATCGTCGATCAGCCCGAAACGGCCTTGCGGCGCGATCAATTCGGCGATCTCGGCCAGGTGCCGGTCGGTGTTGGTTGTCGAGAACACAAAGGCTGGTGCGCCGAGGCCAAGGGCTGCGACTTCGGCGGCGAGCGGTCTGGAGTGATCAACGACATGATGAGCGCCAAGCCCAAGCGCCCAGTCGCGTGTCTCGGGCCGCGATGCGGTGGCGATCACCGTCAGATCGGTCAGTTGGCGCGCCAGCTGCACCGCGATAGAGCCGACGCCGCCGGCACCGCCGATGATCAGAATGGCCTTAGCCGCGCCAGCGACAGGTTTCCTGACATCAAGGCGGTCGAACAGAGCCTCCCAGGCGGTGACCGCCGTCAAGGGCAGCGCCGCCGCCTGCGCATAGCCGAGCGAGCCGGGTTTGCGGCCGACAAGGCGCTCATCGACAATGTGGAATTCGGCATTGGTGCCTTGTGGCGCCAGGGCGCCGGAATAGAAGACATCGTCGCCCGCCTTGAACAGGCTGGCGTCCCGACCGGCCGCAACGACCCGGCCGGCAGCGTCCCAGCCGAGTACACGCCATGCTCCGGCCTCGGGTCTGGCGCTTTGCCGCACCTTGGTGTCGACCGGGTTGACCGAGATTGCCTTCACCTCGACCAGCAGCTCACGACCTTTCGGCTCGGGCCTGGGCAAATCGATATCGACCAGGGAGGTGTCATCGCTGATGGGGGCTGGGATTTGATAGCCGACGGCGCGCATTTTGGTCTCCGCGATTGCTCTTGAGTGTTGTTCGGAGCAGAGATGCGGATTATGTGCCGGAAGCGCAAGAATGCACATATAAAGCACATAGTGTCGAAAAGGATACCATCATGCCGCGCATTCGCCATGAGCGATTCGATTGCAGCCCCGGCTGCACGGTGGAGGGCACACTCCGCTACATCGACGGAAAGTGGAAAGGCGTCGTACTCTATCATCTGTTCGAGGGCACGCTGCGCTTCAACGAGATCCGCCGGCGCATTCCGAACTGCACGCAGCGCATGCTGACCAACCAGCTCCGCGAACTGGAAGCCGATGGGCTGATCGCGCGCAAGATTTATCCTGAAGTGCCGCCGAAGGTGGAGTACAGCCTGACACCGCGCGGCAGAAGCCTGGAACCGGTGATCGCCGCGCTCAAAGTCTGGGGCGATGCCAATGTCACGCTGGCGCCGGAGGCTTCCCAGGCTGCAGCTTGAGACGACGAGCGAGGTCCCGGAATGGCTTCAGGGGATCACTTGGCTTGGGGATCACTTGGCTTGCGGAACGATCGATCCCGATGATGGCGCCGACAGCGCGGCCAACACGGCCAGCCCACCCTGCAGCACATTCAGGTCGACATCGCCGTTGATGCCGTCGACGCGTCCCTTGTTGTGGTACTGCCAGTAGATCCAGTCGCCGCGATCCGGCTGCAGCAGCAACGAGCGAAGCCAGAGCGGCCGGGCGGGGATGCGCCCGGCATAGGCCTGCTCAGCCTCGTCGGTCAGATAGACAATCGCCGGCTTGCCGAACGCGGCCTCGACTGGAGCGAGGAACGCGGCAAGTTCTGCGTTCAGTTGCTCGGGCGTTGGCCGCTGCGGGCAATTGCCGCCGAACTCGATGTCGACGACCGGCGGCAGCAAAGGCTGGTCGTGCGGCACCACCGAGATGAAATTTTTCGCCTGGTCGGCGCCGGGCCGGCAGAAGGTGAAGAAATGATAGGCGCCGACCGCAAGTCCGGCCGCGCGGGCCTCACGCAGATTGGTGGAAAAGGCATCGTCGACATGATCGCCACCTTCGGTCGCCTTGATGACGGCGAAGGCGACATCGTCGGCGGCAACGCGGCGCCAGTCGATCAGGCCCTGGTGATGGGAGACGTCGATGCCCCTCACCGGATATTTGCCGCTGTCTGGCGAGAATGCCCTGAAATAGAGATAGCCGCCCGCAGCGATGAAACACACCAGAACCAGGCTGGCCAAACCCCAAAGGACGATCCGGTTCTTCAAACGAATGGCCCCTGCCTACCCCCGCTCTTTTAAGAGCCTGCCCTTCTCGCGCGACCAGTCGCGCTGCTTCTCGGTTTCGCGCTTGTCGTGCAGTTTCTTGCCGCGACCGACGGCGAGCAGCAGCTTGGCACGGCCCTGATCGTTGAAATAGATCTTCAGCGGCACCAGCGTCATGCCTTCGCGGTCGACGCTCTGTGCCAGCTTGGCCATCTCACGCTTGTTGAGCAGGAGTTTGCGCCGCCGGCGCGGCTCGTGGTTGAAGCGGTTGGCCTGCAGATACTCCGGCAGGTAGGAGTTGATCAGCCAGATCTCGCCGCCTTCGACCGAGGCATAGCTGTCCTGGATGTTGGCCTGGCCCTGGCGCAGCGACTTGACCTCGGTGCCGGTCAGCACCAAGCCGGTCTCGATCGTGTCGAGCACCTCATAGGAAAACCGCGCCTTGCGGTTTTCCGCAACGGTCTTGTTGTTGGGATCGGCTTTTCTGACTTGATTCATGATGTGGAGAGGTGGCGCCTCATCCCTAGTTTATCAAGCCGGCGTGTTTCATCGCCGCATCGATCCTGTCGGCGGTCGACTGCTCGACCGTCATCAGCGGCGAACGCAGCACGTTCTCGACCTTGCCCAGCTTCGACAGCGCATATTTCGCGCCGGAAACACCGGGCTCGAGGAAGATCGCCTTGTGCAGCGGCAGCAGGCGGTCCTGCAAGTCCAGCGCCTTGGCGCTGTCGCCGGAAAGCGTTGCTTCCTGGAATTCGGCGCAGAGCCGCGGCGCGACATTCGACGTCACCGAAATGCAGCCGACGCCGCCATGCGCGTTGAAGCCGAGCGCCGAAGCGTCCTCGCCCGAAAGCTGCATGAAATCCTTGCCGCACGTAGCGCGCTGCTCGGAAACCCGCTCGACCTTGCCGGTGGCATCCTTGACGCCGATGATGTTCTTGAAGTCGTGCACCAGCCGGCCCATCGTCTCCGGGCTCATGTCGATGACCGAGCGCGGCGGGATGTTGTAGATGATGATCGGCAGGCTGGTTGCCCTGGCGACGGCGGCGAAATGCGCGTAGAGGCCGCGCTGCGTCGGCTTGTTGTAGTAGGGCGTGACGACCAATGCGGCGTCGGCGCCGGCCTTCTCGGCATATTGCACCAGCCCGACCGCTTCCTCGGTGTTGTTGGAGCCGGCGCCGGCGACGACCGGGGCACGGCCCCTGGCCACCTCGATGCAGACCTTGACGACATGGCGGTGCTCGTCATGCGACAGCGTCGGCGACTCGCCGGTGGTGCCGACGGGGACCAGGCCCGTCGTGCCCTCGGCGATCTGCCAGTCGACGAACGCGCGAAAGGCTTTCTCGTCGAAACGCCCGCTCTTTTCGAACGGTGTCACGAGCGCAGTAAGCGAGCCTCTCAGCATGTCGTCCAACTCCTTGGCACTTGTTTGTTCATGCATGTCGATGTCCTAAAACCGGTACCCACTTTTAGGCGACATGCATCGGTGTTTCGTCGTGCGCGCCTTCTAGCCGAAAGCGAAGCGGCGCACCATAGTCTCGACACTGTTGCGCGGCAAGCATTGCCATGGTGCCAGCAAGCGCAATTCGAACGACCGCGCTAACTCTTTGTTTACGGGCTCTTCACGACCTAAGTTTAGGCTTCGAAGCTTCTGCGCCTGCTGGTAGAATGCCAGGACAAGGAAAGACGAAAAGACCATGCCGACCAGTCGGCCTCACCTCTTCGCGCTGCTTGGCGCCACGCTCGCGCTGATGCCGGGCATGGCGATCGGCGGCAGCGTCGATGTGCAGGTCACCTCGACCATCCCGATGCCGGGCCTGCAGGCCGAGGTGCCACAGAATGCCTCGCCAAGCGTCGCCCTTTTGAAAAGCGGGCTGGATGCACTGGCGGCTGGCGACATTCCCGGCGCCCGCGCGGTGCGTGATGCCCTTCCCGGCCACTCGCTCGACCAGCATATCCTTGCCTGGGCGATCGCGCTCTACGGCGGTGACAAGGTTCCGAGCGGCGATATTGCCGCCGCCGCGAAGATGCTGCCCACCTGGCCCGGCACCGTCGCCTTGCGCAAGAACAGCGAGCGCGCGCTCTATCGCGAAAACCCTGCCCCCAATTCCGTCATTGCCGCGTTCGACGGCAGCCAGCCGCAGACATTCGAAGGCGTGATGGTTCTCGCCCGCGCCTATGTGGCGTCGGGCAATGCCAAGGCGGCGCGTTCGGTGCTGTCGCCGTTCTGGCGTACCGCGATCCTGGAGGCCAAGGACGAGGCGGCGCTGCTCAAGGAATTCGGCAGCCTGATTCCGGCCGCCGACCACCGTTTTCGCATGGAGCGCATGTTCTATGCCGATCGGGCGAATTCGGCGCAGCGCGTCGCCGGCCTCGCCGGTGCCCAGCAGCTTGCCGACGCCTGGGCGGCGGCGGACAGAGGCGACAAGAATGCGCCGAAACTGCTCAAGGCCGTGCCGGCGGCGCAGCGTTCGGCCGGCTACTTCTTCGCGCAGGCCGAATATCTGCGCAAAAAAGAGAATTTTGCCGACGCCGCGGCTGTCGTGATGCAGGCACCGACGGATCGCGAAGCTTTGGTCGATCCGGACGCCTGGTGGGTCGAGCGCCGGGTGTTGTCGCGCGAACTGGTCGACCAGGGCGACATGAAGACGGCCTACCGGATCGTCGCCACGCATGCCGCCGAAAGTGCCACCAATGCGGCCGAGGCCGAGTTCCATGCCGGTTGGTATGCGCTGCGTGGCCTGAACGATCCAAAGCTTGCTGCAACGCATTTTGCGCGCATCGCCGACCTCGCCCAGGGACCGATGACCCTGTCGCGCGCCTACTACTGGCTCGGCCGTGCGGCGGAAGTCGGCGGCCCGGGCAGCGCCAAGGACTATTTTGCGCGCGCCGCTGCCTACGGCACGACATTTTACGGCCAGCTTGCCGCCGAACGCGTCGGCCGGCAGGCGCTCAACATTGCCTACCCGCAGCCCGATGCAGCCGACCGGCAGAATTTTGCCGGCCGCGAGGCCGTCAGCGCCATCAAGCGGCTGCAGGAGGCGGGCTACGACCGCTATGCCGAAACGCTCTATCGCGACCTTGCCGGGCAGTTGACCAGCCCAGGCGAACTGGCGCTGCTCGCCGTCTTGGCGGAAAAGCAAGGCAACCATTTCATGGCGCTGAAAGTCGGCAAGATCGCTGGCGCGCGCGGCATCGATGTCGGCGCGCTGTCGCATCCGCTCGGCGTCATTCCCGATTCGGCCAACATTTCCGGCTCGGGCAAGGCGCTGGCCTATGCGATCGCCCGCCAGGAAAGCGAATTCAACATCGGTGCAGTGTCGAGCGCAGGCGCTCGCGGACTGCTGCAGCTGATGCCGGGCACCGCCAAGCAATTGGCGAAGAAGGCCGGTTTGCAATTCTCGCAGACACGGCTGACCACCGACGCCGGTTACAACGCGACGCTCGGTTCGGCCTTCCTTGGCGAACAGCTCGACCGCTTCAACGGCTCCTATGTTCTGACCTTCGCCGGCTACAATGCCGGTCCCAACCGGGCCAGCCAGTGGGTCGCGAAATACGGTGACCCGCGCGGCAAGGACATCGACGCCGTCGTCGACTGGATCGAGCGGATTCCCTACACGGAAACAAGAAGTTACGTGCAGCGCGTGATGGAGAATTACGAGGTCTACAAGATGCGTATTTCCGGCAAATACGACATCGTTGGAGATCTGGTGAACGGGCGCGGCTAGGCTTCCCTTCCCTTCTCCCCTTGTGGGAGAAGGTGGCCTCGCGCAGCGAGGTCGGATCAGGGGCGTTCCAGGGAAAACCAGCGTCCCATTTCTTCCAGCACCCCTCATCCGTCTCGGCGCTAGAGCGCCGATCCACCTTCTCCCACAAGGGGAGAAGGGAAAGAGCGCCTTCCCGATTTGACCATCCCCGCCCTCGCCTGTAGCAGTCGGCTGACGCACCGGCGGAGAGAATCCAGATGTCGAGCAGTGAAGGTTTTTCCGACTTTTTCTACAGGGCATCGGATGGGCTAAGACTTCATGCGCGCGTCTATGGTGACGCGAATGCCGGTCCTTGGCCGGTCGTCTGCCTGCCCGGCCTGACCCGCAACGCCCGGGATTTTCATGAGCTTGCACTCCATCTTTCGGCCCGAGCTGAGGCTCCGCGCAAGGTCGTTGCCTTCGATTATCGCGGGCGTGGGCAGTCCGCCTACGATGCCGATGTCGGTCATTACAATGTCGGCGTCGAAGCCGGCGACATCCTTGCCGGGCTGGCGGCATTGGAGATAGAGGCGGCCGCCTTTATCGGAACATCACGCGGCGGGCTGATCATCCATGTGCTCGGCATGATGCAGCCGGCTATCCTGAAAGCCATTGTTTTCAACGACATCGGGCCGGTGATCGAGGCGGCCGGTCTCGCCCATATCAAGTCCTATCTTGAACGGACACCGAACCCCAGAACCTTCGCCGAGGCCGTGGCTGCCCAACGCAGCGTTCACGGCCAGGACTTTTCCGCGCTCACCGACGTGGATTGGGAGCGGATGGTACGGGCGCTCAACCGCGAGACGGATCAGGGCCTGTTGCCGGATTTCGACCCGAAGCTGGTCGACACCGCTGCGGGTCTCGATCTGACGCAGCCTCTGCCTGCCCTATGGCCGCAATTCGACGCGTTGGCCGCGATCCCATTGCTCACCATACGCGGCGCCAACTCGAGATTGCTGTCCACAGACACGCTACGGCAGATGCAAGAGCATCATTCCATGATGGAGACGATCACTGTAGAGGGCCAGGGCCACGCCCCTTTCCTCGAAACCGGCGACTTGCCGGACGCCATCGCGTCTTTCCTTGATCGCGCCGAGTGACAGCGCATCTAAAGTAAACCCCAAGACCAAACAAGGTCCTGGGGTTGACACAACAGTATAAGCTAGCTGGCCTGCCTATTTGGCTTTTGAATTTTTCCGAGGCGCTTTCGGCGAGGCCGCAGCTGATTCGTCCCGCTGTTTCCGTGCTGTGGGCGGGGATGAAGGAGTGGTCACAGGCGACGAAAACATGGAGCCTTCGCCACTGCTTGCCGGTTGCTCGCCGCGGGGTGTCTCCAGGACAACCACACAGCCATCGAGGTCATTGGTGGCCAGATGCGCATAACGCATGGTCATCGATAGCGTCTGGTGACCGAGCCACATCTGCACACGGCGGATGTCGATGCCACCCTGGACGAGACGCGAGGCGCAGGTGTGTCGCAAGATATGCGGCACCACCTGGTCATCGGCGCCAAGGCCGACTTCGGCTTTGGCATCGTTCCAGATGGCACGGAATTGTGCCTGGCTGAGCTTGGTGAACGGGCCTTTGGGCCGGCGGCCTTCGGTAGCCGGCAGCTTGATGACCTCCTTGACCCGCTCGGTCATCGGAATGGTGCGGCTGCGGCCGGATTTGGTGATCCAGAAACTGACGCGATGCTCCTGGATGTCGTTCCAGATCAGCCCAAGCGCCTCACCGAGACGGCATCCGGTATCGACCAGGAAGACTGAAAGCCTGTAGGCATCCTCGCTGCGGCTCTTGATGGCAGCGAACAGCCGAGCCTCTTCGTCCCTCTCAAGGAAACGAATCCGTCCCGCCCGCTCCTTCTGGCGGCGAAACTCCGGCAGGCTGTGGATATCTCCCATCTTATGAGCCTTGCGCAGCAGTTTGCTGAGGGCAGCCATCTTTCGATTGATGGTTGCGTTGCTGTTGCCGCGCTGGCGCAAGGTACCAATAAGGTTATCCAGGGTACTCTGGTCAAAGGCGCTGAATCGCTCTCCAAGGAGAAGCTCGTCTATCTCGCCGATGAAAGAGCTGACATTGTATTTATGCCGCCCATCATCCCACAATATGTCCCGGTATGCTAAAAAGAGCTCTCGAACCCTATACGACTTTACTTCTCTGATCTTGTTGTAACTGTATCGTATATTCGATTTTTGAGAAGAAAACATCGAAAAATGATCAGAAGGCTCACCCTCTTGAATCGCTTCGGTCGTCATCATTTGCCACACCCCCGAGTGGGATAGATCAGCCCTATCCGCTTGGAGGCGTCCTTTCAAGAGATTTGAATCACGCAGTTGTGATTTCCTCCGCCCATCAGCGGATCCCACGAAATCACCCACGGACCCTATTCAGCTACCGTTACCCCCTGTTCCTTCTGTTTGCCTTGACCCAGTCACGAAACAAAAACAGCCCGGGCGTTTGCGCGCCCGGGCTGGATTTCACCTGTGTAGAACCAGCCCTTAGAACGAGCGCTGGAAGCGGAGGATACCGCCGACGTTGCTCTTCTTGTCGGCATGGGTCCAGTTGGAGAAGTCGGCGTCGTCGAACTTGCCTGCATTGAGGTAGTCGACTTCGGCCGTGACCGTGAAGCCGGGAACGATGTCGTAGGCGACGTTCGCGGCGACGCCGAGATTCTGCCAATCGTCATACGAGATCTGGGCGTTGAACGAGGTCTTCTCGTTGAAGTGGTAGCTGCCACCACCCCAGACTGCCCAGGTGCCGCCCCACTGCTTGTACATGCCGCGACCGTTGGCCGGGAAATTCAAGGTATCGTCGGTGAGGTTGTCGTCCGTGCCGAAGCCGGCCATGACCCACAGAGTCAGAGCGTCAGACGCTTTCACGTCCAAGCGGACCTTGCCGGACACTTCTTCGTAGTTGCTGTCATAAGCGATGACGCCGGTGATGGCGCCCCAGCCCTGCGTCCACTTCACGCCGCCGACGACATGCGGAACATAGCTGTCGATCGTGTAGCCGCCATAGCCTTCTTCGAGCGAGACCACGGCCGAGAAGCCGTTGCCAGCATCGAAATAGTACTGGATGACGTTGGTGTCGAAGCCGCCGTAAGGAACCAGCGTATCCTGGATGACTTCGCCGGCGTAGCCGATGAATGTGTTGTAGGCCGATTCGTCCTTACCGACGCGGAGACCACCGAGCTGGATCCAGGCGAAGTTCAGCGAGGCGCCCGAGTTGCCGGCCTCGTTGATGTAAGGGCTTGTGTCGGCATTGGCGTTGTTGAAGTTGAAGCGGGTCTCGGTGTAGGTCTTCAAGGTGCCCAGTTCGGTTTCCTGGCCGGTCCAGGTCTTGAACGTGAAGCGGGCCCGCTTACGCCAAGTGTCGTTGCTCTCATCGACATCCATATGATCTGCGCTTCTTGCGCCATCGAACGAGCCGACGTCGCCGCCGCTGATGTCGTAACGGACATAGCCGCCGATCCGCAGGCAGGTTTCCGTGCCGGGGATGTAGAAGTAGCCAGCGCCGTAGACGTCGCAGATCTTGACGTATTCAGCGGGTTCCGGCTCGGCGACGACAACGGCGTCGGCGGCGCGCGCACCGGAAACTGCGAGCAGAGCCGCAGCGGAGCCGAGGAGAAGGCTCTTGATGTTCATTTTCTGACCTCCAGTCAAAAGTTAAAAAACGGGTCTGGGTATTCTTTGCTGAAGGACAGCGTTCCCTGCCCCATCCCCACTACCGAAAAAGATGCGCACCGCGCCGCTCCTTCGAATTCGACATTACCCATGAGACGGCGGCGTTCAACCACGATCGTACCGGCGAAAGGGCTGTTCGGCTGCTATCCCCTGGCGTTGTTGCACAAATGACACGATTTGGCCTCACTCAGAAAGCTCTCGTTAACCATTGGGGCCGCCGCAACCGCTTATTTCCAGTCGAATCCGGCGATCGGCCGACGGAATCATGGCGAGGCCCCGAGTCGCCAGCCAGGAAACTGCCGCAGAACCGCCGCATCCATGGAAAGCCGCAGCTCGGTGCGTTCTTATTTTTCCATATAATGGTGCGAGCTTGTTGATTGTGCCGGCGCTTTTCTTTATCCAGCGGCGCAACGGAGAGGTGGCCGAGTGGTCGAAGGCGCTCCCCTGCTAAGGGAGTAGAGGTCAAAAGCTTCTCGTGGGTTCGAATCCCATCCTCTCCGCCATCTCTGCCTGCCTCGAAGGCGGCCCATCAAAATTCATCCCATTAAATCAGATAGATAGGCAGGCAATCCGTTGCCGTCGGAACGCAACCCCGTGCCAAAAATGCACTGAAGGCAACGCTGTTTTGTTCGATTCTGACTGGAGGTCAGAAAATGAACATTAAGAGCCTTCTCCTCGGCTCCGCTGCGGCTCTGCTCGCAGTTTCCGGTGCGCGCGCCGCCGACGCCGTTGTCGTCGCCGAGCCGGAACCCGCTGAATACGTCAAGATCTGCGACGTCTACGGCGCTGGCTACTTCTACATCCCCGGCACGGAAACCTGCCTGCGCATCGGCGGCTATGTCCGTTACGACATCGGCGGCGGCGACGTCGGCTCGTTCGATGGCGCGCGTGCCGAAAACCAGCTTGGCGATCCCAAGCTGCAGGACACGTGGGCAAAGAACACCCGCTTCACGCTGAAGACCTGGACCGGCCAGGAAACCGAGCTGGGCACGTTGAAGACCTACACCGAAACCCGCATCCAATTCGGCAACTCCAACGGCTATGGCGACGCATACGGCAATGATGCCCACAACAAGGGCATCACGCTGAACTTCGCCTGGATCCAGCTCGGTGGTCTCCGCGTCGGCAAGGACGAATCGGCCTTCAATACGTTCATCGGCTACGCCGGCGAAGTCATCCAGGATACGATCGTCCCCTATGGCGGCTTCGACACCAACGTCGTCCAGTACTATTTCGACGGGGGCAACGGCTTCTCGGCCGTCGTCTCACTCGAAGAAGGCTCCAGTGATGCTGGCGCTGCCACCTTCGACGGGGCCGGCAACTATCTCTTCAACGCGACTTCCGGCAACGACACCATCGACAGCTACGTTCCGGACGTCGTCGGCGGCGTGAAGTACACGCAGGGCTGGGGTGCCATCACCGGCGTGGCATCCTACGACAGCACCTGGGAAGAGTGGACCGGCAAGGTTCGCCTGGACGTGAAAGCGTCTGACGCCCTGACGCTGTGGATCATGGGCGGCTATGGTTCGGACGATCACATCGACCGCAACTTCTACAAGCAGTGGGGCGGCAACTGGGCAGTGTGGGGCGGCGGCACCTACAAGTTCAACGAGAAGACCTCGTTCAACCTCCAGGCGTCGGCTGATGACGACAAGAACGTCGGCGTCGCGGCCAACGTTGCCTACGACATCGTCCCCGGCTTCACGGTCACGGGCGAAGTCGACTACAACCACGATGGCAAGTTTGGCGATGCCGACGATCGCAACTGGGTCAACGCCGACAAGAAGAACAGCGTCGGCGGTATCCTCCGCTTCCAGCGCTCGTTCTAACAGGTTTCGGCTTGTCGAAATCGAAAACCCGGCGGGCAACCGCCGGGTTTTTTCAGGACTTTGCGCGACCATTGCATGCGGTGCTGCAGTTCGCGGTCCTAACTTTGGTTCGGCCTCGAGAGCGCAGGTCGCAGACGCATCGCGCGCTTCAGTACCCACAAAGCTCGTTCGCAAGTTTCGGAATTGGGACTATTTGTCCGCCAGGTCGCCCAATGCATCAATCAGCGGCTGAATTTCATTTTCATAATTCTTCCAGCGTTTGACGGACGACCTGTAAATCGGTTGACGGACCTGCCAGCGGCTTGGCGTGTTGACCGAACCATCCCTGTCGAAAAAGCGCAGGCAGGCGTCGTCCCAAGGCAACCCAAGATAATCTATAAGCCGACGAGACTGTGCTTCTTGATCCTGGACCAACGTTTCGTACTGATTCTCGAAGATCAGGCCCGGGAAAACCTCATTCCAATGCTGCATGAGGCGGTCATATTCGCGATAGTACAGGCCGAGTGCCTTCAGGTCGGCGTTGTAACTGTGCCCCTCGCCGAATCTCTGGACAAAACAAGAGACGCAATTGTCGATGGCGTCACGACGGCAATGAATGATGCGCGCGTTGGGAAAGAGAACGGCGATAAGACCGATCAGTTCGAAATTATGAGGCATCTTATCCACGATCCGAAGCGCGGAAGGTGCCCGCTCCCTCAGATAGGTCAGATGCTCTTCGGCCAACGTTCTGGACAGGTCTTTTGTGATCGACGCGATCACCTGGTCTAAACGTCCGGCCGATGACTTTTTGAGGTCGATCGCATTCGCGACTCTTCTGAGTTTGCTCAGTTCCCCTGCGCCATGGACATCGGGATGACTGGCGCAAATCTGTTCCGTAAGCGTCGTTCCCGAGCGAGGCATGCCGACCACGAAAACAGGAACGTCCGAAGGACTTCCGTAACCGGACCTGGCAGCCAGCATCTCAGGCGTGAAGGTCTCGATCAGAGAGTCCGTCCAGCGACGGTATTGGTCGATGTCGAAGATGCGGCCTGAAGCCTGCTTGGCCTTCTTGAAATGGTCGAATGCATCCTTATAGCGCTTGAGGTCGTTCAGCACCTTGCCGGCGGCCAGATGGAGCTTCTCTAAACCGTCCGGATCAAGCTTGGCATTGCCGAGTTCACGAATGATGGATTGGAGTTCCTTTGGCTCTTCGGTGAACTTTCGCGTCTGCACAAGATCATTGTAGGCAGTCGGCACTGCGATGCCACGTTCAATTGTTTCCTTAAAATAGACGGCGGCCTCGTCCATGCGCCCCAGGCTGCTGAGCGCGCGAGCCAGTCCTGTCCGCACCTTGGGATGATCGCGGTTGGTCTTCAGCGCCTTTTCATAGAGCGGCAGAGCCATCTCGGGCTTATCAAACTGGATATAGGCATCCCCCAATGCGCAAAGTGCTTCGACGAGGTTCGGCTGCAACTCCAAGGCATACTGCATATGTTCGATTGCTGGTGAAAACTCACTGACCTTCACGTAGCCCGAGGCCAGGCCAAGGTGGTAGTAGGGGTTCTTTGGCTCCTCGTTGAGTGCGCGTGCGAAATACCGCAACGCCGCCTCATCGTCGTAGCCTATGCACACGGTCCCCAAAATATACAGGGCGAGTGGATGGTTGGGCGTGCGCGCCAGCACCCGAAGGCACAGGTCCTGAGCTTCGTTAAGCCGCTTGGCCTGCTGAAACTGGTACGCCTGCTCCAGCAGCGCGTCGTCTGCCTGTGTACGCGAAAGCGGATTTCCTTGCGGCAGATTTTGCTGCGGGAACTTGGCTTTCGGCCCGGTTTGGACCTTCAGGTGCTTGGACCAGGCTGGCGGCAGACGATTGTTCATTGCGCCTCGCTAGCAAAAAGGGACGAAGGAATCCAGCATTACGGTTGCAGGCCGCGGGCAACTTGCACCGACCAAGCGGGCAGGCTAGCAAGAAGACCCGTTTCAAGCGAGCTTCCTCCATGCGCCCACACCCTCCCCTAACTCCGCTCGTCGCAGCGCTTCCCTCGACGGTGCCTTTTGTTGGCCCCGAGGCGCAGGAGCGCGAGCGTGGCCGCGACTTTCGCGCCCGCATCGGCGCCAATGAGAGCAGTTTTGGTCCTTCGCCGCGCGTCATTGAGCGCATGGCCGGAATTGCCCGTGACATGTGGATGTATTGCGATCCCGACAATCACGACCTGAAAGTGGCGGCCGCCGCGCATCACGGCGTCAAGGTCGAAAACGTCGTGGTCGGCGAAGGCATAGATGGCCTGCTCAGCCTGGTGGCACGCATGTATGTGGCGCCCGGCGATGCCGTGGTCACCTCGCTCGGCGCCTATCCGACCTTCAACTTCCATGTCGCCGGTGTCGGCGGACGGCTGGTCACCGTCCCCTATGAGAACGACAGGGAAAGCCTGGACGGCCTGCTCGCGGCTGTGCGCAAGGACAAGGCACCGCTGGTCTACCTGTCCAATCCGGACAACCCGATGGGCAGCTGGTGGGAGGCGGGCGAGCTCATCCGCTTCATCGAGGCGCTGCCGGAAGCCACCATGCTAGTGCTCGACGAGGCCTATGGCGAACTCGGACCAGCCTCGGCACTGCCGCCGATCGATATCTCGCGACCGAACATCATCCGCATGCGCACCTTCTCGAAGGCCTACGGGCTCGCCGGCATACGCTGCGGCTATGCGGTGGCCGAGGCCCAGGTGATCCGCGATTTCGAGAAGATCCGCAACCATTACGGCGTCAGCCGCATGGCGCAGATCGCCGGCGTCGAGGCACTTGCCGATCAGGACTATCTGCGGAGTGTGGTGGCGCGGGTCGCGGCCGGCCGCCAACGCATCGCCGGCATAGCCGAACAGAACGGGCTGAAGCCGCTGGCCTCGGCAACCAATTTCGTCACCATCGACTGTGGTGGCGACGGCGCCTTCGCGCTGAAAGTGCTGCAGGGCCTGCTGTCACGCGACGTCTTCATCCGCAAGCCGATGGTACCAGTGCTCGACCGCTGCATCCGCGTCAGCGTCGGACTGGATCACGAACTGGACATTTTCGCCGAGGAACTGCCCGGTGCGCTGGCGGCGGCGCGAGGGAATTAGAGCTGTTCCATCCCGATGAATCGGGATGGAACATTCTTGTTTCGGCGTGATCTTTTCCGAAAACCGGCACCCACTTTTCGGGATCATGCAAGGCCGGGTCGCGCTTACAAATCCAGCTCCCAGTTCTGGCCGGTCAAGTCCTTGCCGAAGCTGTGGTGGTGCTCCTCCGAGACCAGCTTGAAACCGGCACGCTCATAGATCGCGCGCGCCGCGACGAGGATATCGTTGGTCCACAGCACCAATCGCTTGTAGCCGCAGGCGCGGGCCCGGCTCACGCATTCCGCGACCAGGCGCTTGCCGATGCCCAGGCCGCGCGCCGCCGCCTCGACATGCAGCATCCTCAGCTTAGCCACCTCGTCGTCCAGATGAACCAGGAACACCGCGCCAACTGGCTCCCCGCTGCCGCGCTCGGCAATCCAGCAGAAATCGCGACCCGGCACGAAATTGCGGATGAAGTCGGCGCCGATTTCGGCAAGCATGGCTTCGAACTCGATGCTCCAGCCATATTCATCGGCGTAGAGCTGGGCCTGCCGTTGCACGACCCAGCCGACGTCGCCGACGCGGTGCGGCCGCAGCGTCACCTCGCCGTTCTCGCTGGCGGGATCACCCAGCAATTCCCCGGCCTTGCGCAAGGCGCCGCCCAGTTCGCGCAGCCTGTCGTCGGGGATGCTTTCGATCAGCCGCGCCGTGTCCCGATCAGCCGCCGCCTGAAGCCTCGCAAGAGCGGCCTCGCCCCTGGACGTCAGCGAGAGAACCCTTCGGCGCCGGTCGGCGGGATCCGTCCGGGCCTCGGTCAGCCCCTCGCCGGCAAACTTGCGCAAGATCCGCGTCAGATAGGCGGCATCGACACGCAATTGGCTGGCGATTTCGGAGGCCGCCGGGCCGTTCTCCAGCCGAAATGCTCCGGCCAGGAAACCGCGTTCGCCGGCGATCTCGGCCGAAGCCGGGCGGCTGTGGTGGCCGAGTTCGAACAGCACCCGCGCCTCGGTCAAGGTGAACGCGCTCTGGGTCAACGTCTCGTCGAGAAGGCCGACGGTGCGGGTGTAGAACCGGTTGAAGTGGCGGATCTGCGCCACCAATGCGTTGCGTTCGTCCAACATCTGCGTCCAACTCCGATATGGCAGCTCCATTTTCCCAAATTAATGGACTGAGTCAACTAAATTTCAAAACCCGAAGAGCCCGACGCCGCACGCAATTCAGGTTGCATTCCCTGCGCCATACGCCAGATTCCAGAGAGACAGGCTTGGAGAGATTCATGGCTGATCATCGCAGGGAAGTACGGGCACGCGTCTACGGCAATGTGCAAGGCGTCGGCTTCAGGATCTGGGTTCGGGGCGAGGCCACAAGCCTTGGTCTAGCGGGCTGGGTTCGCAATGAAGCGGACGGATCGGTAACGACCCAGATTGCGGGCCCCGATGAGGCGGTCTCGACAATGATCGGGCGACTGCGGAAAGGGCCGTCCGCGGCGTCGGTTTCCAGGGTCGACGTCGAGGAGTTGGCCGCCGGAAACGCTTCTGTTGGGTTCAGGATTGTCGCATGACGATGGATCGTGTTCGAGTACTCTTGAATTAATTGAACGTTCGTTTTATTATTGTCCCGCAAAGAGGCTGACATGGCGCGCACCACCGGATCCGATGGCGAAAAGACCGAAGCGACCATCCGCGAGGCGGCCGTCAATCTGATCGCGCGGTTTGGCTACGAAGCGATGTCGATGCGCCAGCTCGCCGCTGAAGTCGGCGTGCAGGCAGCGGCGCTCTACCGCTATTTTCCGACCAAGGAAGAGCTTCTGTTCACGCTGATGCGCGAGCATATGGAAGGCCTGAGCGATGCGTGGGAAGCAGCCCGCCCGACCAGCACGGATCCCGTGCGGCGGCTCGCCGCCTATGTCGAAAACCACATCGCTTTTCATATCGAGCGTCGGCATGCCACGCATGTGTCGAACATGGAGTTGCGCAGCCTGTCGCCCGAAAGGCTGACGCAGATCCTGCGCCTGCGCACGGCCTACGAAAAGGAGCTGCGCGCCATACTGCGCGATGGCGCCGAGGCCGGCGTCTTCAACATCGATGACACCGGGCTGACGGCCATGGCGCTGATCCAGATGATGACCGGCGTCATCGTTTGGTTTCGCCCGGGCGAGCGGCTGTCGATCGCTGAAGTGACGGCGACATATCTTTCAATGACAATGCGTCTGGTTGGAGTAGGAACCGTCGGCGAGACGACCCATGGCAGCGCGCGCGCCCTCGGACGCGCAAGAGACGCCGCAGCACTTTGATTTCGCGTATGCTCCTTCGAAGATCGAGAGGGATCTTCGGGGTCATGCGGGCAGGAGGAAGGCATGTACACGAACACGCTCAGCTTCGGGCATGACGAGGATATCGAGGCGCTGCGCGACATGGTGCGGCGCTTCGCCCAGGACAGGATCGCGCCGATCGCCGCCGACATCGATCGTTCGAACGAATTCCCGGCGCATCTATGGCGTGAACTCGGCGCGCTCGGGTTGCTCGGCATTACCGCCGACCCCGATTTCGGTGGCAGTGGCATGGGCTACCTTGCGCATGTGATCGCCGTCGAGGAAATCTCCCGCGCCTCGGCATCGGTCGGCCTCTCCTACGGCGCCCACTCAAACCTCTGCGTCAACCAGATCAGCCGCTGGGCAACGCCGGCGCAGAAGGAAGAATTCCTGCCGCCGCTGTGTTCCGGCGAGCGCGTCGGTGCGCTGGCGATGTCGGAATCCGGCGCCGGCTCGGACGTCGTTTCGCTCAAGCTGCGCGCCGAAAAACGCAATGACCGTTATGTGCTCAACGGCACCAAGATGTGGATCACCAACGGGCCGGACGCCGAAACGCTGGTCGTCTATGCCAAGACCGATCCCGATCGGAAATCGCGCGGCATCACCGCCTTCATCGTCGAGAAAGCGATGGCCGGGTTCTCCGTGGCGCAAAAACTCGACAAGCTCGGCATGCGCGGCTCCAACACCGGCGAACTGGTTTTTTCGGATGTCGAAGTGCCGTTCGAAAACGTGCTGCATGAGGAAGGCCGCGGCGTCGAAGTGCTGATGTCAGGCCTCGACTACGAGCGCACCGTGCTCGCCGGTGGGCCGATCGGTCTGATGGCGGCGTGCCTGGACGTGGCGATCCCCTATGTGCACGAGCGCAAGCAGTTCGGCCAGCCGATCGGCGAATTCCAGCTGGTGCAAGGCAAGCTCGCCGACATGTACACGACGATGAACGCCGCGCGCGCCTACGTCTATGCCGTCGCCGCCGCCTGCGATCGCGGCCAGACGACGCGCAAGGATGCCGCCGGCTGCGTGTTGTTTGCCGCCGAAAAGGCAACGCAGATGGCCCTCGACGCCCTCCAGCTGCTGGGCGGCAATGGCTACATCAACGACTATCCGACCGGCCGGTTGTTGCGCGACGCCAAGCTCTACGAAATCGGCGCCGGCACCAGCGAGATTCGCCGCTGGCTGATCGGGCGGGAAATCGTGGCGGAGGGAGTGTAAGCGATTTCAAAATGGGTAGTTTGCAGGACTATTTCGAAACAATCACACGCGCCGTCGTCGCATTAATTTCGCTGTCGGTATCTGCGGGGACCGCTTATTCTGATCCGCTGCGATTCGAAAACGTCGCTGTACTGCGGGCTGAAGTCATTTCGTGTCTGAAGACCGACAGTCGCATCAAGATAGACAAAATTTTTAAGAACGAACCCGACCTTCTATCCGAGTATATTTTCGAGCGCGTAGACGGCAAGTTGCAAGTCGTGGCGGAGCAATAGGAATCGACCGTGGCCGTACTTCAAACCCAGATCTCCCCGTCCTCCGACACCTTTCGCGCCAATGCCGAGCGCATGCGGGCGCTGGTCGCCGACATTGCGGACAAGGCTGCAAGCGTCGAGCGCGGTGGCTCGGAGGAGGCACGAGAGCGCCACGTCTCGCGTGACAAGCTGTTGCCGCGCGAGCGCCTTGCGCAGTTGCTGGACATCGGCTCGCCCTTCCTCGAGATCGGCCAGTTCGCCGCGTGGTCGATGTATGGCGAGGAGATTTCCGCGGCCGGCATGATCGCCGGCATCGGTCGCGTCGAAGGCACCGAGGTCATGGTCGTCGTCAACGACGCGACGGTGAAGGGCGGCACCTATTATCCGCTGACGGTGAAGAAGCATCTGCGGGCGCAGGAGATCGCGCTGCAGAACAATTTGCCTTGCATCTATCTGGTCGACAGCGGCGGCGCCAATCTGCCCAACCAGGACGAGGTGTTTCCCGATCGCGAGCATTTCGGCCGCATCTTCTACAACCAGGCCAACATGTCGGCGGCCGGCATCCCGCAGATCGCCTGCGTCATGGGTTCCTGCACGGCGGGCGGCGCCTATGTGCCGGCGATGTCCGACGAGACGATCATGGTGCGCAACCAGGCGACCATGTTCCTCGGCGGCCCGCCGCTGGTGAAAGCGGCCACTGGTGAAGACGTCAGCGCCGAAGACCTCGGTGGCGCGGACGTGCACACGCGGCTTTCCGGCGTTGCCGACCACTATGCGCTGGATGACGACCATGCGCTTGCCATCTGCCGCCGTATCGTCAAAAACCTGAATCGGAACAAGACTGTACGGCTGCACTTACAGAAATCGATTCCGCCGCTTCACGCAGCCGATGAGCTCTACGGCATCGTGCCGACGGACCTGCGCCAGCCCTATGACGTGCGCGAAGTGATCGCGCGGATCGTCGATGGCTCCGAATTCGACGAGTTCAAGCAGAACTACGGCACTACGCTGATCACCGGCTTTGCCCATCTCCATGGCATGCCGGTCGGCATCATCGCCAACAATGGCGTGCTGTTTTCCGAGAGCGCGCTGAAGGGCGCGCACTTCATCGAATTGTGCTGCCAGCGCAAGATCCCGCTGGTCTTCCTGCAGAACATCACCGGCTTCATGGTCGGTCGGAAATACGAAGCGGGCGGCATCGCCAAGGACGGCGCCAAGCTGGTGATGGCGGTCGCCACCGCCAGGGTGCCGAAGGTGACTGTCATCATCGGCGGTTCGTTCGGCGCCGGCAATTACGGCATGTGCGGCCGCGCGTATTCACCGCGCTTCCTGTGGATGTGGCCGAACGCCCGCATCTCGGTGATGGGCGGCGAGCAGGCGGCGACGGTGCTCGCCATGGTCAAGCGCGAAGGCATCGAGCGCAAGGGCGGGGAATGGAGCGCCGAGGAGGAGGCAAAATTCAAGAAGCCGATCCTGATGAAATACGAGCATGAGGGCCATCCGCTCTACTCGTCCGCCCGCCTTTGGGACGACGGCATCATCGACCCGGCGAAGACGCGCGACGTGCTGGCGCTCAGCCTGTCCGCTGCGCTCAATGCCGAGATTGAGGAAACGCGCTTCGGCGTGTTCAGGATGTGACATGAATGACCGTCCGCGGATCCAGGTTCATGCCGGCGACATCACCAAACTGGCAGTCGACGCCATCGTCAACGCCGCCAACACCTCGCTTCTCGGTGGTGGCGGGGTCGATGGCGCTATTCATCGCGCGGCAGGCCGTGAGCTCGAGTTCGAATGCCGTATGTTGAATGGATGCAAAGTGGGCGAAGCCAAGATCACCAAGGGCTATAAACTTCCGTCGCGGTACATCATCCACACGGTCGGGCCGGTCTGGCAAGGCGGCGGCAAGGGTGAAGCCGAACTGCTGGCCGCCTGCTATATACGCTCGCTCGAACTCGCCGCCGTGAATGACTGCCGCACCGTGGCGTTTCCGGCGATCTCAACGGGTGTCTACCGCTACCCGAAAGAAGAGGCGACACAGATCGCCGTCGACACAGTCAGCGCGTTCGTCGAGAAGCGAACAATGCCGGAAACCATCACTTTTTGCTGCTTCGACAACCAAACGGCTGAACTATACCGGCAGGCCGTTGCTGCCCCGCGAAAGGGCTGAACTGCATGGACCAACCGATTTACCAGCATAGGCAAACTCGAATCTCCGCTGGCGCGCTGGCGGGGAGGCAAAATATTCTCTATCGCTCATCCTGCACAGTGCAACGGAGACAGGGTGAAAATGAAACTGAGATATTGCCAGAAGACGATTGGTTCTATACTTGCAAGTTTGCTCATATTCGCAACGCATGGCGTCGGCTCAGCGGAATCGCTGGCGGGCAAGATGGGCGACAAGCGGTTTTCTCCGACCTTGTCGCTCGACCCGAAAGAAGCCTGCTACAAATCCTACCTCGCCTATATCGCGGCGAGCGGCAATTCAGCCTACGCCACGACGTTCTATTCACGCGTCGTCGATCTCCACATTTTCTGCAGCGTGAAGCTGAACGCACCTTCGCAGAGGGACGCCGAGGAGACTGCGTTGCGTGGCTGTCAGAGCGGCTTCGCCAGGTGGAAGGTCAAGACTGCAAGCGGCGGTTGCGCGATCGTTGCGTCGAAGTAAGCCGGCGGCCGGGCTGGCGCCGCCCGAGGCAGACCCGGGAGGCTCCATGTTCGCCAAGATCCTGATCGCCAATCGCGGCGAGATCGCTTGCCGTGTCATCCGCACGGCGCGCCAGTTGGGGGTGCACACCGTCGCCGTCTATTCGGATGCCGATGCAAAATCCCTGCATGTCGAGATGGCCGACGAAGCCGTGCGCATCGGCCCCTCGCCTGTCGGCGAAAGCTATCTGCGCGGCGACAAGATTGTCGCCGCGGCCTTGGCTGCGGGCGCGCAAGCCGTTCATCCCGGTTACGGCTTCCTTTCGGAAAACCCCGATTTCGTCGACCAGGTGGTGGCGGCGGGGTTGGTTTTCATCGGTCCGTCGGCGGCCTCGATCCGGGCCATGGGGCTGAAGGATGCCGCCAAGCGGCTGATGGAGAAGGCCGGCGTGCCGGTGGTGCCGGGCTACCATGGCGAGGCGCAGGAGATCGTGCTGCTGGCCTCCAAGGCGCGCGAGATCGGCTATCCCGTGCTGATCAAGGCGCGTGCCGGCGGCGGCGGCAAGGGCATGCGCCGGGTCGAGCATCCCGATGAGTTTTCCGAGGCGCTGTCCAGCGCGCGGCGCGAGGCAAAGGCCGCTTTCGGTGATGACCGCGTGCTGGTCGAGAAATATGTCGACAAGCCGCGCCACATCGAGGTGCAGGTGTTCGGCGACAACTTCGGCAATGCGGTGCATCTCTACGAACGCGACTGCTCGGCGCAGCGCCGCCACCAGAAGGTGATCGAGGAAGCCCCCGCACCCGGCATGACCCCGGCGCTGCGCAAGGCGATGACGGATGCGGCGGTTAAAGCCGCCAAGGCGATCAATTATTCCGGCGCCGGCACCATCGAGTTCATCGTCGATGCCTCGCAAGGCCTGAAGGCCGACCGCTTCTGGTTCATGGAAATGAACACCCGCCTGCAGGTCGAACACCCGGTCACCGAAATGGTCACCGGCACGGACCTGGTCGAGTGGCAATTGCGGATCGCCAGCGGCGAAAAGCTGCCGAAGACGCAGAACGAGATCGCGCTTACCGGCCATGCCTTCGAGGCGCGCATCTATGCCGAGGATGCGACAAAGGGGTTCCTGCCGGCGACCGGCACCTTGCATCATCTGAAGTTTCCGGACGCGGCCCCTGAAGGCGCCACGATGCGCATCGAGACCGGCGTCCGGGCCGGTGATGCCATCTCGCCCTATTACGACCCGATGATCGCCAAGCTGGTCGTCCACGCAAAGGACAGGCAGACGGCCCTGGAAGCGCTCGGCGCGGCGTTGTCGCAAACCGAGATCGCCGGCTCGACCGTCAACACTGCCTTTCTTGCCGCTCTGGCAACCGATCCGGACTTTGCCGCGGGCGATGTCGACACCGGCTTGATCGCCAGGCATCAACCGGCACTGACCGAGGTCGCGCCGCCGAGCGACGAGACCGTTGCGGCAGCCGCGCTTGCGGCCTCAGGCGCCGGAACGTTGCCGTCGTCGAGCGACCCATGGTCGTCGCTTGCCGGCTACGCGCATTTCCACAGCGTGGCCCGGCGCACACGGCTGAAGTTCGGCGAAATCGATATCGCGGCAAGAGTTTCGATGCGACCGGACGGGCGGTTCCAGGTGGCGCTGGACGAGCCCTATGACAACGCCAACGGGCATGATTTTCGCGCCACGCCACGCCTCGCCCGCTGGCCGGGCCATATTACCGTGTTCGACGGCGCCGTTGGCTATATCTTCGCCGTGCCGGACCCGCTGGCGCGGGCGGATGAGGCGGCGGCAGGCGCCGGCAGCCTCCGCGCCCCGATGCCGGGGCTGGTCAAGCTGGTGCGCGCGGCAAAAGGCGATACCGTGATCAAGGGCCAGCCGCTGTTGATCCTCGAATCGATGAAGATGGAGCACACCATCGCCGCGCCGCATGACGGGGTGATCGCCGAGATCGCCACCGAAGGCGCGCAGGTAACCGATGGGACGGTGCTGGTGCGGTTCGTCGAGGAACGGGATGCCTCGACCGCGGCTGCGAACTGACAGCCGAAGGCGGACGACGGATTACAAAAGAAAAATGGCCGGGACGAACCCGGCCATTTCTCTAGGGTGGTCGCTGGAGCGACGTCAGCCATTACTGCGCGATCGGCGCGTATTTGCCGTCGTGCCACTGGTTGATGTCATAGCTGGCATTCTTGAGGTCGCCCTTTTCGTCGAAGGTGACGTTGCCGACAACGGTGCTGATCGGCGTGCCGTTCTTCAACGCTTCGGCAACCTTGCCCGGATCGTCGCTGCCGGCGCGCTTGACGCCTTCGGCGAAAGCCTGGACCACCGCGTAGGAGAACAGCGTGAAGCCTTCCGGCACGAACCCGCCCGCCTTGATCTTGTCGACGGCTGCCTTGGCTTCAGGCTTTGCCTGCGGATCCGACGGGAAGACGAACATCGTGCCCTCGCCGGCCGGGCCGGCAACCTGCCAGAATTCCGGCGAAGCGATGGAGTCCGGCATGATCAGCTGGAACTTCAGGTTCTGTTCCGCCGACTGGCGCAGGATCAGGCCGGCTTCAGGATGGTAACCGCCGAAATAGACGACATCGGCCTTCAGATCCTTGAGCTTGGTGACGAGAGCCGAATAGTCCTTCTCGCCGGCATTGATGCCGTCATAATACACCTCCTTGAGGCCACCGGCATTCATGGTTGCCCTGACGGCGTCAGCCACGCCCTGTCCGTAGGCACTCTTGTCGTGCAGGACGACGACGTTTTTGCCAGCAAACTTCTTGGCGATCCATGGGCCAATGAAGGCGCCCTGCGCATCGTCACGCGTATAAAGGCGCATGATCGTCGGCCAGCCGGCCTTGGCCGCCGCGTCGGTCAGCACCGGGTTTGACGAGGCCGGGCTCATCATCAGGGCGCCAGCCTCGGCATAGACGGCAGAGGCCGGAATGCTCGAACCCGAACAGGCGTGCCCATCGATGAACTTGACGCCATCGGCGACGATGCGGTTGGCGACCGACACGGCCTGCTTGGGATCGCACTGGTCGTCCTGGATACTCAGCTTGATTTGGCGACCGTCGACACCACCCGCCGCGTTGATCGCGTCAGCAGCGGCCTGTGCGCCCTGCTTGAACTGATCGCCGATGGTGGCGAGTTGTCCAGTCATCGGACCGACCACCGCAAAGGTGATGTCGTCAGCGAATGCGGCCGGCGCACTCATCATCAGGCCAAAAACGGCCGCGCTCAAAATACTCATTTTTTTCATGGTGATAGAACTCCTCCACTCACGCGCGGCCGCCCGGCCGCGCTTCTTCCAGAGAGGCGGGACAATTTCATCCTTCACCGGGCCTGTCTAGGCGCATCGGCGGCACTCGATTGGGCCTGCAAGACGTCATCCACGCAAAAAAGCCACGCCAGCCTTGTTTCGGCTGGTCGTGGCTTTTTGCTCGTCAAGCGGCCCCAAGCGCCCCGAAATCCCGCTCGCCTTCCCCGCATCGCACGACTGAGCCTGGCCGGCCTGCCGCGTTCTTTTTATCTCTTGTTCGAGCCTGATTCCGAGAACCTGCTCCAGGACCGTCTTGCGCGGCCTTCCATTCCGCCGGGTCTGGCCGTCTGTGCGGTCTTGATCCCGGGCTTCCCTGTCTTGGATAGGTCTATCCGCGGTCGGCGGATTTCAGTGCATGGTCATCCATTCACGGGCTTCGCGAAGCGCCTTGGCGATCTCGACCTTCGACATCGCTGCCGACAGTTCCGAGCGCAGTTCCGCGGCGCGGGCCGAACCCTTGATCGCGGCGATGTTGAACCATTTGTGGGCGGCAACGACATCGGTCTCGCAATCGCGGCCGGTCGCATACATCATGCCCAGTTCGAAAAGAATGTCGGCCTGGGCGGTTGCCCCCATGGCGCCGAAGCCTGCTTCAAGCATTTCAAAACGTGCCATTTTCAATCCCCTGTTCTGGCCCTGTCTGGCTCCCGAGAGCTGCCTTCGTTTGTCCTTGCGGGCTGCTCTTCCGATGCTTTCGAGAATGCCGTGGAGGCTTGAATCCGTCGTTAAATGGCGTGCTTAATTTGAGGAAAACAAAGCTAAAACAAGAGGTAAACGCGGAAATTCATTAAGGATACAAAGCCAGCAATCGGGCCGGTTTTCCTCAAATTCGACGAAAATTTTCGCGGCAGGAATCAACACTCCGCTAACCACGGGAAACAAACACGGTCCGCGGATACTTTCCTTTCTTGCCCGTGCGGCCCGCGTGGGCGCCTTTCAGAATCCCGAAAATCTTACGCGGCGGCACCACTTTTGTTTTGCGGGGAGCTGGATTAGCTTACGTTTGCGTAAGCGGCAGACCGACGAGGCGGAGCGTCGGCCGGATATCCAAAGGGAGGAAGCCCATGTTTCGAAAAGTGAGCCTGGCCCTGGCGGCCACATTGATCATGGCGGGTGCGGCGTGGGCCGATCCGATCGAAGGTAATTGGAAGACACAGGCCGGCGATACCGCAGCCATCGGCGGCAGCGGCACGTTTTCCATCATGCTCAAGTCCGGCAAATATGCCGGCAAGACCATCGGTTCGCTCAAGGCCGCCGGCGACAACAAATATGCCGGCAACATCACCGATCCGGCAAACGACAAAACCTATTCGGGCAAGGCGACATTGTCGGGCACCTCGCTCAAGATGAGCGGCTGCGTGCTTGGCGGACTGATCTGCAAGAGCCAGACCTGGCACAAGCTCTGATCGACCGCATCCTTGCGACATGAAAACGGGGCCTCGACAGGCCCCGTTTTTATTTGCCCAGGCGCGAGGAGCCCGTGCATGGCCTCGCGCCGGCCGGGACTGACGCCGACGCCGTCAACCCGTCAACCAATTTGAACCGCAGATGAACGCCGGCATCAGAGCCGGTTCAGTCGCGCTCGGGCATTCTCCTGCGTGTTGAAGGAGACACGACCCAATGCTTGCTCGCCGCTTCACCATCGTCTGCCTGCTGATGAGCCTGTTTGGAATGTTCTTCGCAATCCTCGTCGCCGAAACGGGCCGTCCGGCCCGCGCCTGGGACGAAGCCAGTTCCAGAACCTGTCGCCTCACCTGCTCCACCCACCTTCGCAACTGAACAAAGAAACCAAGACCTCGAAAAGAAAAGCAGAACACCATGAACCGCATCGCCGCCAACACTCTCAAGACCCTTCGGCTTCTGCCGCGGGCGGCGCTTATCCTGATGGTTCTGGCTGCTCCGGTTCTGGCCGTGCCGATGATGCGCGCCGATACCGGTTCGACGATCGAAGCACCCGCTTTGAGGAAGTCCGGTGTCGGCTTCGTGCTCCTGGTCAGCCTGCAGCGCGGTTAAAGAAAAACGACGCTTTGGCCGCCTTCGGTTGCGACACCCCTCCCAAGTGCCGATCCAAGTCTCTATATTGGGCCATGGAAAAGCGAATCTACCCACAAGCCATCGAATCGGTCGTCATGCCGGAGCCTTTTGGCCGGCAAAGCTTTGATAGCCCCAAAAAGGCCGTCGCCGCACTGCAGGCGCTGTACGACCGCAACACCAAGTTCCTGCGCGAGTCCTTCGCGGCACTGGCGACAGCGGGCGGCGACAACAGCAAGCGCTACCGCGCCTTCTACCCGGAGATCGGCGTCACCACCAATTCGTTCACCCAGATCGACTCGCGCCAGGCCTATGGCCATATGCCGACGCCGGGACATTTTTCGACCACCGTCACCCAGCCGGGCCTGTTCGAGAGCTACCTAGTCGAGCAGTTGCGCCTGATCATGCGCAATCATGGTGTCGCGGTCACCGTGTCGGAATCGACCACCCCCATTCCGCTGCACTTCGCCTTTCTCGAAGGCACCCATGTCGACGGCTCGGCCGCCGAGCGCATCAAGCGGCCGATCCGCGACCTGTTCGACGTGCCGGACCTCGACGGCACCGACGACCAGATCGCCAACGGGACTTTCGAAGTGGCCTTCGGCGAACCACGGCCATTGGCGCCCTTTACAGCACAGCGCATCGACTATTCGCTGCACCGCCTTTCGCACTATACGGCGACCACGCCGCAGCATTTCCAGAACTTCGTGCTGTTCACCAATTACCAGTTCTACATCGACGAGTTCGTTGCCCGGGCGCGCGACCTGATGGCCGGCGGCGGCGGCGGATATAGCGAGTTCGTCGAGCCGGGCAATGTCATCACCAAGGGCGGGCAAAGCGCACCCAGCGAAGGGGTCGCGCCGCCACGCCTGCCACAAATGCCGGCCTATCATCTGAAGAAGCCGAACCATGGCGGCATCACGATGGTCAATATCGGCGTCGGGCCTTCCAACGCCAAGACCATCACCGACCATATCGCGGTGCTGAGGCCGCATGCCTGGGTCATGCTTGGCCACTGCGCCGGGCTGCGCAACACCCAGGCGCTCGGCGACTATGTGCTGGCGCATGCCTATGTGCGCGAGGATCACGTGCTTGACGACGACCTGCCGGTCTGGGTGCCGATCCCGCCGCTGGCCGAGATCCAGGTGGCGCTGCAGGAGGCGGTTGCCGAAGTCACCGGCCTGTCCGGCTATGACCTCAAGCGTATCATGCGCACCGGCACCGTCGCCACCATCGACAACCGCAACTGGGAGCTGCGCGACCAGCGCGGACCGGTGCAGCGTCTGTCACAGTCGCGCGCCATCGCGCTCGATATGGAATCGGCGACCATCGCGGCCAACGGCTTCCGCTTCCGCGTGCCCTACGGCACGCTTCTGTGCGTTTCGGACAAACCCCTGCATGGCGAACTGAAGCTGCCCGGCATGGCGACCGAGTTCTACAAGCGGCAGGTGGCGCAGCACCTGACCATCGGCATCCGGGCGATGGAGAAACTCGCGGAAATGCCTATGGAGCGGCTGCATTCGCGCAAGCTGAGAAGTTTCTCGGAGACGGCGTTCCAATAGGCCGATCGCGCATCGCCTAGAGCGTGTCTCGCTGAAACCGCTGCGCACTTTTGGGCCGACATGCTTTTGTTCTATGCATGTCGTTGCCCCAAAACCACTGGGCACTTTTGGGCGACATGCATTTGTTTTATGCATGTCGTTGCCCCAAAACCGCTGGGCACTTTTGGGCGACATGCTTTTGTTTTATGCATGTCGCTGCCCCAAAACCGCTGGGCACTTTTGGGCGACATGCTTTTGTTTTATGCATGTCGTTGCCCCAAAACCGCTGGGCACTTTTGGGCGACATGCATTTGTTTTATGCATGTCGTGGCCCCAAAACCACTAGGCACTTTTGGGCGACATGCATTTGTTTTATGCATGTCGTTGCCCCAAAACCACTAGGCACTTTTGGGCGACATGCATTTGTTTTATGCATGTCGTTGCCCCAAAACCACTAGGCACTTTTGGGCGACATGCATTGGGCATCCAGTCATCTTGATTGGGCCGCATTTTTGCCGATAACCGTGCAGCATCACAGTTGGCAACCCGTGCAGACCTGAGCCGATGAGACGCAGTCGAGACATGGCAGCTTCACTGGCATTCATCGCGATGATGATGTTCTCGGTTGCCCTGGTCGCCGGGTTCTTCGGCGCCTTGCACCCGGCCTTCGATTCCTTCTCGCATTTCCGCGTTCATCTTGCCGTGCTGATGGCGGTTTGCGCGCTGCCGCTGCTGGCCACGACATTTCGCCTGCAAGCCGCCGCTGCGTTGCTCTTTGCCGTGGCAACCTTTGCCACGACAATCAGCGCGCTGCCGCAGCTGTGGCCGGTGGAAGCGGTCGCCAAGCCGGCTGGCCAGATGGTCTACAAGCTGCTGCAGATGAACCTGCGCTACGACAATCCAACGCCGAAGAAGGTGCTGTCGCTGATCGGCCGGACCAATCCCGACGTGATCACCCTCGACGAGGTGTCGGCGATGTGGACGACCGAGCTTGGCTATATCAGCAGCGCCTATCCATACCGGATCCTCTGCCCCTACCCCAACGGCATATTCGGCGTCGCGTTGCTCTCGCGGCGGCCCTTTGCCGCCGGCACCGAACCGCATTGCGAACGGCGCGGCGCCATGGCGACAGCGACCGTCGACTTCGGCGGCATTGGCGTCGATGTCGCGGCGATCCATCTCAGCTGGCCTTGGCCACGCGAGCAGCACTGGCAGATCGGTGAGCTTACCGAATCGCTCTCATCGCTCGGCGAGACAGCCATCATGGCGGGCGACTGCAACGCCGTGCCATGGAGCGCCGCAGTGCGCCGCGTCGCCGCGCTCGGCGGGCTGACTGTCATGCCATCCGCCGGTCCGACCTGGACATACATCAAGTTGCCGGACTTCCTGCGGCGTTTCGCCGGCCTGCCGATCGACCAGGTTTTCAGCAAGGGCGGGGTAACCATTCATTCGGCGACACGTTTGGAAGAAACCGGCTCGGACCATCTGCCGGTGCTGGTCGAGTTCACGCTCAGGCTGAACGAGCAAAAGCCAACCGACGAACACGAGACCGCGACTGTGTCGCTGACATCAGCCGGAAATTCGCGAAACGGATATCGGGGTTAGAGGCCATTTGAAGATGGTCCTTCCGACAACCGGATTCCACTTTTTGGGATCATGCCCTACGGTCAGAGTTTGGACCCTTGGCTTGTTCGATTTGACATGGCTCGATGGTCCGCCGAAGGTCGGCCCGTTCAACATACGGGGTGCCGTGCATGTCCCCCACCTTCATCGTCAGACGCGCCACGCCAGAGGACGAAGCTGGGGTAAGCGAGTTGCTTCTCGCTTCCTATCCCGGCCTGATGCGCACGGCATACGATCAGACCATTCTTGAAGCTGCGCTGCCTTTGATCACTCGCGCAAACCCTGCGTTGCTTTCGGCTGGCACCTACTATCTCGCGGTCAATGAAGATGGCTTTGCCGCCGGCTGCGGCGGTTGGTCCCGGGAACGTCCGGGAAGCTCCGAGGTGAAGCCCGAACTCGCGCACATCCGACATTTCGCCACTCGTCCCGAATGGCTGGGCCGCGGGATCGGGCGCCAGCTTTACCGGCGTTGCGAAGAAGATGCACGCTCGTCCGGTGTGCGCCGTTTCGAATGCCAGTCAAGCCTCAACGCAGAGGGGTTCTATGCAGCCTTGGGCTTCAGCTCGCTAGGGCGGATCGAAGTGCGCATTGGCCCCGGGCCGATGTTGCAGTCCGTCCTGATGGAACGGACCATTTGACTGTCAAGCCTGGCGCTCTGTGCTCGTTCCCGTCGACCGGGCAGCCAATTTGAGTGAGTTTTTGCCCCTAGGGCCGCTCCAGGGCCTCGACCAGATATTCTACGTGACCGCCTTCCCGGTGTTCGCGCGCGTCGAAGGCATTCTGCCTGGCTTCATAGTCGACAAAAACCGCGTCGATCCGCCGCCGCGCCTCACGCCGTGCCTTGGAACACTGGGGGTCATTGGGGACTGTCAGGCCCTTGAGCGACTTCTCGGTCGCACGCATCATCTGCCTGGCAATGTCGCCATGGGTCTCCTCATGCGTGCGAACGCCGGCGAAGAAACGCGCCCAGCGCTTGTCGAGGGCCGGCGGGAGGGTGGAAGCGACACGGGGGTAGGTAAAATTCAGGTTGAGCGTTCCGTTGACTTGCCCGATGCGGCAGGTGCCCTTGACCTCAACAAGGTCGAACTCCCAAGCCTTGGTATAGCTGGTCTGTGCGATGGCGCGAGCCATGAAGCCATGCCTCGGCCCGTTGCGGTCCATGGACTCGATCAGAGCCTCTCCGGTCTTGCCGGAGATGTCGTATGTCTGCGTCTTGACCAGGATTTTTACGCCTGCCGATGCAGCCGTCGCGGAACCGCACAAGGCGCCGACGATCGCCAGACCTGAAAGAATGAGCAAGCGCATATCCGGCTCCTTTCCAACGACGATGGGTGGACCGGCGGCAAAGTGCCGCCGGCGTGGTCCACTTTACATGCCTTGGTAGACCGGGCCCTCGCCGCCCTGTGGCGGGACCCAGTTGATGTTCTGGTTCGGGTCCTTGATGTCGCAGGTCTTGCAGTGAACGCAGTTCTGCGCGTTGATGACGAAGCGCACGTCCTTCGCCGCCGGATCGGCGGCGGCGTTGCCGTCCTTGTCGACCCATTCATAGACGCCGGCCGGACAGTAGCGCGTCGAAGGTCCGGCAAAGACATCGTGTTCGGAACGTTTCTGCAGCTCCATGTCACCGACGAGCAGGTGGACCGGCTCGTTTTCCTCGTGATTGGTGTTGGACAGGAACACCGAGGACAAGCGGTCGAAGGTCAGCACGCCGTCGGGCTTCGGATAGGCGATCTTCTGGTGCTGGGCGGCAGGCTCAAGCGTCGCATAGTCGGCCTTGCCATGCTTCAGCGTGCCGAAGGGCGAGACGCCGAACAGCGTGTTCAGCCACATATCGAGGCCGCCGAGACCGACGCCGACGATGGTGCCAAAGCGCGACCATAGCGGCTTGACGTTGCGCACCCTCTTCAGGTCCTTGCCGATGTCGGTCGCCCGCCAGGCGGCCTCGTAGGAGGCGAGTTCGTCATTGGCGCGACCGGCTCCGATCGCCTCGGCGACATGCTCGGCCGCCAGCATGCCGGACAGCACCGCATTGTGCGAGCCCTTGATGCGCGGCACGTTGACGAAGCCGGCCGCGCAGCCCATCAGCGCGCCGCCGGGGAAGGACAGTTTCGGCACCGACTGCCAGCCGCCTTCGGTGATGGCGCGCGCGCCATAGCCCAGCCGCTTGGCACCTTCGAAGGTGCCCCGGATCGCCGGATGGGTCTTGAAGCGCTGGAATTCCTCGAACGGCGACAGCCAGGGGTTCTTGTAATTGAGGTGGAGGACGAAGCCGACCGCCACCTGATTGTCCTCGAGATGGTAGAGGAACGAGCCGCCGCCGGTCTTCATGTCGAGCGGCCAACCGAAGGAATGCTGGACCAGGCCCGGCCGGTGGTTCTCCGGTTTGACCTGCCAGAGTTCCTTGAGGCCGATGCCGTATTTGCCGGGCTCGCGGCCATCGGACAGCTTGTATTTGGCGATCAGCTGCTTGGCGAGCGAACCGCGCGCGCCCTCGCCGATCAGCACATATTTGCCCATCAGCGCCATGCCGGGCGCAAAGCCAGGGCCGTGCGTGCCGTCCTTCTCGACGCCCATGTCGCCGGTGACGACGCCGGTGACAGCGCCTTCCTCATTGTAGAGCAAGCCGGCCGCGGCAAAGCCCGGATAGATCTCGACGCCAAGCGCCTCGGCCTTGGTCGCCAGCCAGCGGCAGACATTGCCCAGAGAGACGATGTAGTTGCCGTGATTGTTCATCAGCGGCGGCATGAGGATATTGGGCAGACGGAACGAGCCGGCAGGGCCAAGCACAAGGAAGTGGTCCGCCGTGACCGCCGTCTTGAAAGGATGGCCTTCCTCGACGCGCCAGCCCGGCAGCAGCCGGTCGATGCCGATCGGATCGACGACGGCGCCGGAGAGGATATGGGCGCCGACCTCGCCGCCCTTTTCCAGGACGACAACCGAGAGTTCGGGATTGACCTGCTTGAGGCGGATGGCGGCGGCGAGGCCGGCCGGGCCGGCGCCGACTACAACCACGTCGAATTCCATGCTTTCGCGTTCGATGTCGCTCATCTGCCCCTCCGCACTGGCTTATCCCATTCGGGTATCTTGCTGGCTCCTGCGCTGCATAGCGCATCAATTGGCGACAGGAAACCGGCGCATACGTGACAATGCCGTTTTGGCCAAAAAGTCGCGCATCGCGAGGGCTGGGCGGCTGTTTTCGTCTTGCAAGGCCCTCAGCGCTTACGTTTTTAATTGTTCGACGGCGCGCTTATCGGCCATACTTCACACCATGCGCATTCCTGGGCCAGGCGGCTTTTCATCGACGCGCTTTCCATCGACGCCCGGCCGGGCCTGCCGGGCGCTTCTTTTGGCCCTTCTAATGCTGGCACCGGGTCACGCCGCCGCGGACGAGGTGAAAGTCTGGGCGACGGGCGCTTACTCTTTCTCCGACGAGCTTGGCGGCTTCCACATCACCGGCGCTTCGGGCATCGGAACGAAGGACGACCCGCTGGTCATCAGCGAAGAGCTGAATTCGTCGACGCCGGTGACGCTAACCATCCGCACGACCAAGCCGATCCAGGCCTTCGGTCCGTCCGGCGAATTCGCCAATGGCATCATGTATATGCGCATCGACGTGCTCAACAACAGCGGCCAGGCCTGGATCGAATTCCAGTTCGAGCTGCAGGAAATCCTGAACCAGCCGAGCGTGTTCGGCGACGGACTTTCGTTCGACCAGCGCAACAAGACGCCGGACAATATCTCGTCGAGCAATTTCGCCGATTTCGATCGCGATTTCGAACCCTATGACCGGCTGCTGTTCAGGAACGGCAAGGTCGACCCGCTGAAAACCGCAAGGTTCGAATTCCTGATGACCGATTATACGCCGCGCTGGACCTTCTATCTGGTGCAGGATCCACGCATACCCACGGGCTAGAGCAAGCAGCCAGCCTTGCAAATTGCCGCCATGCGGACGAATGTGCCGCCATGACTGCCGCTTCCCCAATCAACAGACAGGACCTTGCCGACTTGCTGGCCTTTTATGCTAGCGCCGGTGTAGACGAGGCGCTTGAAGACCAGCCGGTGAACCGGTTCGCCGGGGCGCCAAAACCGGCGGAGCGGGCGGTGGCGTCGTCAGCCAACGCCGTTGCGCCACCTGGTTCGACGAGCGCGTCGCGCCCCGAGCCGGCCGACAGGGCAAATCCACCGCCCGTGGCGCGTGCACCGTCGATAACCGCTGCGGTTCCCGACGAGGCGCAGGCGGCGCTGGCGCGCCACCTGGCAACGACGGCAACGACCCTGGACGACCTTCGCCAGCACATGGCGGCCTTCGACGGCTGCAATCTCAAGGCCACCGCCAAGAACCTGGTGTTCGCCGACGGCAACCCGCAGGCCGCCGTCATGCTGGTGGGCGAAGCGCCCGGCCGCGACGAGGACATCGAGGGCCTGCCCTTCGTCGGCCGCTCGGGCCGGCTGCTCGACCGCATGCTGGCGGCGATCGGGCTCGACCGCACTTCCGTCTATATCGCCAACGTCATTCCGTGGCGGCCGCCGGGCAATCGCACGCCGACGCCGCACGAGACCGAGATCTGTCGGCCGTTCATCGAGCGGCAGATCGAGCTGGTCAATCCGAAGGTGCTGATCAACCTCGGCGGCCCGTCTGCCAAGACCTTGCTCAACACTTCGGAAGGCATCTTGCGGCTGCGCGGCAACTGGCGCGTCCACACGACGGCTTCCGGCATCGCCATCCCGGCCATGCCAACGCTGCATCCGGCCTATCTCCTGCGGACCCCAGCGCACAAGAAGCTGGCATGGCGGGATTTCCTCGAAGTGAAGGCGAAGCTGCGGGCGCTCGCCTAGCGGTGAAAACCGGACACTTGGTGCCTGCCGCTTTCGACCCTTCAAGGTCGTTCAGTCGCGAGCACTGTATGGCGTGATCTGACCCCGTAGCAGACTGTCACAGGCGAAGGCGCGTATGACTGCTTTGCGCCCTCATCTCAGACGTTGAGGTAAACATTCGCACTGCCCGTAAGCGGACACGCTGGGAGGCAGGGGGCACGTCGAGCGGGGTGATATCATCGTCGGCCAACAGATATCTCCTCGATCAGATGCCGAGCTTATCCGATTGACGCGCGCCAGCACGAGCGCCGAGATGCCGAAGGCTAGGATGACGACCGCCACGAATAGCCACCCGGGTCGCCAGCCGATCGAGCCGGCCGGGAGGAATAGCAAGCCGAGCAGGGAAGCAAGCCAATCGCATAACCGACCGCCTTGCCGCGCGACATTGGTCTCGGGTCCTGTGGTGCTTGCAGGGCGATATCCCTCAATCGTAACCGCAGACGCCAGGTAGGGCGAGGGCTGCACGTAATTATGTCATTCTCCGAACGACCCAGAGCGACCGGCCCGCATGAGCGATTCCGGACACGAGTCGAAGGCGAGGATCATCTTTGAGCCGGTCAGCCTCAACCACATCAAGAAGCAGGATCCGCTGATCGGTCTCGTTTGCGTTCGGCGTAATCCAGCTGCGCCGATCCTCGCAGCAAAGCCCCGCTTCCGGATTTTCCTGGAGGTACTCAATCGCATATTCGGCGTCCACTTTTCTCGGTCCCGCGTCCACGGACATTTGCTCTTTTCCTCCTCCGTCTGCGATCGGCCAGGGTCGTTGTGAACCAAGCCCTACTGCCCGGGCTTGTGGGAGAGCCGATCCAGCGCATCTCGAAGCGCAGTGGCGGCACCGCCACGCTCGTCGGCGGACATCAGATCCGGTTCAAGTTCCAGCCTGAAGTGCGGCAGCTCGGTTCGAACGGCGCGACAAGCGCCCGCTAGATTGGCCTTCAGATCGATGACGCGGTAGGTGGCGACGGGATAGGCGATCCCCTTGACCTGGACGTGCCCCATCTCCTCACAATCGATCGTGTCCTTCACTTGCGCAAACGTTTCGTAGGAAATGAGGATGGCGCCCGGTGCCGCCTCCTGTTCCAGGCGCGAGGCGAGATTCACGGCGCCGCCGATTATCGTGTAGTCCATCCGGTCCTCGCTGCCGAAGTTACCGACGGTGCAGTAGTCGGTATGGATGCCGATGCGGCAGCGCAGCGGTGTTTCGATCCCCATGTCCCGCCAGACTTCGGCAAGCTCGCTGATCCGCTTTTGCATGGCAAGCGCCATCTGTACGCAAGCCAGCGCGTCCTCCTTGACGCCGCGCGTCTCAGGGTCGCCGAAAAACATCAGGATAGCGTCGCCGACGTACTTGTCGATCGTGGCACCATGATCCGACGCGATTTTCGACATTTCCGTCAGGTAGTGATTGAGGAGCTGGGTGAGATCCTCGGACTCCATCTTGTCGGTGGTCTCAGTAAAGCCGGCGATGTCGGAGAAGCATATGGTCAGCTTCTTGCGCTGACTGGCGATTCTAACGTCTTGGCGGCCGGTGAATATCGAGCTGTACACTTGGGGCGCCAGATATTTGGCCAGCTTGCTGGACAGCGCCTCTAGGGCAGTGGACTTCTCGGCGAGGTTCTCCTCCCTTTGCTTCAGCTCGGTGATATCCGAATAGACAGCTACCGTGCCGCCGGCGCTGATCCGCCGCTCGCTTATCATGATCCATCGTCCGTCGGCCCGCCGCTGCACCCATGGCTCGCCAGGGTTGCGGTGCCGCCACAGGCGCTCGGCAACCCACTCGTCGACCCGCCCCTCGGCATCCCTGATGTAGCCGCGCTCGGCGGATCGGCGAATGATCTCCTCGAATGCCATGCCAGGGGTTAGCTCGGCCTCCAGACCGGCGTATAGCAGCTCGCGGTAGCGGCTGTTGCTGAGGACGAGCCGGTCCTCCCCGTCGTACAGAGCGAATCCTTCGGAGATGCTTTCGATGGCATCTATGAGCCGCTGGCGAGCTTCCGCCACGTCGCGTAGGTTCTTTTCCTCGACCTCGACAGCAGTATCCCGGAAGAGTCTCAGTGCTTCGGCCATGCGCCCGATTTCGTCGCTGCCCGCGGCTGGCACCGGCGCACGAAGGTTGCCCCCCGCAATCGCGAGCATGCCCTGGCTCACCGCTCCCAGACGGGCGAGAAGGCTGCGGTCGACATAGAGCCAGACGACCAAAACCGAGCTCAACAGGCTGAGAAAGGCGGAGCCGAGGACAACTCCGGTGCCGTAGCGCTGGACGAGCGCGGCTTCGCGACCGGCGGCAGCGATCTCGCGGTCCGCTGCTGCGACAAGACGGTCGACGGCAGCGGTGAGACTGCGCGACAGCCGATTGTTTTCGGCCAGAAGCCTTTCGCCCTGCGAGAGGACCGCAAGCTCCTCCTCCCGTGCCTTCGGGATGCTGTCCTCGCCGTCGGTCAAACCCTTGAATTCGTCGACACGCTGCCGGAAGCGGGTCCGCAGCTTTTCGTCGATCTCCGTGGAAACCTTTTCAAGAGCAGCGAGCGAACGGCGTAGCGGAAAGAGGATCAACGCCAGGTCGCCCGGCGTCGGCGCGTTCGCGACCTTCACCAGCGCGTCGTTGACCGCCGAGATCTCCAGCTGCGCCTTCTGCTGGGGGATGTAGGCCGCAATCGCCTGGACCAGGTCGGCCATCGCCGCTGCGCGTCGATCGGGCGACAGCGACGTGTCGGCCGCGACCGCCCGCCATTGCGGGAGCCTGGAATCCATCACTAGGATGCCGGTGGCGACAAGGCGCTGGCTTCCGGTCGTCGTCGCGGCGAGGCGGTTCAGGAGCTCCTCCTTGCGGGCGACCAAGTCGAGCCGGGCGACAACAAGAGAGTCGAGCTCCTTCAGGTTGCGCCTCAGAACGATCGCGGCTTCCTCGATCTCGGCCAAAGGCACTGTGCCCAACTTGGCATCCCGGAGGTCCGTGCGCAGGGCCTCGAGGCGGGACATCTCGAGCGCGACGGCAGCCGAGACCTCGCTGTGCTGGGCCCTGCTTGTCGCTGCCAGCACCGATGGCGCGGCAGCAGCGACCCGTTCGGCCTGGCGCGACAGCTGGAGGGAGGCGAGCGCCGACGGCACTCGATCCGTTGTAATTCGGTCGACGACGTCGCCAACCTGGAGGAAGGCATAAAGCGCCGCAGCGGTTGCCAGCACCGCAAGGGCGCTGATCCCGAAAAAAGCGAGCAACAGCCGGCCGCGTATGCCGAGGCGTTCAAGCATCTCGGCGAGACGGAACAGTTCGGCCACACTGGTCTGCATCAGACTAGACGTCTCAGCCGGTACGCCGGCGATCAGCCAACCCTATTCAACCGGCACGTACTCTCCGCCGCGCCAGACGTACCAAACCCAGCTCTGCTTCGTGAGGTCGCCCTTGTCGTCGAAATCGACCCGGCCGATGACGGTGTCGAATTCCTGTTCGTGCAGTGTCGCGATGACCGCCTTCGGCTCCAGCGAACCTGCCTTCGCGACCGCCTGGGCCCAGACCTGGACCGCGCAGTAGCTCAACAGCGTGTAGCCCGCGGGCTCGAAGTTCTCCGCACGGAACTGCTCCACGATCGCGGCCGCGCCGGCATTTCGCCGCGGGTCCGCCGGGAAGGTGAACAGGGTTCCCTCGGCCGCTGAGCCTGCGATCAGGGCAAATTCCTCGGTAGCCAAGGCATCTCCGGATATGAGCTGAACCGTGTAGCCACGGTCGTGCGCAGCGCGAGCGATCAGCGCAACCTCGGCATGATACCCACCCACATACAAGGCTGAGACGCCGGCGGTCTGCAACGCAGCGACCTCGGCTGAATAGTCGTCCTTCCCGGGCGTGTATGCGTCGTAAACAGCTTCAGTCACGCCCCGTTTGTTCAGCTGCTTCCTAGTCTCGTCTGCCAGACCCTTCCCATAGGTCGAATTGTCGTGAAGGATTGCAATCTTCTTGTCGCCCCAGCGATCGGCAAGGTAGTTGCCGGCGATTAAACCTTGCGCGTCGTCGCGGCCAATGGTGCGGAAGACATTGCCACGGCCCTGTTCGGTCAGCTGCGGATTGGTCGAGCCTGGGGATATTTCGACGACGCCCGCCTCCTCGTACACTTTTGATGCGGGGATCGAGGCCCCGGAGCAATAATGCCCGACGACGAGCACCACCCCGTCAGCCACCAGCTTCTGGGCGGCCGCGACCGCTTGGTCGGGATCGCAGAAATCGTCGACCGAGATGAGCCTCACCTTCTGGCCGAGCACGCCGCCCGCCGCGTTGACGTCGGCCACCGCCATCTCCGCGCCGCGCTGTCCCTGCTCGCCGATCCAGGCAAGCCGCCCTGTCATCGCAGCCGAGACCCCGATCAGCAGCTCAGCCCGCGCGGAACTGAACACGGCCGCCAGAACTACGATCGCTATGGCGATGACACGGTGCATGTGTGCACCCCTTATGGACATTAGCTTACGCTAATCCTGTCCGAGCCGACAGCCCCTTCGGCAAGCGCGAGTGTCTCGGATGTTATTACAGTGCAATTGGCGAAGCGATCCTTCACTTGAATGGCGTGCCATAACTTCGTTCGCTGAGGTCGGAATCGCGCGCCAAATCCAGACATTCCACTGGCCGAAGTGAACATCGTGATTGGGTCAGGTCATGACGATGCCAGCGCCGAGCATAATGTCCGCTCTTGAAGATTCGCAGCCTGAAGCTGCCAGTCCGCAACCGGCCCCGAAGCCGCCGTTAATTGCGGGTACCAAGAGTCAGGTTTTCACCACTAGCGATGACCTCGCAGGTAATTGAAATGTGCCTCTCGCCGGCCTAGTCATTCGCTCATGACGACGTTCGAAAATTCCGCCGGCGGCCTCATTCGCGAATGGCGCACCCGCCGCCGCATGAGCCAGCTCGACCTTGCCATGGAAGCCGAAATCTCACAGCGGCATCTGAGCTTCGTCGAAAGCGGGCGCGCCGCGCCGTCGCGCGACATGGTGCTGCATCTGGCCGAGCAACTGTCGATCCCGCTCCGGCAGCGTAACCAGTTGCTGCTTGCCGCAGGCTTTGCACCGAGCTTCGGCGAGCGTTCGCTGACCGACACGACGCTGGCGCCGGCGATGGCAGCGGTCGAGATCGTGCTCAAGGGACACGAGCCATTCCCGGCGCTCGCTGTCGACCGGCACTGGAACCTGGTTTCGGCGAATGGCGCTATCGCTCCCTTTCTTGCCGATGTCAGCGAGGCTTCGCTGCTGACGCCGCCGGTCAACGTGCTTCGGCTCAGCCTGCATCCGGGCGGCATCGCACCGCGCATCGTCAATCTCCAGGAATGGCGCACGCACCTGCTCGAGCGCCTCAAACACCAGAACGACGCCAGCGGCGACCCGGTGCTGATCGACCTGGAGCGCGAACTGCGGACTTATCCGTCCGGCTTGAACGGCAGCCGGCCGGCGCCGGTCGAGCCGAATGCCATCGTGCACCCGCTCAGGCTGGCGCATGGCGATCAGGTGCTGTCGTTCATCAGCACCATCACAGTGTTCGGGACGCCGCTCGACGTGACGCTGTCGGAACTGGCGATCGAATCGTTCTTCCCGGCCGATGAGCAGACGAGGACCGTGCTGGTGCGGCTGGCAAAGGAGCGGGCTGCGAAGACGCTGTAGTCAGAAGCTCTGCTTCGAACGCCGGCGCGAGGCACCCCCCTCTGGCCTGCCGGCCATCTCCCCCTCAAGGAGGGAGATCGAATATCACGACGGCTTTCGCCAATTTTCAATGTCGGAGAGAAGGCGCCGTTACCGAAGCCGCCAATCTCCCTCCTTGAGGGGGAGACGTCCGGCAGGACAGAGGGGGGCGTGACGGAACTCGACCCGGAGAATATTACCCCTGCGGCGGCGCCGCCTTTCTCGTGCGGGTGCGCTCCAGGCCGAGCTGGCGCTCGCGCCAGATGATGAAGATCCCAGCGGCAACGACGATCAGGCCACCGACAAGCATGTTGAGCGTGGCAACGTCGCCAAAGACGAGATAACCGACGACGACGCCAAGGATCATCGAGGTGTATTCGAAGGGCGCCACGACCGAGGCTTCGGCATGGCGATAGGCCGAAGTCATCAGGATCTGGCCGAGGCCGCCGCAGAAGCCGGCGGCAACCAGAAGCGCCGCCTGGAGCGGCGTCAGCGCCTGCCAGCCGAACGGCAGCGACAGCAGTGCCATGACGCTCGCCGTCACCGAAAACCACAGCACGATGGTCGCGGTGCGCTCGCTTTGAACGAGATTGCGCACCAGCAGCATGGCGACCGCCGAGATCGCCGCCGCGACAAGGGCGGCGATGACGCCGAGCACCTCCTGGTCGTCAAGCGCCTCGTCGGAGCTCAGCAGCGTCAGTTCCGGCCAGGAGATGATCAGCACGCCGACGAGGCCGACGGCGACCGCGCTCCAGCGATAGACGCGGATGGCTTCGCCAAGGAAGATCGAGCTGAACACCACCACCAGCAGCGGCTGCGCGTAGTTCAGCGTGATCGCCTCCGGCAGCGGCAGCCGGGTCAGCGCGAAAAAGCCAAGCCCCATGGCGCAGACGCCGACGACACCGCGCGCAATGTGATTGAGCGGGCGCTTGGTCGAAAACGCAGTGCCGAGTTTTCCCTTGAAGGCGAGAAAGGCAATAATCGGAAAGATGGCGAAGAAGGAGCGGAAGAAGACGATCTGGCCCGCCGGCACGGTGCCCGCCGCCTTTATGCAGGTCGACATGCCGACGAAGACCGCCACCGAAACGATCTTGAGCGTGATGCCGGTGAGCGTGCTGTGCCCGACGGGATGGTCGCTGGCTGCTGCGGCCTGACCTGGTTTTGCTGTCACGAGTCTGATCCATCCCGATATGATCGGAATGGATCTCTGTTTTCTTGCCTGACCATAGTCTTTTCCGAAAACCGGTTCCCACTTTTCGGGATCATGGTCTAGCCGCTCCCCGGATCGTTGCCCAGATGCGCGCCGGCGTCGCCGGCATGTCGATGTGCTTGACGCCGTAGGCACGCCAGAGCGCGTCGGTCACCGCGTTGAGTGCCGCCGGCGTCGAGCCGATGGTGCCGGCTTCGCCTGCCCCCTTGATGCCCAGCGCATTGGTCGTCGAAGGCACGTTGCGGGTCTCGAAATGGAAGAACGGGAAATTGTCGGCGCGCGGCATGGCGTAATCCATGAAGCTCGCCGTCAAGAGCTGTCCATCCTCGCCGTAGATGGTGTCCTCGGTCAGCGCCTGGCCAATGCCTTGCACCACGCCGCCATGCACCTGACCGGCGAGCAGGATCGGATTCACGGTGACGCCGAAATCGTCGACGATGGTGTAGCGGACGATGTCGGTGGTGCCGGTATCCGGGTCGATCTCGACCTCGCAGATATGGGTGCCGTTGGGATAGGTGCACTCGTCCTGCACGAACTCGCCGAACCCTTTGAGATCATCCGGCGTCCTGGCGGCCTTGGCGATACTCGAAAAATCGATCGTGCGGTCGGTGCCCACGATGCGGGCAACACCGTTCGACAGTTCGATGTCACCGGGCGAAGCTTCCAGCTCGTCAGCGGCGATGCGCTTGATCTTGTTGGCCAGGTCCTCACCGGCGCGCGACGCCGAGACGCCGCCGAGCGGAATGGAGCGCGAGCCGCCGGTGCCGCCGCCGGCCTTCAATTCGTCGGTGTCGCCCTGGCGGACATGGATCTTGTCGATGTCGAGATCGAGCTTTTCCGACAGGAACTGCGCGTAGGCGGTGGCATGCCCCTGGCCGTTGGTCTGGGTGCCGATCTTCAGGGTCACCGTTCCGTCGCCGTTGAGTTCGACAAACGCCGGTTCCGAACCCGGAAAGGCGCAGGCTTCGATATAGGTCGCCATGCCGAGGCCGCGGATCTTTCCACCTGCTTTCGACTGTTCGAGCCTTTGCGGAAACGCCTTCCATTCCGCCTGTTCGATGGCGCGGGTCATGTGGCCTTCGAACTCGCCAGTGTCGTAGAGGCGGCCGGTCTGCGTGCGGTAGGGAAATTGCTCGGGCCGGATGAAATTGCGGCGCCGGATTTCTTCGACCGGCAGACCCAGATCGTGGGCGCAGGCGTCGACGAGCTTTTCCAGCAGGAACGCCGCTTCCGGGCGACCGGCGCCGCGATAGGCATCGACCGGGCAGGTGTTGGTGTAGAGGCCGGTGACCGACACGTCGAGCGCCTGGATGTCGTAGACGCCGGTCGACATGCTGACGCCGATATAGGGAATGTAGGGACCGTATTGCGAGACATAGGCGCCCATATTGGCGAGTAGGTCCACCTTCATGCCAAGGAAGCGGCCATCCTTGTCCAGCGCCATCTCGGCCTTCACGACATTGTCGCGGCCTTGCGCGTCGGTCAGGAAGTGTTCGGTGCGGTCGCCCGCCCATTTCACCGGACGGCCAAGCCGCTTCGCCGCCTCGAGCACCAGCGGGTATTCGCGGTAGACGAAGCTCTTCGGCCCGAAACCGCCGCCGACATCCGGCGTGATAACACGCAGCTGGTCCTTCTTGATCTTGAACAGGCTGGCCAGGATGTACTGCATCGAATGCACACCCTGCGACCCCGTGGTCAGCACGAAGCGGTTCTCCTGTACCTTCCACTCGCCGATCGCCGAGCGCGGCTCCATGTAGTTGCAGACCAGCCGGTTGTTGACGAATTCGATGCGGGTGACATGGGCGGCCTTGGCGAAAGCCGCGTCCGCCTTTTTCTTGTCGCCCGTATGGTAGCTGAAGGCCCGATTCGAGCCGAGTTCCGGCCAGACCAGCGGCGTGCCTTCGGCGAGCGCCGTCGCCGTTCCGGACGCCGCATCTTCGCCGTCATAGTCGACGTCGATCAGTTCGGCGGCATCCTGCGCCAAAGCGCGGCTGTCGGCGACGACGAAGGCAACGGCGTCTCCGACATAGTTGACGCGGTCACGGCACAGGATCGGAATGTCGCGGGTCGGCGCCTTGGTGCCGTCCGGCTGTTCCTGCATGACGCCGGACTTGAGATCGCCGAGATGGGCAAGATCCTTGCCGGTCAGCACCAGATGGACGCCGGGTGAGGCCTTCGCCGCGTCAATCGAACCAATTGTGAAGCTGGCCTTGGCGACCGGCGAGCGCAGGACATAGCCATGCAGGACGCCAGCCGGCTGGATGTCGTCGGTATAGCGGCCCTGGCCCTGGATGAAGGCAGCATCCTCGCGCCGCAGCACAGATGCGCCCATCCCGAATTTCGGCGTGGCGACGGTCATGGATGCCTCGTGATGATGGCTGGAAGAGGAACGCCTGAAATAGGCATTGTCTCAGTTTTGTCGAGGGGCCGTTTCGTGTAAAGAGCGCGGACTTCAAATTTCTTGGACCAGCGGAAACACTCCGCCGCCAACGCAATCGACAGGAAAACCCACGGAATGCGCACGGACACCGGCCAGGTCTTCAAGCTCGAAGACTACCGCCCCAATGATTACCTCATTCCGCAAACCGACCTCACCTTCCGCCTTTCGCCAGACGCAACGCGCGTCACGGCCGTGCTCACGGTCGAGCGCCGTGACGGTGTATCCGCGTCGGCTCCACTGGTGCTCGACGGCGACGGGCTGACGCTCAAGCGCGTCGAGATCGGCGGCAAGAATGCGAAACCGGCCGATATTCTGGTTACGCCGGACCAGCTGACCATCCTCGAGCCGCCGGCCGCGCGGCGCTTCCAGCTGCTCATAGAGACCGAATTGGCGCCGGTGGGCAACGAAGCGCTGATGGGCCTTTACCGCTCGAGCAATGTCTACTGTACGCAATGCGAGGCCGAGGGCTTTCGCCGCATCACCTATTTCCTCGATCGCCCCGACATCCTGTCTGTCTACACAGTGCGCATCGAAGCCCTGCGCGACGAGGCGCCGCTGCTTTTGTCCAACGGCAACCTGGTCGACAAGGGTGACGTCGGCGATGGCTGGCACTTTGCTAGATGGCACGACCCCTTCCCCAAGCCGTCCTATCTGTTCGCGCTGGTGGCCGGCAATCTCGGCAAAGTCGCCGACAGTTTCGTCACCCTATCCGGCCGCATGGTCGAGCTCGGCATCTATGTCGAGCCCGGCAAGGAGAAGCTGGCCGGCTACGCGATGGACGCCCTGAAGCGGTCGATGAAATGGGATGAAGAGGCGTTCGGCCGCGAATACGACCTCGACGTCTTCAATATTGTCGCCGTGTCCGACTTCAACATGGGGGCGATGGAGAACAAGGGCCTCAACATCTTCAACGACAAATATGTGCTGGCCGATCAGGAGACAGCGACGGATGCCGATTTCGCCAATATCGAGGCGATCATCGCGCATGAGTATTTTCACAATTGGACAGGCAACAGAATCACTTGCCGCGACTGGTTCCAGCTCTGCCTGAAGGAAGGGCTGACGGTTTTCCGCGACCACGAATTCTCCGCCGATCAGCGCTCGCGCGCGGTCAAGCGGATCGACGAAGTGCGCACGCTGCGCGCCCACCAGTTTCCCGAGGACCAGGGCCCGCTGGCGCATCCGGTGCGGCCACGCCGCTACCGCGAGATCAACAATTTCTACACGGCGACGGTCTACGAAAAGGGTTCCGAAGTGGTGCGCATGATCCGCACCATTCTCGGGCCTGATACCTTTCGTGCCGGCATGGACCTCTATTTCGAGCGGCACGACGGCGACGCGGCGACGATCGAGGATTTCATCAAGGTGTTCGAGGATTCGTCCGGCCGCGACCTGTCGCAGTTCGCGCTCTGGTATCACCAGGCGGGCACGCCCAATTTGACCATCAGTTCGACGCACAATCCGGCGTCGCAGGAGTTCATGCTCGAAATCGAGCAGTCGGTGCCGCCGACACCCTCTGAAAGCCGCAAGCGGCTGATGCACATCCCGCTGGCCTTCGGCCTGATCGGCGCTAGTGGCCAGCCGGTCGACTATAGCGGCGTCGAGGGCGCCAGCGTCGAGGACGGCGTCATCCATGTCCGCAAGCGCCGCCACATGGTGCGGTTCTCAGGTGTTGCCGAACGCCCGGCGGTGTCGCTCAACCGCGGTTTTTCGGCGCCGGTGACGCTGTCCGTCGAGCAGAAGGCTGACGACCAGTTCTTCCTCGCCCGCCATGACAGCGACGCCTTCTCGCGCTGGCAGGCCTTCAACACGCTGCTGACCGACGCGCTGATTGCCGCCTTCCGCGAGATCCTCGGCGGCAGGCAGCCGGTTTTCGCGTCGCGGCTGACCGAACTCGCCGGCGGCATCGCCGCCGACGAGACGCTGGAGCCGGCCTACCGGGCGCTGGCGCTGGCGCTGCCTGGCGAAGCCGACATTGCGCGCGATATCGGCAGCAACATTGACCCCGACGCCATCTACGCTGCCCGCGAGGCGCTTGCACTGGCGATCGGAACGGCCAACTCTGACAATTTTGCCGGTCTCTACGACAGACTTGCCGACAAGGCGGCGTTCAGCCCGGATGCGGCGAGCGCCGGACGACGGGCCTTGCGCAACACCCTGCTGGACTACCTCTCGCTGCAGCCGGGGGGAGCAGCACTTGCCGCCGGACATTTCCAGTCGGCGACCAACATGACCGACCGCGCGGCGGCCCTTGCCGTGCTTGCGCATCGCCACCACGGTTCGCCCCAGGCGATCCAGGCGCTGGCGGCTTTCGAGACGACTTATGGCTCCGACCCGCTGGTCATGGACAAATGGTTCCAGATCCAGGCCAGCGTGCCCGGTCCGCAGGCCGTCGACACGGTGCGCGCGCTGACCGCTCATCCCGCTTTCTCGATGCACAATCCGAACCGGGTGCGCTCGTTGATCGGCACCTTTTCCAGCGCCAACCAGACCGGCTTCCACCGTGCGGATGGCGAGGGCTACCGGTTCTTCTCGCAGACCGTGCTCGAGGTCGAAAAGCGCAATCCGCAATTGGCGGCGAGGCTGGCGACGGCACTCCGCTCATGGCGTTCGCTCGAACTTGGCCGACAGGCCAAGGCCAGGGAAGCGCTGCTTTCGATCGCGAAAGCCGGAGACCTGTCGGCGGATCTGAGCGATATTGTCGATCGCACGCTGGCCTAGGCGTGCGCTCTCGTCCGGAAAGGGCCGTTTCGGCACTATTTTAGTCAATTTTTAATCTTTTTTCGCCGGACCACTGGACAAGGCGAATCACCTTTGATTCTTTACTGACGATTCGGATGTGCGGCGTTTGCCGGATCAAAGCTGCATAGGCAACTTCGGGGAGTGCCATTTATGGCGAAGGCGGACGCGTGGGGCGCGCCCGGGGGGAAGGTTTTTGCGCATCGCGAGACGCGAAGCGACGGCCTTGCCGGGAACACGCGGCTCATCGCCGAACCGGCCTACCGGCGGCTTCTGGCCGCCGAGCCGCTGCTGCGCCGATCGATACCGGCCCTCATCATCACCTTCCTGATCGTCATCGCCGCGCTGCGGATCCTGTCGCTGATGAACGAGCGCGACGATATCGAACGCAACGCCAAGGCGATCCTCACGCTGGCGGCAGGTCAACTGGCGAGTTCGCTCGCCATCACTTCGGACACGGTGCCGGGCGCCATCCAGGACCTGCTGGAGACCACCAGCCGTCAGGGCGCGATGGGCCGCAGCCATGTGCTCGTCATCACCGACAGCGCTTTCAAGATCGTCGCGGTGACACCGCGCTCGGTGCCATGGCAAAGCCACTCTCTCGACGGCCTCGTCCAGGGCGGCCAGCCATTGTTCATGTTCGGTGACCGCGCCGGCGTCATGGAGGTCAACATCGGCGGACGGGACTGGTATGCGGCGGTCAGCCTGGCGAACGGGCGAAAGGGTGCCGCGGCGGCACTGGTCCCTCAGGACGCCGTTTTCGACACCTGGCGCAAGACTGTCTCGCTGAACGTCACCCTGTTCGTGCTGACGGCCGGCGTGCTGATCGTCATCCTCTACGCCTATTTCGGCCAGGCGGCACGCGCGCAGGCGGCCGATCGCATCTATCTCGAAGCGCATCAGCGCATCGACATGGCGCTGGTTCGCGGCCGCTGCGGCCTGTGGGACTGGGACATGGTGCGCGGCAAGATGTACTGGTCGCGCTCGATGTACGACATGCTCGGCTACAAGCCCTGCGACACGATGCTGTCCTTCGGCGAGGTCGACGAGATCATCCATCCCGAGGACGGCGACCTGTTCGAGCTCGCCAACAGAATCGTCGCCCGCGAAATCGACCATATCGACCAGGTTTTCCGTATGCGGCACGCCGACGGCCAATGGGTGTGGATGCGCGCCCGGGCACAGGTCATCGATCCCGAAGCGCCGGAGATCCAGCTGATCGGCATCGCCGTCGACGTCACCGAACAGCGCCATCTGGCGCTGCGTTCCGAGGCGGCCGACCTTCGCCTCCGAACGGCGATCGAAAACATCAACGAATCCTTCGTGTTGTGGGATTCGGCCCAGCGCCTGATCATGTGCAATTCCAAATACCAGCAGGACAACGGGCTTTCGGACCGCGACGTGATGCCGGGCACCGCGCGCGCGGTGCTGGAAGACCGGATGCTGGCCTTTGCTTCCGAACGGCGGCTGGCCAACACCAGCGGACTGCAGGGCGGCGCCACCTTCGAGCGGCAGCTGGCCGACGGCCGCTGGCTGCAGGTCAACGAACTGAAGACCCGGGACGGCGGCATCGTCTCCGTCGGCTCCGACATCACCCAGATCAAGCTGCACCAGGAGAAGCTGGTCGACAGCGAGCGCCGGCTGATGGCGACGATCCATGATCTGAGCCTCGCCCGCCGGGCCGAAGAGGAGCGATCGCGCGAACTGGTCGACCTCAACCGCAAATACATGAAGGAAACCGAACGCGCCGAGGCGGCGAACCGCGCGAAGTCCGAATTCCTCGCCAATATGTCACATGAACTGCGAACGCCGCTGAACGCCATCATCGGCTTCTCCGAACTGATGGAACAGGGCCTGTTCGGTCCGCTGGGGTCGGAGCGCTACGAGGAATATGCCACCGACATCAACAGCAGCGGCAAATATCTGCTGGGCGTCATCAACGACATTCTCGACATGTCCAAGATCGAGGCTGGCCAATTCTCGCTGGACCAGGAACAGATCAACCTCGGTCCGCTGATCAGCGAGACGGTTCGCGTCGTCTCGCTGCAGGCGGCGCAAAAGGCGATCGCCGTGGAAACACGCATCGCCGACGCGCTGACGCTGTTCGCAGATCGCCGCGCGATCAAGCAGATCGTCATCAACCTCTTGTCCAACGCGGTGAAATTCACCGGTCAGGGCGGCCACATATCGGTCAGGGCCCGCAACACCTCCGGCGCGCTTGTATTGACCATCGAGGATAATGGCTGCGGCATCCCCAAAGACGCGCTCGGCAAGCTCGGCCGTCCCTTCGAACAGGTGCAGAACCAGTTCTCCAAGAGCCATGCCGGGTCCGGCCTCGGCCTCGCCATCTCACGCTCGCTTGCTGAACTTCAAGGTGGCGCGCTGAAGATCCGTTCGACCGAAGGCGTCGGCACGATCGTGTCGGTGCGCATTCCGGTCAAGAAGGCCGCGCCGGCGATCAAGGTCGCGGCCTAGGATATCTCGCCCACCTTAATCCTCATCTCCCGTGCAGATGCGAGGTGAGATGCTTTGACAAATTATCTATTTTATCTATTTTAGATAAGAGAAAGGAGAATTTGTCATGCGGGTGACGTCAACGGAATTCCAACAGAATGTCGGGCGCTTCCAGGACGCTGCCCAGCATGCGCCGGTCGCAATCACCAAGAATGGCCGGACTCACACGGTGCTCCTGTCGGCGGCGATGTTCGAGGTTCTGGTCAAACGGCGGGTCGCCCGTCCCGTGGAAGAACTCGACGACGAGACGCTTAACGCCATCGCCGAGAGCACCGTTCCGAACGAATATGCCGGGCTCGACGCAATGCTCAAAGACTGGACGCCGTGAGCCTGCCCAAGCCTATCCCCGGCTTGGTGATTTCCTATTCGTACCTCTGGGTGAGAGAACACGAAAAGGGTGCGGAAGAAGGCCGTAAAAGCCGGCCCTGCGCGATCGTCGCCGCTCGCCGGATAATAGAGGCCGTGAGGTCGTAACGGTGGTCCCGATCACGCACTCGGCGCCGTCCGATCCTGCCGATGCAATAGAGATACCCGCGCCACTCAAGGCCTATCTCGGCCTCGATGGCACGCCGTCATGGATCGTCGTGACTGAAACCAACGATTTCCTTTGGCCGGGCCCAGATCTCAGACCCATTGCAGGCATCAAGCCATCCCGCTTCGACTATGGCATGCTGCCGCCGCGCTTCTATGCCTATCTGCGCGATAGGATTTTGAAGGCACACGCGAGCCGCGTGCTCCAGCAGATAAGGCGGACAGAGTAGCTGCACGAAAGTTGAAGATCGAGAAAGCTCTCCGGCGACCCGCGCCGCCGCCGGAGCTCACCTGATGATGTTACTGTACGTCATCACCGCCATTGCCGTCGCCTTCCCATTCACGATGACGGCCAAAGCGGTCGCCTTTCGGCAGTTCGCTCTTCTCGATCTTGCCGTCATTGTTCCTGTCGAGCATGGCGAAGACCTTCTTCTGGCGACTGGTGATGTCGTCCGATGTCAACGTGCCATCGCCCCTGGTGTCGTAGCGGGCGATGATGCGTTTGGCCATTTGCTCAAAACGCGCCTTCTCCAGCGCGTCGGCGAGCTCGGCGACGGTCAGCTTGCCGCCATTGTCGGCGACGAGCTTCTTCAGCCGCGCGTTCATGGCGTCGGAAAACTGGTCGAAGGTGATGGTGCCGTTGGTATCGCTTATCGCCGTGCTGAGGCGCATCATCGTGCCCTCGCGCATCTTTTCGCTGGCATTGTTTTCGGCATAGGCCGTGGTGCCGACTGCGCCGGCTAGGGCGACGAAGGCTAGAGCGGGATGAGCTTTATAGGAGTCGTAGGATTCCCAAATCATCGCGGTTCTGATTCAACAT
>NZ_JBWKME010000018.1:0-136699 GCF_056431085.1 Mesorhizobium waitakense | reverse complement strand
ATGTTGAATCAGAACCGCGATGATTTGGGAATCCTACGACTCCTATAAAGCTCATCCCGCTCTAGCAGTCTTGAGAAAGCGTTGGCAGGCATTTTCAAGTCGTCCAAAGCCGAGCGACGCGTCCTAATCGAAATACTCGCCGTTTGCGGTGTGTTTCAACCAAGGGGCAAAGGGGGTTACTTCCGTGAGTTTACGCTTGCCTGTGAGCGCAAGCACACCGGCCAGCATCTTAACGACTGGAGCTATCCAGCTATCTGGTGGCGAGGGTCAGACGGTGTAAACGAGCCCGCGCTTGCGTCGTACTTTCCCAGCCTATGATTGGCCGCATTCAGCGTTAGGCACGAGACGCTATTTCCTCGCTGCTTCGACCGCCTTGAAGTCCAATAGTCGAAGTCATTGTAGAATTTCCGCACGGAGGCTCTTCTATGTCTCAGGCCGGGGATTTGAGGTGATCGATGAAGGCGCGCAGCTTCGGCAAGACCTGGCGCTTGCCGGGATGATAGAGGAAGACGCCCGGCGTCGAGCCGGCAACGTCGTCCAGTACCGACTTGAGTTTTCCTTCGGCGATCGGACCTTCGGCGACGGGTCGAGGCGTCTGCGCCAGCCCGACGCCCTGCATGGCAGCCCCAAGCAACGTCGGATAATCGTGCGCGATCAGCGGGCCTGAGACCATCGCCTCGATCGCCTCGTTGCCGTCGACGAAGGACCACGCCGCGATCGCGCCGTTCGAACGGCGCAAGCGCAAGCAGGCGTGGTGGCGCAAGTCGTCGACACGCTCGGGGCGGCCGTGGCGCTCGAGATAGTCAGGGCTGCCGACGACCACGAACGCGAACGGCGGCGTGAGCCGCACCGCCACCATGTCGGCGGCGATGAACTGGCCAAGGCGGATACCGGCATCGAACCCGCCGGTCGCGAGATCGACCATCTCGTCGCTCGCGGCGATCTCCAGCTCGATCTCGGGATAGGCTCGGCAGAATGATGCGATCATCGGCTCCAGGATCAACGGCACGACGGCGCGGGGCACGGACAGGCGCAGCAGCCCGGTCGGCCGCTGGCTGGCGTCGCGCACCGCCTCGCCGGCAGCGACGAGTTCCTCGAAGGCAGGGCCGGCACGGTCGAGGAACCGTTGGCCAGGCTCGGTCAAGCCGACGCTGCGCGTCGTGCGGACGAACAGCGCCGTGCCCATACGCGCTTCCAGCGCGCGCACCGCCTGGCTCACGGCGGACGGTGTCACGCCGAGGTCCGCAGCAGCACGGCGGAAGTTGCGGTGCCTGGCGACAGCCAGGAACGCCTCGACGCCTTCCAGCGCACCGTGTCGGACTGTGTAGTTCTGCTTCATGGGTTGTTGTGATTACAGCGGATAGTCGAATTATGGAAGCGGGCTTAGGTAATCGATTGAAGCTCGCTTGCCAGCTCGGCTGCCTGCCAAGGCTGCGTGAACCAATCGTTGAGAGGAGACCAAATGTCCACGGAAGTCCTGTTCCAAACCCATCTCGTTCTGGGCTATGTCGCGTGGCTGCTTTGCTTCGGGGCCTACGGCCTGCCGTGGCTGAGGTCGATGGACCGGGTCGCGGCGCAACGCGTCATTGCAACCTTGCACAGCTTCCGCTTCTTCGGGCTGGTCTTCCTCGTCCCGGGCGTCGTCAGCCCCGATCTGCCGGCCAGCTTCGCCGTGTTCGCCGCCTATGGCGACTTCGCGACAGGGGTGCTGGCCATGCTGGCGCTGCTCACGGTGAGGATACCTCAGCTCTTCTGGGCGTTCGTCGTCGCCTTCAATCTCGTCGGGATAGTCGACCTCATCGTCGACTATTACCATGCCGTCCAGATCGACCTTCCCGCTCGCGCGGGGGAATTGGGCGCCACCTACGCGATCCCGGTCATCTATGTTCCGCTGCTGATGATCACGCACATCGCCGCATTCTATTTTCTGGTGCGTCCTCGGCAAACCGCGGCTTGAACCGTCGCGGACTACTCCTTCGCCGCCTCGGCGGCCTTGATGTCGAGCAGGCCGTAGCCGAAATCATTGTCGCGGCCCTTCGGGCCGAGATCCCTGGCCGTTGCCGCCAGCGCCTTCTCGATGCCGTCGGCCGAGCGGTCGGGCGCGGCATGGATGAGATTGGCAATGGCGCCGGTCACGATCGCTGCCGCGAACGAGGTGCCGGTGACCACGTCCGAGCCGGCGCCGCTCGGCGCCACCATCTCGACGCCAGGCGCCGAGATGAAGACATAGGCGCCGCGATTGGCTTGCGGCATCAGCCCGTCCTTGGCGTCGGTGGCGGTCACCGCGATGACGCCGTCGAAGGCCGCCGGGTAGCCATAGGGCGCCTTCGGCCCGTTGTTGCCGGCGGCGGCGACCAGCACGATGCCGAGCGCCCGCGCATTGCGGCAGGCGACTCCGAGGAGGTCGTTCTTCGGTCCGACGAAGCTCATGTTGATGATGCGCACGTCCTGGCTCGCCGCCCAGTCGAGCGCCGACAGGATGACGTCCATGGTCGACTTGCCGCCTTCGAAGGCGCGGGCGTGGTAGATCCTGGCGCCGGGCGCCATGCCCTCGAGCGCGCCGACGCCGGCGATCAGCCCGTCGACCGAAGTGCCGTGATCGCGCTTTTCGATCGGCACGTCGGGCATGGCGTCGAACTGCCCGGCGATGACGCCTGAGAGCGCCGGATTGCTGTCGTCGATGCCGGTGTCGATCACCGCGATGCGGACGTTTTCGCCGCTGGCCTGTTTGGAATCGAGCGCGATGCGCTCGAAGGCATAATTGACGATGCTGGCGGCCTGCTGCAGCGAATAGACATGGTTGGGTTCGCGCCGCTGGGTGCGGCCGTCGGCGGCCAATTGCGCCAGCACGACGCCGACGGGGCGGCCGTCGGGAATGCCGAACCGCACCAGCGTGGTGCCAAGCAGCCGCGACTGTCGCTGCGAGCGCACCTGGAGGCCGAACGACGCAGCGATCTGCTGCACCGCGCCGGCATCGCCGTCGACTGTCACCAGCACCTCGTCGGGCACGAAATCGCCGGCTACCGCGCGCGGCGGCAGAACGGCGATGAGATCGGTCGGAGAGACGATCGGGCCGCCAGGCGGCGGGCCGGCCTGGTTGTTGGCAGGCGGCGTCGCCGGGTCCGGCCGTGGCGTCGGCGGCGGTGCCGGGGGCGCAACCGGATTGGGGAACAGGTCGACGATCAGGGCTGGCAGGAAAACGGCGCCGGGCTGCGCCGCGCCCGACCCGCCCGTTGTGTCGCGGCCATCCTTGGCGCAGTCGGCGCTTGCCGCATTGGTCGCGTCGCTGCAGTCGATTTTCGTCGGATCGGGATTGGGGGCGTTGGTCTGCGCCGACGCAGGCACGGCGGCGATGGTCATCGCCGTCGCCAGAGCAATTCCAAGAAAAGTGCGTAGCGGTTTTCTGTCCGGAATTGCGTCAAAACAAGCAGATGGAGCGGGTCGGCGTTTCCGTGAAACGGTGAACCGCTCCAGGATTGCCGCAAATCGAATGACCGCCGCCTCAGCCGCCATCAACCGGTTTCCTTCCCTCGATCACAGTCTCGATGAAAGGCTGGGCGGCAATAAGGCCGAGCTGCTTAGCGTAGTCGGCGGCGTTGTCAGCGGGAATACCAAGCCGGAACACGCCATCGGCGGTCGGTCCGCCGATGATCTTCAGCCCGTTGTTGCCCAGAAAGCCCGAAATGTCCGACATCTTCGCATCCGGCTTGAACTTGACCAGGGCGAACGGCATTTTCGCCAGATCGCCTTCCGCACCGGCAATCTCGAAATCCTTGCCCTTGCCGCCGGGCTGAACAAACGACTGCACGATGATCAGCGCCAGCAGAACCGCGGCCGCCGCCCAGGCGACACCGACCGGCACCGCCATGAAGCGGCCCCATGCCTGCGCCAGCCAGGACGCGCCCGCCGGCGCGCGTGCAGGTCCGGCCTCGGCGTCGAGCGCTTTGGCGAAGCGGCTCAGCGCATCGGCCGGCGGGCGGATCGCTTCGTTGGCGGCGGTGGTGCCGGAGAATTCGGCTTCGGCCTCGCCAAGGGTGGCCAGCGCCGCGGGATCGCTGGCCAGCCATTCCTCGACGGCTTCCAGGTCCGAGCCTTCCAGCGAGCCGTTCAGATAGAACGGCAGCAGCGTTTCCATTTCGTCGCGGCGCGACATCTTTTCAGCGGCGCTCATGGCCACCCCCTGTCGTAACCGGCGGCCTTCAGGGCCTCGCCGAGTTTCTTGCGGGCGTAGAACATTCGGGTCTTGACGGTCGCGACCGGAATGCCGAGCACCTCGCCGATCTCGCCCACCGACTGCCCATGATAATAGGCAAGATCGATCACCGTGCGGTGCTCTTCCGGCAAGGCGTCGACGAAGCGTCGCAAGGCGGCAGCCTTGTCTTCCTTCATGGTGACGACTTCCGGCGTGTCGGCGCTGTCGGGCACCGCGGCGGCAGCCTCGTCGTCGATCCAGTCTTCCTTTTTCTTGCGCAGCGAAGACAGCGCCTTGAACCGGGCGATGCCGAGCAGCCATGTCGAAACTTCGGAGCGTCCTTCGAAGCCTGGCGCCTGCCGCCAGAGTTCGAGGAACACCTCGTTCGCGATGTCGTCTGCCATCATTTCTGATCCCGTCTGGCGCGCCACGAAGCGGTAGACCCGCGCGTGGTGACGCATGAACAGGAGCCGCACGGCGGCACGGTCGCCCTTCGCGACCCGGTCGACAAGAGCGCGATCGGTCTCCGTCGCTGCCGTCATGGCCGGTCGAGCCGCCTGGCTCCTGTCTGCTCTGTCGCTGATTGGTCCAAAAAGGTTCATCCTCCGCCAAGGAATTCGCGGAGGCTAACCGAAGAGTGGGGCGGTTGCCAGAGGTGAGGAACGTCCCGCTGAAGGCGGGTCAATCTACAACGACATGTCGGGCAGGCGACGCTGGTGCTTCGCGACAATCCTCCTTCCGCCCGAGGGGGAAGGGAAGGCGCCCACTCAACTCAAAAACGACTTCGCTTTCATTGTCGCGGGCACCGGCACGCCGAGGCGGCTCAAGATGGTCGGCGCCAGTTGCAGCTGGTCGAGCAGCATGTCGGCCTGCGGTCCTTTGCCGGGCCCGAAATAATACAGCGCGAAATCCTGCATCTCGTCGTCATGGCCGCCATGATGGCCGCGATCGGTCTGGCCGTGGTCGGCGGTGACCATGACCTCGTAGCCGGCCTCGATCCAGCGCGGCAGGAAGGCGGCCAGCATGCCGTCCATCGCATAGACGGCATGATCCATCTCGTGACAGTCATGGCCGAAGCGGTGGCCCATCGAGTCCAGCGTGCAGGTGTGCAGGATGCCGTAATCGATGCCGTGGCGCCTGGTCAGCATGGTCAGCGTCGCGAACAAATCGACGTCGCTCGGCGTCATCTGGTTGCGAAGATTGTAGCCGGTCATGGTGTGGAACCGCCCATGCGTGATCGGTCCACCCGGCTCGTCGAATTCCATGTCCTCGACCAGGTCGAAGGGATGGGCGCGGAAGAATTCCGACCAATAGGAATGGGTCACCGCACCCGTTTTGCCACCAGCCTTGCTGACTTCGGAGAAGATGTCGGGTTGTTCGACGCGGAACCGGTTCTCGTTGGACAGGATGCCATGCACCTGCGGCGAAACCCCGGTGTGGATCGAGGCGTAGCAGCAGGCGGAGGTCGACGGCAGCACCGAGCGCATCTTCCAGACGCTTGCCTCGCCCGATTGCACCCAGCCCTCGAGATTGCCCATCAGCCGGCGCCAGTTCCTGTAGGGGACGCCATCGAGGATGATCAGCAAAAGTTTTGTCTTGAGCGCCACGGGCGGCTCCCTGCGATTGACCAGTTGAAATCAGAACGCCGTGCACCGCTGGGCACACGGCGTTCCGTTTATGAACCAAGGATAGGCTAGGCGGTCAGCCAGCACGCGCCAAGGGCATAACCGTCCATCATCTCGCCGTTCGGGTTCTTGACGTAGCCGGCGATCTTGTTGGTGGCGGCAGCGTCGATGAACTGGTTGAAGAACGGCACGATCAGCCCGCCTTCGTCGCGCATCAGCACCGCCATGTCGTGGTAGATCGCCTTGCGCTTGGCCTGGTCGAGTTCGGCGCGGGCGGTGAACAGCATCTTGTCAGATTCCGGCCGCTTGAAACGCGTGTCGTTCCAGTCGGCGGTCGAGACATAACCGGTGGAATACATCTGGTCCTGCGTCGGCCGCCCACCCCAATAGGAGAGCGAGAAGGGCTGCTTGTTCCAGACCTCCGACCAGTAGCCGTCGCCGGGCTCGCGCTTGATCTCGATCTTGATGCCGGCCTTGGCGCAGGACTGCTGGTAGAGCTGGGCCGCATCGACGGCGCCGGGGAAGGCGACGTCGGAGGTGCGCAGCAGGATCGAGCCGCTGTGGCCGGACTTCTTGTAGGCTGCCGCAGCCTTTTCCGGGTCGAACTTACGCTGTTCGATATCGCTCGAAAACAGCGGATAGGCTTCGTTGATCGGGAAGTCGTTACCGACCGAGCCATAGCCGCGCAGGATCTTCTCCAGCAATTCATCGCGGTCCATGGCCAGCTTCAGCGCCATCCTCAGGTCGCTGTTGTCGAAGGGCGCGGTGTCGCAGAACATGTTGAACGGATAGTAGCCTCGGCCCGACACGTTCTCGATGGTGACGCCGGGGATGCGCTTGACCAGATCGACCACTTTCGGCTCGACGCGGTTGATCAACTGCACCTGCCCACCTTGCAAGGCAGCCAGCCGCGCCGTCGCGTCGTTGATGACGACGATCTCGATCTGGTCGGCATGGCCCAGCTTGTCGCCCTGCCAGTAGTTGGCGAAGCGCTCGCCGCCGTGGCGCACGCCGGGCTGGTTGACGGTGACCTTGTAAGGCCCGGCGCTGATGCCGGCATTGGGATTGTCCTTGCCGCCATTCGGCTGGATGACAAGGTGGTAGTCGGCCATCAGATAGGGGAAGTCGGCATCGGCGTCGCCGAGCGTGACGATCACTTCCTTGCCGCTCGGCTTGATGGCTTTGATGTTCTTCAGCACGCCGAGCGCGCCCGATTTCGATTTTTCGTCGGCGTGGCGCTCAAGCGTGGCCGCGACATCCTCGGCGGTTACGGTTTTGCTGTTGTGGAATTCGATGCCGTCGCGCACCTTGATGGTCCAGGTCTTGGCGTCATCGGAAGCACCGATCTCCTCGGCGATCTGGTTCTGGACGCCGCCTTCGGGTGTCAGGCGCACGAGGAATTCGCCCCACTGCTTGCCGAAATTGTAGGTGACCTGGCTGAGGTTCAGCGCCGGGTCGAGGCTGTTGGTCGATTCGCCGCCTTGCAGTCCGGCCTTGATGATGCCGCCCTTGACCGGCGTCTGGGCGAAGGCCTTGCCGGCCAACGTCGTGGCCAGTGCCGCCGAGACGCCAAGTGCCGCGGTGCGGCCGAGGAAGTCGCGACGCGATATCCGGCCCTGTCCGGCGAGTTCAGCGAGATGGTCGAGTTCAGTGTTCATGTCCTACCCCCTTTTCTAAAACAACATCACACGGGCGGCGCCCGTCCAAAGGGACGTGTGGCAATCTAATGTTGCATGCGGATGACGGCAGGCGTGCCTGGACCAGCGGGTCGGGTCTATCCCTGGTCTGACGCAGTTCCGGACGGGAAACGGTTCACACTTTTCCCGGAATTGCCCTAGTTCCCCGCGCTCGCCATGCGCCGTCCCTTGATCGCCTTTTCCAGCCAGCCGATCTCCATCTCCGGGACCGACGACAGAAGAAGGTCGGTATAGTCGTCGAAGGGCGGGCTCAACACCTTGCTCTTCGGGCCATAGCGCACCACTTCGCCGCGATACATCACCGCGATCGAATCGGCGATCGACTTCACCGTGGCGAGGTCATGGGTGATGAACAGATAGGCGACGTTCTCCTCCTTCTGCAGCTCGAGCAGCAGCTTCAGGATGCCATGCGCAACCAGCGGGTCGAGCGCCGATGTCACCTCGTCGCAGATGATCAGCTTCGGCTTGGCGGCGAGCGAACGGGCGATGCAGACGCGCTGCTTCTGGCCGCCGGAAAGCTCGGCCGGGTAGCGATCGGAAAAGCCCTTGCCCATCTCGATCTTGTCTAGCAGTTCGGCGACGCGTTTGTCGCGCTCGCGGCCGCGTATGCCGAAATAGAATTCCAGCGGCCGGCCGATAATGGTGCCGACGGTCTGGCGCGGGTTCATCGCCACGTCGGCCATCTGGTAGATCATCTGCAACTGACGCAGATCCTCCTTCGGCCGGTCGGCCAGCCGGTTTGCCAGCGGGCGCCCGTCGAAGGTGACGGTTCCTTCCTCGGGTGGCAAAAGCCCGGTGATGGCGCGTGCCAGCGTCGACTTGCCGGAGCCGGATTCGCCGACCACGGCCAGCGTCTGGCCCGGATAGATGTCGACCGAGACGTTCTTCAGCACTTTGATATGGCTGCGGCCATAGGCGGCGGTGACGTTCTTCACCGACAGGAACGGTGTCGTGCCGGGCTTCTGCTCGGCGTGCTCGATCTCATGCACCGACACAAGCGCGTTGGTGTATTCCTGGCGCGGCTCCTTGATGATCTGCCGGGTGCCACCCCATTCGACCAGCCGGCCATGGCGAAGCACCATGATCTCGTCCGAAACCTGGGCGACGACGGCAAGATCGTGGGTGATGTAGAGCGCCGCCACATGCGTGTCGCGGATGGCGTCCTTGATCGCCGCTAGCACGTCGATCTGCGTCGTCACGTCGAGCGCCGTGGTCGGCTCGTCGAAGACGATCAGGTCCGGCTCGGAGCAAAGCGCCATCGCCGTCATCACGCGCTGCAGCTGGCCGCCCGAGACCTGGTGCGGAAAGCGCTCGCCGATGGTTTCGGGGTTGGGCAGGCTGAGCTTCTTGAACAGCGCAACGGCGCGCTTCTCCGCCTCGGCGCGTGTCGCCGTACCGTGCTGCAGGGTGGCTTCCACCACCTGGTCCATCAGCTTGTGCGCCGGGTTGAAGGCGGCGGCCGCCGATTGCGCGACGTAGCAGACCTCGCGGCCGCGCAGCTTGCGGAAGCCGTCCTTGCCGCCCTTGAGGATATCGCGGCCGTTGAGGATCACCTCGCCGCCGGTGATGCGCACACCACCGCGGCCATAGCCCATGGACGACAGGCCGATGGTCGACTTGCCGGCGCCGGATTCGCCGATCAGGCCAAGCACCTTGCCCTTTTGCAGAGTCAGCGAGACATCGTGCACCAGCACGATGTTCTTCGGCGGCTCGCCCGGCGGGAAGACAGTGGCTTCGATGCGCAGATTGCGGATGTCGAGCAGGAGGCCAGAGTTCGCTTTGCTGTCAGCCATCACCCGCGTCCTCCCTTCAGGCTGGTCGTCCGGTTGAGCACCCAGTCCGCAACCAGGTTGACGGAAATCGCCAGCATGGCGATTGCCGCCGCCGGGATGAGCGCGGCTGCGATGCCGAAGACGATGCCGTCCTTGTTTTCCTTGACCATGCCGCCCCAGTCCGCATCTGGCGGCTGGACGCCAAGGCCGAGGAACGACAGCGTCGACAGGAACAGCACGGCATAGATGAAGCGCAGGCCGAGTTCCGAAACCAGCGGCGACAGCGCGTTTGGCAGGATCTCGCGGAAAATGATCCAGGCGCTGCCTTCGCCGCGCAGCTTCGCCGCCTCGACATAGTCCATGACGTTGATGTCGACGGCGACAGCCCGTGACAGGCGATAGACGCGGGTCGAGTCCAGAACGCCCATCACCAGGATCAGCGTCACCAGGTTGGTCGGCAGCACGGAGAGCACGACGAGGGCCATGATCAGCGTCGGGATCGACATCAGGAGATCGACGAGGCGCGACAAAAGCGTGTCGAACCAGCCGCCGAACACCGCCGCCGAGAAACCGAGAATGGCGCCGAGCGAGAACGACAGGGCGGTGGCAAGCACGGCGATGAAAAGCGTGATGCGAGCGCCGTAGATCATGCGCGACAGGAGATCACGGCCGAGATTGTCGGTGCCGAGCCAATGCGTTGCCGACATCGGTTCCCAGACGTCGCCGACGATCTCGCCATTGCCGTGCGGCGCGATCCAGGGTGCGAAGAGCGCCGCCAGCACGAACAGTGACGTCAGCACGATGCCGATCAGCGCGGGGATGGGGATGCGTTTGATATCGAGCATATCCGCCCCCTATTTTGGATGTCTGAGACGCGGATTGGCGACGATAGCCCCTATGTCCGCAATGATGTTCAGGCTGATGTAGACGGCGGCGAAGATCAGGCCGACCGCTTGCACCACCGGCACATCGCGCTTGGTGACGTGGTCGACGAGATACTGCCCCATGCCCGGGTAGACGAAGATCACCTCGACCACGACGACGCCGACGATGAGATAGGCGAGGTTGAGCATCACGACGTTGATGATCGGCGCGATCGCGTTGGGAAAGGCGTGCCTGCGGATGACGTTGAATGCCGACAGGCCTTTCAGTTCGGCCGTCTCGACATAGGCCGACTGCATGACGTTGAGGATCGCCGCGCGCGTCATGCGCATCATGTGGGCAAGCACCACCAGGGTCAGCGCTGTCGCCGGCAAGGCGATCGCCTGCATGCGCTCGCCGAACGGCATGCCGTCATAGACGGTCGAAATGCCGGGGAAGATCTGCCATTTCACGGCAAAGAAATAGACCAACACATAGCCGATGAAGAATTCGGGAAACGAGGTCGAGGCCAGCGCCAGTCCGGAGATCAGCTTGTCGACCCAGCCATTGCGGTAGCGCACCGCGATCAGCCCGAGGATGATCGCCAGCGGCACGGCGACGATCGCCGCCCAGAAGGCGAGAAACAGCGTGTTCCACAGCCGGTCCTTGATCGACGTCGCGATGTCCTGGCCGCTAGACATGGCTGTGCCAAGATCGCCGGTGAGCACGCCGCCGAGCCAGCGGAAATACCTGATATAGGCCGGATCGTTGAGGCCGAGCTGCTCGCGCAAATTGGCGAGCGACTCCGGTGTTGCCGATTGTCCGAGAATGGCTTGCGCAACGTCGCCGGGCAGGATCTGGGTGCCGGCGAAGATCAGGACCGAAACGGCCAACAACAGGACGATGCCCAGCGCAACGCGCTGGGCAATTAGCTTCAGGATGGGTGAAGACATATCCGCAAAGCCGGGCTCAGGCCTGGAGCCAGCACTTCGCCAGGGCGTAGCCGTTCATCAATTCCTGATGCGGATCATCGACCCAGCCATCGACCTTGGCGCCGGTCGCATCGATGAACTGGTTGAACATCGGCAGGATCAGGCCACCCTCGTCGCGCACCAGGACAGCCATGTCGTGGTACATCTGCTTGCGCTTGGTCTCGTCGAGTTCGGCGCGCGCAGCCAGCACCATCTTGTCGAAGTCCGGACGCTTGAAACGCGTGTCGTTCCAGTCGGCGGTCGACAGATAGGCGGTCGAGTACATCTGGTCCTGCGTCGAGCGGCCGCCCCAGTAGGAGGCGCAGAAGGGCTGCTTGTTCCAGACCTCGTTCCAGTAGCCGTCGCCGGGCTCGCGCTTGAGCTCGATCTTGATGCTGGCCTTGGCCGCGCTCTGCTGGAACAGCTGCGAGGCATCGACAGCGCCCGGGAAGGCGACGTCCGAGGTCCTCAGCAGCACAGTGCCGTCGTGACCCGACTTCTTGTAGTGGAACTTGGCCTTGTCGGGATCGTACTTGCGCTGCTCGATCTCGGTGAACAGCGGATAGGACGAATTGATCGGGAAGTCGTTGCCGAGCGAGCCGTAGCCGCGCAGGATCTTGTCCAGCATTTCCTCGCGGTCGATGGCCAGCTTGAGTGCCATGCGCAGATCGTTGTTGTCGAACGGTGCCGTGTTGCAGTGCATGATGAACACGTAGTGGCCAGGACCCGCGTGGTTGCGGATGGTGACGCCCGGCAGGCGCTTGATCAGGTCGACGATCTTCGGCTCGACGCGGTTGATCATGTTGACCTGGCCGCCCTGCAGGGCCGCCGTACGCGCGGTCGCATCGTTGATGACGATGACTTCGATCTGGTCGGCATGGCCCATCTTGTCGCCCTGCCAGTAATTGGCGAAGCGCTCGCCGCCGTGGCGTACGCCGGGCTCGTTGGTCTTGACCACGTACGGGCCGGCCGAGATGCCGGCATCCGGCTTGTCCTTGCCGCCGTTCGGCTGCACGATCAGGTGATAGTCGCTGAGCAGATAGGGCAGGTCGGCGTTGGCCTCCTTCAGCGTCAGCACCACTTCCTTGCCGCTCGCCTTGATGGTCTCGATGCCCTTCATGTAGCCGAGCGCGCCGGATTTCGACTTTTCGTCCGAATGGCGCTCGAGGGTCGCGGCGACGTCTGCCGCGGTCACCGTCTTGCCATTGTGGAATTCGACGCCGTCGCGGATCTTCAACGTCCACACCTTGGCGTCGTCCGAGGAGCCGATCTCCTCGGCGATGCGGTTCTCAAGCTTGCCTTCCGGCGACAGCTCGACGATCATTTCGCCCCAGCACTTGCCGAAGGCGAACGGCACCTGCGTCATCATCAGCGCCGGATCGAGGCTGTTGGTGGATTCGCCGCCGACGAGGCCGGCCTTCAATGTGCCGCCCTTGACCGGGCCGGCCGCGCGCGCCGCACCTGAAAGCAGCGAGTTGGCGAAGGTCGCGGTGACGCCGAGCGCTGCCGCCCGACCGAGAAAATCACGACGGCTCAATTTGCCGGAAGCGACTCGCCGGCTAAGGAATTCCAGTTCGTTCGACATGTTGAGTTCCTCACTCTGTTGGTTCGACTCTGCGGTCGTTTTTCTTGTTTCTTGTGAGGAGAATAATGACCGCAAGGGAAAGCGGTAAGCAAGACCGAATGCGACATGCCGTGGCGTAAATCGTACGTCGCATTTGGACCAACCAACTCCGTGGTCACAGGAGGACGCGCGGCACCCTCTCCTCGAAGTTACGCTCGAAAATGAGAGTTTCGCCCTCATAGGCCTCGATTCTGGCGCTGACAATGAAGTTTTGCGCGTCCGATCTCATTTCGGCTGACGTCTCGGTGCGCACCGACCATCCATTTCGCGACAGGGTCTGCGTCCAGTGCGTTTTTCCTGAAGCCGCCAGGGGATCGTTCGGATGGATCGTCCAGGTCTCGCGGGCGATGCTGCCATTGGCCAGGCCATGGGCAAGATCGCGCACCTTGCCAAAATCATCCGTTATGGAAAGCGTCACAATTCCGGTCTTCTCGTCGCGATCGACATGACGCTCGGAATTGGCGGCGCGGATCGTCTCGGTCGCCCAGGGAGTGGCGCTTTCCGGCTCGGCAAACGTCACTTCGTTGCCTGTCGCCAGCGGCCGCAGCGGCAGGGCCAGCACGGCGGCCGACAAGGCGAGCCGGACCGGCTCCGGCGACGGCCAGATCATCGGCCAATAGGCATTCGACACGGCAATGCGCAGATGGTGGCCTGCCGGCACTCGATAGGCGCATTGATCGAGCACCACGCGCGCCGACACGGTTTCGCCCGGTACCAGCGCCTCGGGGAATTCGTGCGAATTGCGATGTGTCAGATTGAGCACGCCGTAGGAAATCAGTTCCGAGGCACCGTCAGGGTGCACGTCGCACAGCCGGATCGCGATGTTGGCCTGCGGGCGGTCGGAGGACAGCCGCACCTCGACTTCGGGCGCGCCGACGATGTCGATCGCCTCAGTGAGTTCCGGCTGGTCGAAACACACCGACAAAGCGTCATCGGGGCGCTGGTCGCCGGGCAATTCGGGGCCGAAGGTGAACGGAAAATACTCGCCGCCGGCAAGGCCGCAGCTCTGCGGCGAGGCAACGATGGCGGGCTTGCTACCGTCGGCGATAAGCTCGATCGATTGCGTCTTGATGGCAGGCGACCGCCATTCCTGCTCCGCCACCCAGCGGCCGGGCCGTTCGGGATGCCAGCGCGCTGGACGCACGCTGTCCATGACATAGGCGCGGTAGGCGGGCTCGGCCTCGACGCCGGTGTCGATGCCCTTCAGCCAGCGATCCCACCAGCGCAGCGCCTCCTGCAGGAAGCCGATGGCTGGGTTGGGTGCCGCGTAATGCGGGTATTTGTGGATCCACGGGCCGACGATGCCCTTGACCGGCGCCTCGATGTTGGTGACGAGGTGCGAGATGGTGTTGCGGTAGCCGTCATGCCAGCCGCCGATCGACAGCACGGCGGCCTTGACGGCGGAAAAATCCTCGCAGATCGAGCCATGCTTCCAATAGGCATCGCGGTGCTGGTGGCTGAGCCACAGCGGCGCCAGGAACGGCTGGTTCTCCAGCCGGTTGAGCCACATGTCGCGCCAGCGGTTGCCGCCGGCGAAGAGAGGATCCGGCGGCCGTGACGAATAGGACAGCATGGTCGATGCCCAACCGAAATTCTCGATCAGCAGGCAGCCGCCCTTGTAGTGGATGTCGTCGGCATAGCGGTCGACGGTCGAACACAGGCTGATGACAGCTTTCAGCGCTGGTGGTTGCTTGGCCGCCACCTGCAGGCAGTTGAAGCCGCCCCAGGATATGCCCATCATGCCGACATTGCCGTTGCACCAAGGTTGCGATGCCGCCCAGGCGATGACGTCGCAGGCATCCTGCAATTCCTGCTCGGAATATTCGTCGTCCATCAGCCCTTCGGAATCGCCGTTGCCGCGCATGTCGACGCGGATCGAGGCGTAGCCGTGGCCGGCGAAATAGGGATGCGTGAGCTGATCGCGAAAAATGGTGCCGTCGCGCTTGCGGTAGGGCAGATGCTCGAGGATCGCCGGCACCGGATCGTCAGCCGCATCTTCAGGCATCCACACCCGCGCCGACAGCCGGCAGCCGTCCGGCATGACGATGCCCATCATCGGGAATTCAACTACTTTGCGGGGGAATTCGGTAACGATTTTCATGCCGCCACATGATGGAGCCGCCGCTGGCGCGTCATGGGCCAGCCGACGAAATCGGCTGGTCAATCCGCGTCAGTTCAGCGGAATGTCGTTCTCGGCCTTGCTGGACTGGTAGGCGCCGGATAATTCGTCATAGTGCGCCGAAATCTGGCCGATACGCGCTTCCAGCCGCTTGCGCTCGGTCTCCGGCAGCGCGCGCGCCAGTTTGCGGATCGAAAAGCTCTTCCAGTAGGCGTTCTCGGCATTGTAGCCGCCGGGATCCAGGGTGAAGACTTCTTTCAGGATTTTCAGATCGTGCGGGATGGCAAAACTGTCGCGCGAATCCTCGTGGCTGAACAGATAGTAGAAATTGTCGAAGCCGGTCCAGGTGATCGCCGACAGGCAGAGCGAACAGGGCTCATGCGTGGCGAGGAAAATGGCGTCCTTGGTGTCGACGCGCTCGGCCTTGGGCATTTCGTAGAAGCGTTTCAGGCAATGGACCTCGCCATGCCAGAGCGGGTTTTCCATCTCGTTGTTGGTTTCGGCCAGCACCAGCGAGCGGTCGTCCTTCCTGAGGATCGCTGCGCCGAACAGCTTGTTGCCGTGGGCAACACCGTCGGTCGTCTTCGGCACGATGTCGTGCTCGATCACGTCGAGCAAGCGGTCGATCAGGGAAATGTCGGTCATCATCTGTTTCCGTTGGGGAGATGGATTTCGTAGGCGTGCGAGAAATGGAACTCTTCCAGGTTGGAGCCGTCGCCGCCGCGGTCGACGATGACGAAATCCTGGGCCTCGCCGATCGGCGTCAGCACGCCGTGCCACAGGTTGCGGGAATAGTTGATGCCTTGTCCTGGCGCGGTGATGAAGGCCTGCGGTTCACCCGGTCCCCCATCGCCGTCGTGGCAGACGACGACAAGGAACGGCCGCGGCGACAGCGGAATGAAAGCCTGGCTGCCGAATGGATGGCGCTCGACCATGGTCAGCTTCAGCGGCAATTCGTAAGGCGTGCCGCGCACCATCGAGATCAGCACGCGCGCGTTCGGCCCCGTCGCTTGCGCCGTGGCAAGATCGTGGTAGCGCTCGGCCTTGCCGCCATTGATCGGGTAGTGATTGTCGCCGCCCATGTCGATGACGTCGCCGAAGGCGGCAAAGCTCTCGCGGGTCAGCGGCCGCGCAACGATGAGGGTCACGGCGCCCGCCTTGCAATGCCGGCGCCGCCGAGCTTGGCGTGGCGGTTGACGTCCTTGTAGAGCAGATAGCGGAATTTGCCTGGGCCGCCTGCATAGCAGGCCTGCGGGCAGAAGGCGCGCAGCCACATGTAGTCGCCGGCCTCGACCTCGACCCAGTCCTGGTTGAGGCGGTAGACCGCCTTGCCTTCCAGCACATAGAGCCCGTGCTCCATGACATGCGTCTCGGCGAAGGGAATGACCGCGCCGGGCTCCAGCGTGACGATGGTCATGTGCATGTCGTGGCGCAAATCGGCCGGATCGACGAAACGGGTCGTCGCCCAGCGGCCTTCAGTGCCGGGCATCGGCGTTGGCGCGATTTCCTGTTCGTTGGTGAAGAAAGCTTCCGGCGCCTCTAGACCGTCGACCGCCTCGTAAGCCTTGCGGATCCAGTGGAAGCGGACGTCGGCCTTGCTCTCGTTGCGAACCGTCCAGCCGCTGGCCGGCGGCAGGAAGGCGAAGCCGCCCGGTCGCAGCACATGCTTCTTGCCGGCAAGCAGAACGGTCAACTCGCCTTCGACCACGAACAGGGCCCCTTCGGCGCCGGCATCGGGCTCCGGCCGCTCGCTGCCGCCACCGGGCGCGACCTCGACAATGTATTGCGAAAACGTCTCGGCAAAGCCGGACAGCGGCCGTGACAATATCCAGACGCGGGTCTTGTCCCAGAACGGCAAGGCGCTGGTGACGATGTCCTGCATCACCCCCTTGGGGATGACGGCATAGGCCTCGGTGAAGACGGCGCGGCCGGTCAGCAGCTCACTCTGGCCGGGGTGGCCGCCATGCGGCGCGTAATAGGTTCGGTCGGGCATCCTGATCGTATCCATGGGTTAAACCTATTGCGGAAGCATGTCCTTGAGGCGGAGCAGCGCGATGCGCTCGACCTGTTTGCAGGCGGTCTCGAATTCAACGCCGCGGCTGTTGCCGATGCGTGCCTCGAATTCCGCCAGGATCTCCTCTTTGGCCTTGCCTTTCACCGCGATGATGAACGGGAAGCCGAAGGTGGTGACGTAGGCGGCATTGAGCTTGGAAAACAGTTCGCGCTCCTTGTCGGTCAGCGCGTCGAGGCCGGCCGAGGCCTGTTCCCTGGTCGATTCCGCCGTCAGCCGTTTGGCCTTGGCCAGTTTGCCGGCAAGGTCGGGATGGGCGTTGAGCACTGAAAGCCGCTCGGTCTCGCTGGCGGCGCGAAAGACGCGGCAGAGCGCGTTGTGCAGGCCGCCTGACGTGTCATGCGCCGAGCCCAGCTCCAGCTCGTAGGCGCGTTCGGCGATCCATGGCGAATGTTCGAAGACACCGCCGAAAGTGTGGACGAACGCCTCGAATTCCATCTTCGATGGTCTGAGTGCCGCCGGCCGATAAGGATGGTTCTCTTGCCAGTGGCGGGCGATATCGATGCGCCGTGCCAGCCAGACCTTGTCGTGCGACTTCACATAGTCGACGAAGCGCTTCAGCGCCGCCACCCGGCCTGGTCGCCCGACGAGGCGACAATGCAGGCCGATGTTCATCATGCGCGGTCGGCCGGCCTTGCCCTCGGCATAGAGCGTGTCGAAACTGTCCTTCAGATAGGCAAAGAACTGGTCGCCCGAATTGAAGCCTTGTGGCGTTGCGAAGCGCATGTCGTTGGCGTCGAGCGTGTAGGGGATGATGAGCTGAGTGCCGCCCTCATGCTCGAACCAGTAGGGCAGTTCGTCATCATAGGTGTCCGACACATAGGCGAAGCCGCCTTCTTCAGCCACCAGCCGCACCGTGTTGACCGATGTGCGCCCGGTGTACCAGCCGGTCGGGCGCTGGCCGGTCACCTGGTAGTGCAGGCGGATCGCCGCTTCGAGGTCGCGGCGCTCGTCCTCGGCGCTGTGGTCGCGATAGTCGATCCATCTCAGCCCGTGCGAGGCGATCTCCCAGCCGGCTTCCTGCATCGCCGTGACCTGGTCGGGCGAGCGCGCGAGCGCGGTGGCGACGCCGTAGCAGGTCACCGGCACCTCGGCCTCGGTGAACAGCCTGAGCAGCCGCCAGAAACCGGCGCGGGCGCCGTATTCGTAGATCGATTCCATGTTCCAGTGGCGCTGGCCCACCCAGGGTGCGGCGCCGACGATCTCCGACAGGAAGGCTTCCGACGCCTTGTCGCCGTGCAGGACGCAGTTCTCGCCGCCCTCTTCGTAGTTGACCACGAACTGCACCGCGACATGCGCACCGCCAGGCCATTTCGGATCCGGCGGATTGGCTCCATAGCCGCGCATGTCTCTGATGTAACGCATCGTCCCTCCCGCCGGGCATCGCCCGATGTATGATCAGGATATCGAAAGGGCTGCTCGCGCATTCCCCCGAAAATTTTTGAAAGTGTTTTTGTCGCACTCCGCTCGACCGGGACTTATGCATCGCCTTTAATTGGCGCACAATTCATCAGCAATGTTCGACTGTACCGGGCCAGTTCGCTCGTACAGGAAATGGGAGGCGGCCAGTGGCAGAAACGTCGAAAGCCGATGGCGGGCGTCTGACGACCCATGTCCTCGACACGGCGACCGGCGCGCCGGCGGCGGGATTGTCGATCGCGCTCTATCACCTCGAGGGCGACGCCCGGACACATCTGAAGACCGTTGTCACCAATGATGATGGCCGTTGCGACGCACCGCTGCTTGCCGGGGCCGAGTTCCGCACCGGCGAATATGAACTGATCTTTGCCGCAGGCGACTATTTGCGCCAGCAGGGGACGAACTTGCCCAAACCGGCCTTTCTCGACGTGATACCGATCCGCTTCGGCATGGCCGAACCGGTGCACTATCATGTGCCGCTGCTGGTCTCGCCCTATGGCTATTCGACCTACAGGGGGAGCTGAGGCATGGCCAAGGTCCGTATCCGCAACGAGATCCGCTTCATTCTCAATGGCAGGGATGTCGCGCTGTCGTCGGTGGCGCCAGACGCGACCCTGCTCGACTGGCTGCGGCTCGACCGTTCGCTGCGCGGCACCAAGGAAGGCTGCGCCGAGGGCGATTGCGGCGCCTGTACCGTGCTGGTCGGAAAGCTCTCGGCAGATGGTCTCGTCTATGAAAGCGTCAACGCCTGTATCCGCTTCCTCGGCTCGCTGGACGGCACCCATGTCGTGACGGTCGAGCATTTGCGCGGCCCGCCTGGCCAGTTGCACCCGGTGCAGCAGGCGATGGTCGATTTCCATGGCTCGCAGTGCGGATTCTGCACACCGGGCTTCGTCATGTCGCTCTATGCCCTGTGGATGAAATCATCAGACCCGTCCAATGAAGCCATCGAAAAGGCATTGCAAGGCAATCTCTGCCGCTGCACCGGCTACGAGGCGATCATGCGCGCGGCCCGCGCCATCTCCAGCTACGGCAAGGCGACGAAGGACCCGCTGGGGGTCGAGCGCAAGGCAATCACGGCAAGGCTCAAGGCCATGCATGACGGCGCTCGGGTCGAGATCGGCGCCGGCAAGGAGCGGCTCGTCGTGCCGGCCGACGTCGACGATTTCGCCACTGTACTGGACAAGGAGCCTGGCGCCACCATCGTCGCCGGCTCGACCGATGTCGGCCTGTGGGTGACCAAGCACATGCGCGATATTTCGCCGGCGATCTTTATCGGCGATCTCGACGGGCTTTGCACCATCGCCGAAGCCAACGGCGTCATCACCATCGGCGCCGGCGTCACCTACACCGAGGCGTTCTCGACGCTCGCCAAGCGCATCCCGGCGCTGGGGCCGCTGTTCGATCGCATCGGTGGCGAACAGGTGCGCAACATGGGCACCATCGGCGGCAACATCGCCAACGGGTCGCCGATCGGCGACACGCCACCGCCCCTGATCGCGCTCGGCGCGCGCCTGACGCTGCGCAAGGCCAAGAAGCGGCGGACGATCCCGCTGGAAACCTTCTTCATCGCCTATGGCAAGCAGGACCGGCAGCCTGGCGAGTTCGTCGAGGCGGTGCACGTTCCCGTCCCCGCCAAGGGCACGAAGTTCGCCGTCCACAAGATCACCAAGCGCCGCGACGAGGACATCACGGCTGCCCTTGGCGCCTTCTTCCTGACGCTGGCCAAGGACGGCACGGTCGCGGATGTGCGCATCGCCTATGGCGGCATGGCGGCGACACCGAAGCGGGCGTCGTCTGTCGAAAAAGCGCTGCTCGGCAAGCCGTGGACCGAACAGACGGTTGTGACTGCGATGGCGAAGTATGCTGATGATTTCACCCCGCTGACCGATATGCGGGCCTCGGCCGAGTATCGCGCCCTGGCGGCGCGCAACCTTTTGCTGCGCTTCTTCGCCGAGACCAGCGGCACCAGGGAGCCGATCCAGGTTTCAAGGCACGAGGCGGCATGATGAACAAGCACGCCACCCCCGATCCCAAGGCTGAAAAGATCACCGGCGGCGTCGCCACCGACCAGCGGCATGATTCGGGCCACAAGCATGTCAGCGGCACCGCCATCTACATCGACGACATGCCGGAACCGGCCGGCACGCTGCATGGCTGCCTTGGGCTTTCGGCTGCCACCCATGCCACCATCACCAGCATGGACCTGTCGGCGGTGCGCACGGCCCCCGGGGTCGTCGACGTGCTGACGGCCACGGATGTGCCAGGCGAAAACGACATTTCGCCGACGGGTCGCCATGATGAGCCGGTGCTGGCTGACGGCAAGGTGCAGTTCTACGGCCAGCCGATCTTCTGCGTCATTGCCGAGACGCGCGAGCAGGCACGCCGCGCCACCAGGCTGGCCAAGGTCGAATATAAGGAATTGCCTTTCGTCACCGACATCGGCGAACTTGATCCCCGTAAGGACAAGCTAGTCACGCCGCCACTGACCCTGGAGCGCGGCGACGCCGCGGCAGCGATCAAGGCCGCGCCCCGCCGGCTCAAAGGCCAGATGCGCGTCGGCGGTCAGGAGCATTTCTATCTCGAGGGCCATATCGCCATGGCCGTGCCCGGCGAGGACCAGGACGTCACCATCTATTCCTCGACCCAGCATCCGAGCGAAGTCCAGCACATGGCCAGCCATGCGCTCGGCGTGCCGAGCAACGCCATCACGGTGGAGATCCGCCGCATGGGCGGCGGTTTCGGCGGCAAGGAAACGCAAGGCAACCAGTTTGCGGCATTGGCCGCCATCGCCGCGAAAAAGCACCATCGCGCGGTGAAAATCCGGCCCGACCGCGACGACGACATGATCGCCACCGGCAAGCGTCATGACTTCCTCGTCGACTACGAAGTCGGCTTCGATGACGAGGGCAACATTCTCGGCGTCGATTTCATGTTCGCGGCGCGCTGCGGCTTCTCCTCGGACCTGTCGGGTCCGGTGACCGATCGCGCGCTGTTCCACTGCGACAACACCTATTTCTGGCCGGCGGTGCATGCCCAGTCGGCGCCGCTCTACACCAACACCGTGTCGAACACCGCCTTTCGTGGTTTCGGCGGTCCCCAAGGCATGGTCGGCGCCGAGCGCGTCATCGACGAGGTTGCCTTCGCCGTCGGCAAAGATCCGCTCGAAATCCGCAAGAAGAATTTTTACGGCACCAGCGACCGCAATATCACGCCCTACCACCAGACGGTCGAGGACAACATCATCCAGCGCATCGTCGCCGAGCTTGAGCAAAGCGCCAACTATGTGCGGCGGCGGCGCGAGATATCGGCCTTCAATGCCAACAGCCGTTTCATCAAGCGTGGCCTGGCGCTGACGCCGGTCAAGTTCGGCATCTCGTTCACGGCCACACACTACAACCAGGCCGGCGCGCTGGTGCATGTCTACACCGATGGCTCGGTGCATCTGAACCATGGCGGCACGGAGATGGGACAGGGCCTCTACGTCAAGGTGGCGCAGGTGGTGGCGGAAGAGTTCCAGATCGATCTCGATCAGGTGAAGATCACCGCGACGACGACCGGCAAGGTGCCGAACACCTCGGCCACCGCAGCGTCGTCCGGTTCCGACCTCAACGGCATGGCGGCGCAGAACGGCGCTCGCCAGATCAAGGAGCGGTTGACCGATTTCGCGGCCGAAAAATATCAGGTGCCGCGCGACCAGGTGCTGTTCCTGCCCAACCGGGTGCGCATCGGCAACCAGGAGATCGCCTTCGCCGACCTCGTCAAACAGGCCTACATGGCCCGTATCCAGCTTTCGGCGGCGGGCTTTTACAAAACGCCAAAGATCCACTGGAACCGTGACAAGGGCCAAGGCCGCCCCTTCTACTACTTCGCCTATGGCGCCTCGTGCTCGGAAGTCTCGGTCGACACGCTGACCGGCGAGTACATGGTCGAGCGCACCGACATATTGCATGACACGGGCCGCTCGCTGAACCGCGCCATCGATATCGGCCAGATCGAGGGCGGCTTCATCCAGGGCATGGGCTGGCTGACCACCGAGGAACTGTGGTGGGACGGCAAGGGCCGGCTGCGCACGCACGCGCCGTCGACCTACAAGATCCCGCTGGCGTCGGACCTACCGAAGATCTTCAACGTCACCTTGGCCGACTGGCCGGAAGCCAGCGAGCCGACGATCCACCGCTCCAAGGCGGTCGGTGAACCGCCGTTCCCGCTCGGCATGTCGGTGCTGCACGCGCTGTCGGACGCGGTGGCCAGCGTCGCCGACCACAAGATCTGCCCGCGTCTCGATGCGCCGGCGACGCCGGAACGGGTGCTGATGGCGATCGAGAGGCTGAAGAACGAGGTCAAGACCGCCTGAAATCGGCAAAACGTGCAATTCAGGCCGAAAAAGCCTACATTTCCCATTCGGGAACGTGAGAAATGAACTCGAAAGTGCAAAGTCTGAAAGCCTTTCTCAGCACCGCCGGCCGGGTCGCCCTGGTCGAAGTGGCGGGCACCAAAGGCTCGACGCCACGCGAGAAGGGCGCCTTCATGCTCGTCTCGCAGGCGGCGATCTTCGGCACGATCGGCGGCGGCCAGCTCGAATACATGGCAATCGACAAGGCGCGGCAGATGCTTGTCTCCCCCTCAAGGGATGCCCGCATCGAGGTCGACGAGGTCTGCGCGACCCTAGACGTGCCGCTCGGCCCCGAGATCGGCCAATGCTGCGGCGGGCGCGTCGAAGTGTTGATCCGGCTCGTCGACGCAGGGCTGGCAGCCGAGCTGGTTGCATCGGCTGAGACCGAAGAGGCACACCTGCCCTATGTCTATATCTTCGGCGGCGGCCATGTCGGCCAGGCGCTGGCCTCCGCGGTGGCCCTTCTCCCGGTGCACGCCGTCGTCATCGAGACGCGGGCCGAGGCGCTCGAAGGCATGCCGGAAACCGTCGAGACCCGGTTGACGCCGATGCCCGAAGCGATGGTGCGCGCTGCTCCGGCCGGCACCGCTTTCGCCATCCTCACCCACGACCACGCGCTGGATTTCCTGATCGTCGCCGAAGCGCTGAAGCGCAACGATACCGCCTATGTCGGCATGATCGGCTCGAAGACCAAGAAAGCGACGTTCAAGAACTGGTTCCTGAAATCGGCGGACGGCAGCGAGGCCGAGTTTGCCCGCCTCGTCTCGCCGATCGGCGGCGATGCCGTCAAGGACAAGCGCCCGCCTGTCATCGCCGCACTCGCGGCCGCAGAAATCATGACCGCGATGGTCATTCACAGCGCAGCGTCAAACGCCGGGCGTCAGGTCCCGCGTGACAAGGTGTTAGCCGGCTGACTTTACATCACAGCTATATCGGCCGCTTCAAGCCCAGATGGTCGCGCAGCGTGCGGCCTTCATAATCCTTGCGGAAAAGGCCACGCCGCTGCAGTTCCGGCACGACCAGTGTGGCAAAGGCATCGAGTTCGCCGGGGAAAAATGAGGGCATGACGTTGAAGCCGTCGGCAGCACCTCCCTCGAACCGCGCCTGCAGCTCGTCGGCCATCTCGGCCGCCGTTCCGACGATGCGCCAATGGCCGCGGGCGCCGGCGAAATGCCGCGCCAGCTGGCGGATGGAGAGGTTGTCGCGGCGCGACTGCTCGATGACCAGCGCTTGCCGGCTCTGCATGCCTTCGCTGGGCGGCAGCTCGGGCAGCGGCCCATCGATCGGATAGCGCCACAGATCGGCGATGCTGAGGTAGCTGGACAGCAGTGCAACGCCGACATCGTCAGGGATCAGCTCTTGCAGTTCCTCATATTTTTCCTGGGCTTGCGCCGCAGTTTCAGCCACTACGGGTGCGACGCCGGGCATGATCTTGATGTCGTCAGGCTCGCGCCCATAGGCCGCCAGGCGCCCCTTGAGATCGTCGTAGAAGGCCTTCGCTTCCTCGATGGTCTGCGCTGCCGTGAACACCACATCGGCGGTGCGGGCGGCAAGGTCGCGGCCGACATCCGAGGCGCCGGCCTGAACCAGCACCGGTGCGCCCTGCGGCGAACGCGGCAGGTCGAGCGGATCCCTCATCGAAAAGCTCTGGCCATCGTGACCGGGAGCCCCATCTGGATTGCCGCGCCAAAGTCCGGTGACCACATCAGCGAACTCACGCGCCCGCTCGTAGCGATCGGCATGCGGCCGCAAGCCGGTCGAACCGAAATTGGCGGCCTCGATGGGACTGGCCGAAGTGACCAGATTCCAGCCGGCCCGACCGCCGCTCAGATGGTCGAGCGACAGGAAGGTCCGCGCCAGCCCGTAGGGCTCGTTGTAGCTTGTCGACGCGGTGGAGACGAGGCCGATGCGGCTGGTCTGGACGGCCAGCGCCGACAGAAGGCTGATCGGCTCGAAGCCGATCGAGCGCGAGGTCTGGCTGGCGATCGCGACATTGGCTTCGCGCAGGCCGGCGGCGTCCTCGCAGAAGACCATGTCGAACTTCGCCGCCTCCGCGGTGCGCGCCACCTGGATGTAATGGTCGATGTCGATGCCCGCCGTCACATGTGCCTTGGGATGGCGCCAGGCGGCGATATGATGGCCTGTCGCCCACAAGAAGGCGCCAAGCTTCATCTGGCGGGAAGCAGCGGTCATCGATCACCTCCGCCGGCGATCCCAAGATGCGAGCGCAAATTTGTCCCGCGATAGCTTTCTCGAAACAGGCCGCGCCGCCGGAGCGCCGGCAAAACCAGACCGACAAAATTGTCCAGTGCCGAAAGCTGCGCCGGCATCAGCATGTTGAACCCGTCGCAGCTTTTCCCCCGGAACAGGTCTTCAAGCCTGTCGGCGGTGACGGCAGGCTTTTCATCAATGACGTGCGAGACATTCATCAGCACCTTCACGACATCCGGGTCGCGTGCGCAGGCGGCGACGCGGCGCTTCAGATCGTCATTGCGGGTTTTCGCGCTCTCGATCGGTTCGTCCTCCAGCAGGACGACATCGGCGGTGCGGGCGGCAATATCCATGTCTGATACCGACAGGCCGGACAGCACCAGCACCGGCATATCCTGTGGCGAGCGCGCGACGTTCAGCGGCCCGCGCACCGAAAAGAATTCGCCCTTGTGGTCGAGCAGGTGCATCTTTTCGGGATCGTGGAAGCGGCCGCTGATCTTGTCGAACCTGAGCGCGTCCTCGTCCCAGCCTTGCCACAAGCCCTGAACGATGCCGATATATTCCTCGCTGCGGCGGCGAAAATCATCGCCGGAAAACCCCTCCGGCCGGCTGAAATTGGCTGCCTCACGCGGGGCCTGCGCCATGATCGCGTTCCAGCCGGCGCGGCCATGGCTGATGATGTCGAGCGAAGCAAAACGGCGCGCCAGATTGTAGGGCTGGTGGGCAACAGTCGAGGCCGCCGCGACCAGCCCGATCCTACTTGTCACCGTCGCCAGCGCGGCTACCAAGGTCGTCGCTTCGAAGGGCATCGTCGCGGCATCGCTGCCGGAAGCCGGCGCGGAATCGGCGAAAATCACCATGTCCAGACCGGCCGCTTCCGCCCTTTGGACAAACCGCGCCAGAAGGCTGAAGTCCGGCTCGGCTCCTGGCGATGGCTCGGAGGTTCCCGGAAGCGGTGAAACGGCAAGATGCATTATGGCGCCGTTGTCCATCGATGGTCCCTGCAAGGCGAAATACCATCGGAACTATGTTCGTCACGTCCAGCGATGGCAACCGCCGGCGCTGGGCCAACGGCCGGTCACTTGCCAGCCAGCCATCACTTGCTAGCCAGCCCTTGCTTGCCAGCCATTACTTGCCAGCGAGAAGATCTTTGATCAGCCGTTGGCAGCGCTCGGCCATGAAGTCGAGCAGCAGCCGCACCTTGGGGTCTTGCAGCTTCTTGTGCGGATAGACGGCGGCGAACTGCACCGGCGTCGGCGGCGTGTTGCTCAGGATCACCTTCAGCCGCCGGTCGCGGATGAACGGCTCGACCTCGAAGCGCGGCTTGTTGATGATGCCGCGGCCGGACAGCGCCCAGCCGGTTAGCACGTCGCCATCGTCGGTGTCGTAGGGCCCGTGCACCTCGAATTTCTGCGGGCCGGTGGGGGTCTGCAACGTCCACACATACTCGCGCGCGCCGGAATAGCGCAGCATCAGGCAGTCGTGCTTCTTGCCGATCAGTTCCTGTGGCTCAACGGGTTCGCCGCGCGCTTCCAGATATTTCGGCGCTGCCACCAGTACGCGTTCGCATTCCATGATGCCCCGCATCCTGAGGCTGGAATCCTCGATGATGCCGAGCCGGAAGGCGACGTCGATGCCTTCCTTCATGATATCGACATTGTGGTCCGAGAGCCTCAGCCGCACTTCGATGTCGGGGTACTTGTCATGGAAATCGGGGATGCCAGAGGCCACCAGCCGGCGGCCGAGGCCGAGCGGTGCCGTCACGCGGATGGTGCCGCGCGGTTGTCCGGACAGTGCCGAAACGGCGGCTTCCGCTTCGGTGATCGCCTCCAGCACCTGCTTGGCGCCCGAATAGAAAACCGTGCCATGCTCGGTCGGCATCAATTGCCGTGTGGTGCGGTTGAACAGCCGCACGCCCAGATGCTTCTCCAGCTCCTTGATGCGGTTGGAGGCGACCGCCGGCGAAATGCGCATGTCGCGGCCTGCCGCCGACAGATTGCCGAGCTCGACGACGCGAACGAAGACGGCGATGTTGTCGAGATAGGCCATGCGGTTTCGTGGCTCTCATCCAGCTGCGTCTAGCAACCCTAGTATTTTCCATTTTTTTTTGAAAGTCATCGCGCACCTCGCCTCTTTCCGTTTGCGCGCGACACCGTAAAGTCGCGTCATCGGCAGGGACGACTTCAATGATGGATTTCGCGATTTTCTGGGACTGGCTGAGCTTCGCCGTGCGTTGGCTGCATGTCATCACCGGGATCGCCTGGATCGGTTCGTCTTTCTACTTCGTGGCGCTCGACCTCGGCCTGCGGCAGCGTCCTGGCATGCCTGTCGGCGCCTTCGGCGAGGAATGGCAGGTGCATGGCGGCGGCTTCTACCACATCCAGAAATATCTGGTGGCGCCGGCCGAAATGCCTGAGCACCTGACCTGGTTCAAATGGGAATCCTACGCCACCTGGCTGTCCGGTTTTGCGATGCTGTGCGTGGTCTATTATGCCGGAGCCGATCTGTTCCTGATCGATCCCAATGTGTTGCCAATGTCGGTGCCGGTCGGCATCTTGCTGTCGCTGGCGACGATCGGCGTCGGCTGGGTGGTCTACGACCTGCTGTGCCGTTCGCCGTTGGGAAAAAGCGACACCGGCCTGATGCTGGTGCTCTACTGCGTGCTGGTGTTCATCGCCTGGGGGCTCACCCATCTGTTCACCGGACGCGCCGCCTTCCTGCATCTGGGCGCCATCACCGCGACGATCATGTCGGCCAACGTCTTCATGGTCATCATCCCCAACCAGAAGATCGTCGTTGCCGACCTCATTGCCGGCCGCAAGCCCGATCCGAAATACGGCAAGATCGCCAAGCAGCGCTCGTTGCACAACAACTACTTGACGCTGCCTGTGCTGTTCCTGATGCTGTCGAACCACTATCCGCTGGCGTTCGGCACGCAGTTCAACTGGGTCATCGCCTCGCTGGTGTTCATCATCGGCGTGCTGATCCGGCACTATTTCAACAGCGTCCATGCGCGCAAGGGCAACCCGACCTGGACCTGGCTGGGAGCCGTTGTCCTGTTCATCATCATCATCTGGCTGTCGACCGCGCCGAAGGTGCTGACCGGCGAACCGAAAGAATCGGCAGCGGCGCAGGTCTATGTCGCATCAGCGCATTTCCCGGCCGTGCGCGATACCGTGCTCGGCCGCTGCTCGATGTGCCACGCGGCGGAGCCGGTCTATGAGGGTATCTATCACGCGCCAAAGGGGGTGATGCTCGACACCGACGCCGACATCGCCAACCATGCCCGCGAGATCTATCTACAGGCTGGCCGCAGCCACGCCATGCCGCCGGCAAACGTTTCGCAGATTACCGACAAGGAACGGGCGCTGCTGGTGGCCTGGTTCGAAGGCGCAGGGAAATAGCATGACCTCGACACTTCTGCGCGGCCGCACGCTGTCCTTCGTGCGCTGGCCGCAAACGATCGACGACCATTCCGCCTGGCGCTACGAGGAGGATGGTGGCCTGCTGATCCGCGGCGGCCGGATCGTCGCCGCCGGTGCCTATGCAGACGTCGAGAAACAGGCAGGCGAAGCAGCGAAAAAAATCGACCATCGGCCGAATCTGCTGCTGCCGGGCTTCATAGACGCGCATGTGCATTTCCCGCAGATGCAGATCATCGCCTCCTATGGCGCCGAACTGCTCGACTGGTTGAACACCTACACCTTCCCGGAGGAGACGAAATTCGCCAACGCGCAGCATGGCCGCCGCATCGCACGGCTGTTCCTCGAAGAGATGGTGCGCCACGGCACCACGACGGTGGCCGCCTACTGCTCGGTGCACAAGGCGTCAGCCGAGGCCTTCTTTGCCGAATCGCATGACCGCAACATGCTCAACATCGCCGGCAAGGTGATGATGGACCGCAATGCACCCGACGGCGTGCTCGACACGCCGCAATCCGGCTACGACGACAGCAAGGCCCTGATCGCGCAATGGCACGGCAAGGGCCGCCAGCACTATGCGATCACACCGCGCTTCGCCATCACCTCGTCACCGGAACAGATGGAGATGGCCGGCGCGCTGTGCCGGGAGTACCCCGACCTGCACATGCAGACGCATCTGTCGGAAAACCACGCCGAAATCGCCTTCACCCAGGAACTCTATCCGTGGTCGCGCGACTACACCGACGTCTACGAGCACTATGGGCTGTTGGGGAAAAAGAGCTTGTTCGGCCATTGCATCCATCTGTCGGACCGTGAGGCGGATGCGCTGTCGGACAGCGGCTCGGTGGCGGTGTTCTGCCCGACCTCGAACCTGTTCCTCGGCTCCGGCCTGTTCGACTATCAGCGTTTTCGCCGCCGCGGCAAGCCGGTCAGGATCGCCGCCGCCACCGATGTCGGCGGCGGCACCAACTATTCCATGCTGCGCACCATGGACGAAGGCTACAAGGTGATCGCGCTGAACGGTGAGAAGCTCAATCCCTTCCAGTCCTTCTGGCAGATGACGCGCGGCAATGCCGAGGCGCTGTCGGTGGCGGAAAAGATCGGCACGCTGGATGAAGGCAGCGACGCCGACATCATCGTACTCGATGCCAGGGCTACACCGGCGATGCGGCTCAGGATGGAAACGGTCGAGACGCTGGCACAGGAATTGTTTCTCTTGCAGACGCTGGGCGACGATCGCGCCGTGCGCGAGGTCTATGTGGCCGGGCGGGCCGCCAAATCCGACATGGCGATTTAGGCACCCTCCGATGTGTTTCCTTGCTTGACCCGGCGGCAGCCATCGGTCAAAGCGTGCGGCGAAGTTGATAGGGGAACGACATGGCCGTTGCCGAAGACATCGCTCTGATCAAGAGACAGGAAGACGTTCTTGTCTTTCCCGCCTTCGATGAGGCCGTGGCCTTCAAGATCGGCTCGGCCATCCGTGATCGAGCCTTGGCCGAGAACCTGCCTGTTATCGTCGACATCAGGACTTTCGACCGCCCACTGTTCTATGCCGCGATGCCAGGTTCGAACGCCTCCAATCCCGACTGGGCGCGGCGCAAGATCAATGTCGTCAAGCGGTTCCTGAAAAGCACCTACCGCATGGTGCTGGAACAACAGCGCCCCGATCGCACCTTCAAGATCGGCGAAGGGCTGGATATTGCTGATTATGTGCTGGCCGGAGGTGGTTTCCCGGTCACGGTCAAGGGCGCCGGCGTCATCGGTGTGATCGCCGTTTCCGGCCTGCCGGAGCGCCAGGATCACGGCGTCGTCGTCGAGGCACTTTGCGATCATTTGGGCATCGACAAGCGCGGTCTGGCACTGCCCCCGGAAGAAAAATGAGCGACCCCAAGACCTTCCTCACCTCCATCTTCAACGCCGCCGTCGCCGCCGCCGATCCGGAGCGAACCATCCGGGATCATTTGCCGGCCAAGCCCAAGGGCCGCACCATCGTCATTGGCGCGGGAAAAGGCTCCGCGCAGATGGCGGCGGCCTTCGAGAAGGTCTGGGACGGGCCGATCGACGGGCTGGTCGTCACCCGCTACGGCTATGGCGCGACATGCGAGCGCATCGAGATCATCGAGGCGGCGCATCCGGTGCCGGACGCCGCGGGCCTGGAAGCCTCGCAACGCCTGCTCGCCAAGGTCCGAGGGCTGACAGCGGATGATCTGGTCGTGGCGCTGATTTCCGGCGGTGGCTCGGCACTCTTGCCATCGCCCGCCGGCAACCTGACGCTGGCCGACGAGATTGCCGTCAACGAGGCGCTGCTCGCGTCTGGTGCGCCGATCGCGGCGATGAACACCATCCGCAAGCATCTTTCCACCATCAAGGGTGGACGGCTGGCTGCCGCCGCCTGGCCGGCCAAGGTGGTGTCCCTGGTCGTTTCCGACATTCCCGGCGACAATCCTGCCCTGGTTGCCTCCGGTCCGACCGTGCCGGATACCGGCAGCCGTCAAGACGCGCTGGCGTCGATCGCAGCCTATGGGATGAAACTGCCGGCTGCGGTGATGGCTCATATCAGCACGCCTGCCGCCGATGCCCCAAACCCCGATGATCCACGCTTTTTACGCAACGAGGTGCATCTGATCGCGTCGGCCGGCGTCTCGCTCGAAACAGCGGCGGCTGAAGCTAAACGGCAAGGCGTCGAAGCCGTCATCCTTTCCGATGCCATCGAAGGCGAGGCGCGTGAGGTCGGCGGCGTCCATGCGGCCATCGCGCGCGAAGTGGCGACGCGCAACCGGCCGTTCGCAAAGCCAGTGCTGATCCTGTCCGGCGGCGAAACCACGGTGACGCTCCGCGCCCCCATTAATGGCATAAGGGGCAAGGGCGGCCGCAACTCGGAATTCCTGCTCGCCTTCGCCATCGGCATCAACGGCGTGGACGGCATCCACGCGCTCGCCGCCGACACCGACGGCATCGACGGTTCGGAAGACAATGCCGGCGCTTTCACCGATAGTTCGACCGTGTCGCGCATGAGGGCGGCGGGCGTCGACGCCAAGGCGATGCTTGCGGGCAACAATGCCTGGACGGCCTTCAATGCGATAGGCGATCTATTCGTACCCGGCCCGACTGGCACGAATGTCAACGACCTGCGGGCAATTCTGATCCGGTAACCTCAAGCGGCCATCAGCCGCTTCACCTGCTTCATGTCTCGCAGGAACCGCTGGCGTTCAGCTTCCTTGTCCGCGGGCTCTTGGATGCGCAGGATAAAGGAGGGGTGGATGGTGATGAAGACACGCAAGCCGTCCTCGCGTTCGATCACCTGGCCGCGCATTTTTGTCACCGGGATCGCCTTGCCCAGCAGCGACAAGCCCGCCGTTGCGCCGAGTGCCACGGCCAGATTCGGCTTGATCAGCTCGAACTCCTTGTCGATCCACCAGCGGCAGGCCTGAACCTCGCCGGCATTCGGTTTGGAATGGATGCGTCGCTTGCCGCGCGGCTCGAACTTGAAGTGCTTGACTGCATTGGTGACGTAGACCTTCTGGCGGTCAACCCCCGCGTCGTCGAGGATGGCATCGAACACCTTGCCCGCCGGGCCGACGAAAAGGTTTGCCGGCCAGATCCTCCTGGTCGCCGGGCTGTTCGCCGACGAAGATCACCTTGGCGCCGTCAGGCCCTTCGCCGAACACGGTTTGCGTGGCGTCGCGCCAAAGCGGGCAGCGCCGGCAACCTTTCGCTGCCTCTCGCAATTCGGAAATGGTGTTGGCGGCCTGATCTTCCAGGGCCTCAGCCGGCTCATTCTTCGACCAATGCTTGGCCTGCAGCCTGGCGTGGTGCGGCGCGGGTGTCGTCGGCATTCTGGCAATCATGTCCTTGGCGGCCTTGTCCGCTCCCGAGATCAGTTCTGGAATGAGCGAGGCCTCGGGAAGGTTCCTCCAATATTTCTTCGGCATCTCCTTCTGCATGGCTTTCACCTTCAGCCGCGCCGGGTTGAAGATGTTCTCGAAATAGGTGCGCCACAGGGCTTCGGTATCGTCCTGCGCCGGCGCATCGCGTTTGGCCGCACCAGGCCCGATCGCCAGCCTGTCGCCATCCCAGTCGGCGGAGGCATGCGGCGTCAAAATGGTCCAGCGCATACCGGTGAAGCGCCTGACGAAGAAAGCCGCGTTTCGTTCGACGATGAAATGATCCGGCTCGAACCAGGCGACATAGCGCTCCTCGTCACCGTCGCCGATCTTCCGGAAGCGTACGAAGGCGCGCATCTTGTGGATGTCGCGCCGCACCGCCTTCTCCATGGTTTCGAGACGACTGATGTCTGGATCCGATGCAATCGACAGCAGCTTCGGCTCTGTGCGCAGCCGCCAGAGCAACCGGTAGAGAAAAGCGAACCTGCCGGGGTCTGAATGGCAGAAGGCGATTTCGGCATGCTCGACGAAGTCACGCGGCACCACCAGCTGCACGCCCGCAGGCACGTCCGGCAATTCGGTTTGATTGGAGCCCGGCTCGACATGCCAGCTTATGTCATCGGGCCCGACTTCATTCAGGGCCAGCCGGCGTGCCGCGTCGCGCCAGCCGGAAAAGTCGGTCTCCGCGTCGAGCCGCACCGTATATCTGGCAAGATCGAGCTGTGCCGGTCGCATGGTCAAAACAGGGACAGTTGTTCGCAGGAACGCACGATCTTGCCGCGCAAACCGGCTTTGTCGGTGAGCGCGCCCGGCGACCAGCCTTCAGCGACGATGAATGGCCTGAGCTTGGCGATCGACTGGCAGAGACGGCCGATATCTTCCAGCCGCAGCCGCCGGTGACGTCGGGTCTCCAGAATTTTGGCGATCACCTTGGTGCCGAGACCGGGCACGCGCAACAATGCCTCTCGATCAGCGCGGTTGATATCGACGGGGAACCGTCCGCGGTTGCGCAGCGCCCAGGCCAGTTTCGGATCGATGGCGAGGTCGAGCATGCCGTCGCTGCTGCCGGCCAGGATCTCCGGCTGCGAAAATCCGTAAAACCGCATCAGCCAGTCGGCTTGGTAGAGCCGGTGTTCGCGCACCAGCGGCGGTTTCTGCAAGGGCAGGGACGACGACGAATCCGGGATCGGGCTGAACGCGGAATAATAGACGCGCCGCAGATGGTAACTGCCATAGAGCCGCGCGCTGGTATGAAGGATGCCGTCATCGGTGGTGCTGTCGGCGCCGACGATCATCTGCGTCGACTGCCCACCCGGAGCGAAGCGTTCGCGCTTTTTGGTCCTCAGCGTCGGCTCGGCCTTTTCCTCCATCTTCTGGCGCAGCCTGGCCATGGAAAGCCGGATCGTTTCCGGCTTCTTTTCCGGCGCCAGTCTCTTCACCCCTTCGTCGGTGGGCAGTTCGACATTGATCGACAGCCGGTCGGCATAGAGGCCGGCCTTTTCGACCAGTTCCGCCGAACTTTCCGGAATGGTTTTAAGATGGATATAGCCTGAAAATTTCTCTTCCAGTCGCAGCCGTCGCGCCACCTCGACCATCTCGCCCATCGTCTCGTCGGGCGAGCGGATGACGCCTGAGGACAGGAAAAGGCCCTCGATGTAGTTGCGCCGGTAGAAATCCATGGTCAGCTTCACCACCTCGTCGATGGTGAAACGGGCGCGCCGCACATTCGACGACGAGCGGTTGATGCAGTAGCTGCAATCGTAGATGCAGAAATTGGTCAGCAGGATTTTCAGCAGTGAAATGCAGCGCCCATCCGGCGCATAGGAATGGCAGATGCCCATGCCTTCGGTGGAGCCGATGCCGCCGGATTTCAGTGAATCCTGTTTCGCCGCGCCGGATGAGGCGCAGGAGGCGTCGTACTTGGCGGCATCGGACAGGATCGCTAGCTTTTCACGGACGGTGAGTGCGCTCATTTGTTCATGATATGTTCTTGAAGGCGGGCGCGCCACCTCATTTGATGGAGGCGGCGAAAAAGTGATCGCCGCCTGATCGCAAGGCTCTCAGACCTCGTGCAGGTAGAGGTGATAATCCAGTTCGCTCACCGTGCGCGCCACGCGCAGATACTCGGATTGCTTGATCGCCACGAAGGTGCGGTGCAGGTCTTCGCCGAGCGCGCTTTTCAGGAAGCTGGATGCCCGCGCGGCCTCGATGGCGGCGCGCCAGTCGACTGGCATCGTCGTGCGCGTCACCGCTGCCTCATAGCCGTTGCCGGTGGTTTCCGGGCCGGGGTCGAGACCTTCGTCGAGACCTTTGATGATGCCGGCCAGCACGGTCGCGGCGATCAGATAGGGGTTGGCGTCGACGCCCGATGGCCGATGCTCGATGCGCCGGTTCTTCGCGTCGCCGGCCGGCACGCGCAGTGCCACCGAACGGTTGTTGACGCCCCAGGTCGGCGCCACCGGGGCATAGGATTGCGAGACGAAGCGCCGCCAGGAATTGGCGTGCGGCGCAAACACCAGCATCGATTCCGCCATCGTCTGGATCAGGCCGCCGAGGCCACGCAACAGCGGCAGCGACCAGCTCTCGCCGCCGGCTTCGGCAAAGACGTTTCGGCCGGTCTTGTCCTGCAGCGAGACGTGGAAATGCATGCCAGAGCCGGCATATTTCTCGATCGGCTTGGCCATGAAACAGGCGGTAACGCCATGGCGGCGCGCCTGTGCCCGCACCAGCCGCTTCAGCATGACCAGGTCGTCGGCCGCCCGCATCACGTCCTTGCGGTAATTCAGCGTCAATTCGTACTGGCCAGGCGCATATTCGGAAATCACCGTCTCGGCCGGAATGCCTTGTGCCTTGGCCGCCGCATAGATGTCGGAAAACAGCGGCTCCATGCCGTGCAGGTGATCGACGGAATAGACTTCCGTCTTGCCCGAGACGCGGCCGTCGAGCACGGCGCGCGCCGGCTGCACCTTGCCGTCGGCGTCGCGCTCGTTGGCCAGGAGAAAAAATTCCAGCTCGAAGGCGCCGGCGGGATAAAGACCCTTGGCGGCCAGGATCTCCACTTGCCGGGCCAGCGCCAGGCGCGGGTCCGACGACATCGGCTGGCCGTCGAGGTGATACATCGCCATCAGCAGCTGGCCGCGCGGCGGGTTTGTGCCGTAGAGCGGCACCAGCGTGCCGGGGATTGGCCAGGCCCTGAGATCGCCGTCACCGGTCGTCCAGATCAGCCCGGTTTCGTGCACATCCTCGCCGGTGATGTCGAGGCCGAGGATCGAGATCGGCATGTGCCGGCCGCCCTCGAAGATGCTTTTCAGCTCATGCCGGCGCACGATCTTGCCGCGGCCGACTCCATTGGCGTCGGTCAGCACGATATCGAAGGCTTCGATTTCGGGATGAGCGTCGAGAAAGGCTTGCGCCTCGGTGGGCGTCGAGCCCGAAGGTGAGGTCATGATCTGTCCGGCTTTGCTTGGCGCGCCCATGTGTTAGCCGCTTGTCTCATGCCGCAAGTTTCGCCGCAACCGCGCCGAAGGCGGTGATCAGCCGGTTGACCTGGGCACCGGTGGTCGCCGGCGAGATCAGCATCATGTTGTGGAAGGGCGCGATCAGCACGCCGCGATTGACCAGCGCGACATGGATGGCGGCTTCCAGTTCCTGCGCATGCGCCGTCTCGGCCTCGCCGCCATTCCGCAGCGGGCCGGGCGCGCAGATGAACTCGACGCGGGCGCCGACGCGGGCAACATGCCAGGGCAGGCGGTAGCGGTCGATCACGCCGGTCAGCCCGGAGTCGAGCCGCCGCGCCAGATCGTCCATGCGGGCATAATTGTCTTCGGTCATCACCTCTTCGAGCGTGGCGCGCATCGCCGCAAACTGCAGCGGATTGGCTGAGAGCGTCGTGCCCATGCCGGAATAACCCGGCTCCTTCTCCCTGTTGTAGGCCGCATAGCGCGAGGCGACACCGTCGCTCATGCCCCACACACTGGCCGGCACACCGCCGGCGATCGGCTTGCCCAGCACGAAGAAGTCCGGGTCCAGCCCGTATTTCCTGGTGTAACCGCCCAGGCCTGTCGAGATGGTGTGCGTCTCGTCGATCAGCAGCAGCGTACCGGCTTCGCGCGTCAACCTGCGCAACGCGTCATGGAAGCCCGGATCGGCCAGCACCATGCAGGAATTGGTCAGTACCGGCTCGGCGATGACGCAGGCGACATCCTTGTCCCCAAGCGCTGCCTCCAGTGCGGCGACATCGTTGAATTCGATCACCTTCGCCGTGCGGGTCAGGTCGCGGAATTCCCCCGCCAGTCCCGGCCGGTTGATCGGAACACCATCCACCAGTCGCACCATCGTCTCGTCGACGGAGCCGTGATAGCAGCCGTTGAAGACCAGGATCTTTTCGCGCCCGGTAACGGCGCGGGCGACCCGCAACGCAAAGCGGTTGGCATCGGTCGCCGTTGTCGCGATCTGCCAGAACGGCAGGCCGAAATGCTGCTGCAGCAGCGGGCCGATGGCGAGTGCGTCTTCGGAGGGCAGCATATAGGTCAGGCCCCGCCCGGCCTGGCGGCGAATGGCGCGCGCCACCGGCGGTGGCGAATGGCCGAACATCGAGCCGGTGTCGCCCAGACAGAAATCGTCGAGCCTGATACCGTCGATATCGGTGATGGTGGCGCCCCTGGCTCTGTCGACCAGGATCGGAAACGGCGTCGGCCAGTCGTTCATCCAGTGCATCGGCACGCCGCCGAAGAAGCCGGGCAGGCCATTACCGACCTTCGCCCGTGATTGCGGCCGCGCCTTGCGGAACGCTGCCGCCTCGATCTCGCGCAGGTCGGCAATGCGATCGCGATCGATGCCGCCGATGGACGTCCTTGAACTGCCGCTATGCATGAAAACCCCCTCTGGTCGTCTCTCATAGCCAATCCATGTCCGCGACCGCAATTGGCCGCGCGTCTATCCTGCATTGGCTCAGCCGCTGGTGGCAACGCTTGACGCTGCTGGCGAAACCAGCGCCAATGAGGGGCAATTGTGGGTGCGGGGGGGAAAAATGCGGACGATCATTTGCGCGACGGGGCTGCTTTTGTCGGCCAATATGGCCTGCGCCTCAGGTGGCATCTGGTGCAACGTTGACGATGCGGCGGTAGCATTCGAGGTCGGCGCCGGTGTCACCAGAGGCATGGGCGGCCCGACTTTCAACTTTCGCGGCGACCTCGAAATCAAGGCAAGGTCCGCTGACGACCATCTGCGCAAGACCGTGTTCGAGGATGCCAACCTCACCCAGTACTGGCTCGACGACAAGGATCTGCGGCTGAACATCTATCATGAGCACGAGGTGGCCCAGACCTTCAGTTCCGTCGAACTGACGATCCTGACCAAGGCCAGCGATGAAGGTGTCTATGACGGGCAGTACACGCTTGCCGTCTATGACAGCACCGCCGACAAGGACGGCGATGGCAAGACCACCGATCTGACCGGCAAGGTTTCCTGCGGCGCCGAGTGATCCCAGACCAGGGTGTGTTGAGATTCAGGTCAGGCCGAGCCGAAAATGATGGCTCTCGAGAACCGGAGCGGAGCGGACGTTCGGGTCCGTGAGCACCGGAAGCGCAGAGAGCTGTCGTTTGCAGGCCGGCCTCACCTGAATTTCAGCACACCTTACGCCGTGATGTCGATGACGCCGCAATCGCCGGCCGCGCTGCCGAAGGCGACGCGGCGCTCTTCCTTGTCCCACATCATCGAGGTGATGGCTCCCTTGCCCGGTCGCCGCAACAGCACTTCCTTGGCATCGGAAAAACGTACCGCCATCACCATGCCGTCATCATAGCCGACGGCGACGACATCCTGGCTCGGGTGGCAGGCGACCGCCGTCACCATGGCGTTGCCACGCGTGCCGAGTTCCAGGGGCGCCTTGCCCATCGGGCCGTCCTTGCCTGAAAACGGCCAGACGATCGCCGCCGGTGCACCGGAACTCGCCAGCCACTTGCCTTTCGTGCTCCATGACAGGCTTTTGACCTTGCCGGGATAGCCGCTCATGCGCATGTGTTTGCCGTCGGCAAGCTTCCAGCCGTGCAGGGCGTTCTCCTGCATCGTGGTGACTAGGAACGCACCGTCGGGCGAGAAGGTGATGCCAGTATGGGCGCCGGCCCATTCGAGCTCCGCCGGCTTGCCTTCGGTGGCCGGGAAATGCAGCGTCGCGCCATTGTAGCGGGCAACACCAAAGCGCATGCCCTTGGGCGAGAACGCCAACCCCTCGACCGAACGCGGATGGGCAAATTCCCTGGTCTTGCCGTCGGCGAAACGCACGAAGGCGTTCTTGCCTGAGGCATAGGCGATGGCGCCCTGCGGTCCGGCGGCGACGCTGGTGATCCATTTTTTCCCGGCTCTCGCCAGTTCCTGGAAGCTGCCGCCCGCGGTGACAGAAAAAATCTTGCCATCCTCGCCGCCGGTGATCAGCCGGTCATTGGCCGCATCGTGGAAGGCGGCGAGCAGCCCGTCATTGGCTTGAATTGTCTTGTGGCCATGGTCGAGCCGATGGACGGCACCATCGGCCAGCGCGAAATGCGGCACGTCGCCGAGGAAGACGGCGGCGACGCAATGGCCTTCGAGATCAAGCGGGGCGACGGTGGGCATGGGCTAGTTCAATTTCCTGCTTTTGGCGAACAGAGGTGAGTAGGTTTCCAGATAGGCTTCATGCATGACGACATAGAACCTCGTCCAAAAGTCCGAGATGTCGACGAAGTTAACGATTCGCCGATCGTCATCGCCATCGAGGGAACCCCAGGAAACCACGATGTTTTCGCCAGACCTGGCCAGCGCGGGAGCAATGTCACCAAGACGAAAGAAGCGTCGTCTTTCTCTCGAAAAAAGTTGGATAACGTAGGGGTAGTAGTCTATCTCGGTCGCGAAATTCGCGCACAAGTTGGACCTGCGCACTCGTTTTGTCATCGGATTTGCCGGGCATCCGGCGTGCAGTTTGCTAAGAGAGGGTGAACTATCAGCCTTCAGACCGATAGCCCCTTTCCCATACTACCTTGGCGGGCGTCAAGCTGCCGCTTGGCAAGCCTCAAAGCTCTTCTTCAGCCGCTCGGCGTCGAGCTCGCGGCCGATGAACACCAGCCGGCTCTCATGTTTCTCGCCGTCCTTCCAGGCGCGCTGGTGGTCACCCTCGATGATCATGTGCACGCCCTGGATGACATAGCGCTCGTCATCGCCCTTGAGCGCGATAATGCCTTTCAGCCGCAGGATGTTGGGGCCTTCCATCTGGGTGACCTTCTCGATCCATGGGAAGAACTTCTTCGGATCCATCTCGCCGCCGCGCAGCGACACCGATTGCACCGTCACGTCATGGATGTCGGAAGGATGCGCGTGATGGTGGTGGTCATGCCCGTTATGGTCATGATCATGATGGTCGTGGTCGTGGTCGTGGTCGTGATGGTCGTGATCGTCCTGCGCCTCGAGGAAATGCGGATCGTTTTCCAGCGCCCTTGAAAGGTCGAAGGCGCCACGGTCGAGCACTTCCGACAAGGCGACGCCGGCGCGAGTCGTGCGATGGATCTTCGCCGCCGGATTGATGGCGCGGATCGTCGCTTCGACCTTGGCGAGTTCCTCCGGGGTGACGAGGTCGGTCTTGTTGAGCACGACGACGTCGGCGAAGGCGATCTGGTCCTCGGCTTCCCTGGAATCCTTGAGCCGCAGCGGCAGATGCTTGGCATCGACCAGCGCCACCACCGCGTCGAGCCTGGTCTTGGAGCGCACATCGTCGTCCATGAAGAAGGTCTGCGCCACCGGCACCGGATCGGCGAGGCCGGTGGTCTCGACCACGATGGCGTCGAAACGGCCGGGCCGGCGCATCAGGCCTTCGACGACGCGGATCAGGTCGCCGCGCACCGTGCAGCAGACGCAGCCATTGTTCATCTCGTAGATTTCCTCGTCGGATTCGACGATCAGTTCGTTGTCGATGCCGATTTCGCCGAACTCATTGACGATGACGGCGTAGCGCTTGCCGTGGTTTTCCGACAGGATACGGTTGAGCAGCGTCGTCTTGCCGGCGCCGAGATAGCCAGTGAGAACGGTTACGGGGATCTGCGTCTGTGCGTCGCTCATGACTTGCCTCGAAAAATCTGGGCCTTGAAAGGCCTCGAAAAGGGATTGTCGGCTCCATATAGGACGTGTGCCGGGTTTTTGCACGAGGCAAACCGATGGGCCAAACTGGCTTGCCGGCATTGCCGAATTTTCATTGGCGGGAGCCGCCGTCACAGGCCTGGATCAGCACACGGCAAGCCAATTAAAGAGGCACGATATGTCCGGCAAGCCATTCTCCTTCTCATTGAGCCGGCGCAAGGCGCTCGGCTTGATCGCGGTGACCGCCGGCGGTGGTGCCTTCCTGCCGGCCGCGGCAATCGCCGCCCAGTCTTCCGCCGCCCAGTCCTGGTCCTATGCCGGGCTGACCTTGTTCCAATCCGGCGCCGGCGTTTGCGCCAATCACGCCCGAGGTGACCGAAGGGCCGTTCTATTTCGACCCGAAACTCGAACGTGCCGATGTCACCGAAGGCAAAAAGGGCGTTGCCCTCACCGTACGGCTGCAGGTCGTCGACGCTGCCTGTCGCCCGCTTGCCGGCGCCCGCGTCGACATCTGGCATTGCGACGCGCAAGGTGCCTATTCGGGCTACCCGGGACAAGGTGACGGCCGTGATGTCGACACGTCGGGCCAGACGTTCCTGCGTGGCTGGCAGAAGACCCATGCAAGCGGCATCGTTTCCTTCGCCACCATCTATCCCGGCTGGTATCACGGCCGCACCACCCATATCCATTTCAAGGTCTTCCCTGACGAGAATTCGGTGATGACCGGGCAGTTGTTCTTCCCCGACAGCGTCAGCGACCAGATCTTCACCTCTGTCGCGCCATACAACGACAGGCCCGGCAAGCGTGACACCTCGAACGCCGGCGACGGCATCGCCAGGCAGGCCGGACCGCTGTCGCGGGCCGCACTGCACGAGGTGGAGGATGCCTATCAGGCGCTGATGATCGTGGCGGTGAAGCCCGGCTGAGCGACATTTCCTCACGCATATGGTCCGCGGCGAAAACTCCGCTCGCGAAAAGTCGTTTGTCATCTAACTGAAATAAACATCTGGCATTAGCCACGGCGGACACCTCAATGCTTGCCGGCAAAGCTGTTTGGAGCGCCGGACTCTTTTTGATCGTCGATTGCCAACCGGCCGGCTGCGTCTATGCTGACCGCACCGGTACGGCCGAAGAGGGATGACCATGGCTAAGGCGGACAAGACTGCAACAATGAGCCGGCTGCATTCGGCGGCAAGGCTGGCAAGAACCGCGCTCGCGGCGCGGCTTCTGGCACACGGCTTCTATGCCGGCCAGGATCAGATCATGCTGACGCTCGACCGTGAAGACGGCCAGACGCCGGGCAATCTTGCTGGACGCCTCGGCGTGCGCCCGCCGACCATCACCAAGACCATCAACCGCCTGCAGGCGCAGGGCTTTCTGGAAAAGCGCGCCTCCTCAGCCGATGCTCGCCAGGCCCATATTTTCCTCACCGACACGGGCCGCGACATCATCCACGCCATCGAGAAATCGGTGAAGAAGACCGAAAAGCAGGCGCTGAAGGGCCTCGACAAGAAGGACCAGAAGGCACTGTTCAAGCTGCTTGCCCGTATCGAGGCCAACCTCTCGAACGAGGAATTGGTGTTGATCGACGACGACGCCGAGACGGACGACTGATCGCCTGGTCCCGGCGCAACAATCAAGCCGCCTCCGTTGCAGCGCCTTGGATCAGCGATGACCAGCGCCCCGGCGTCATGCCGAACGCCTTCTTGAATTGCCTGATAAAATGGCTTTGGTCGCTGAAGCCGGTCTCGATGGCGATCTGCGCCAAGGGCTCGCCGGCGGCAATCATCCGCCGCGCGCTCTGAAGCCGGCGCATCACCAAGAAGCGATGCGGGCTGGTGCAGAAGGCGGCCCGGAAATGCCGTGACAGGGCATAGCGGTCGAGCCCGGTGATCGCCTCCAGTTCGCCTGAACGCACCGGGCGGCCGAAGTTTTCCGCGAGATAGTCGCGCGCCAGCGTAGCTGCTCGCCATGCCGTCCTGGCAATCGGCTTCGCCGGCTGGCCGGCATGCCGGGTCAGGCTTTGCATCAGCTGGGTGAGGAAGTCGGCAACGAACAGCTCGTCGAGTTCCTCCTCCAGCGGCCCCAGCGCCGAAAGCAGCGTCGTGCAGAAGCTGTCGTCCGTCAGCACGCCGTCCCTGACAAAGGGCAAAGACGCGCCGCCACGGCAGTCGAGCATCAGCGACGGCTCCAGATAGAGCATCCTGTAGCGCAATCCGTCCTCGGTGCCGGCACCACCGTCATGCAATTCGTCGGGATGCAGCACGATGATCTGGCCAGGCAGGCTGTGGCGCGTCGCGCCGAGGTAGCGAAACCGCTGTACGCCGTGCAGCGTCACCCCGATCGCAAAGGTGTCGTGCCGATGCAGGTCGAAGGCGCTGCCGTGGAACCGCGCCTCGATCCGCTCCATGCCAGCAGGGTCGGAGGCGAAGATGATGCAGTTCTCCGCCGCGTCAACGCACAAACGTCCAAGACCCTCGAAGGCCTGGCTGTTTAGATCGTGCGACATCTTCTCCTTCAGCCTCGTATTGGGGCACAAGCTCGAATGGTCAATGTCTCATGTTCGACACGAAATTTGCAATCGTGCTCAGGCAGGATCTGCCGGTCTGGCAGAAACTCAACGTCACCGCCTTCTTGACCAGCGGCATCGTCGCCCAATTCCCGGACATCATCGGCGAACCCTACCGCGACCGCGCCGGCAATCTCTACAATCCGCTGTCGATCCAGCCGGTCATCGTGTTGTCGGCCGACCAGGCGACGCTGGGCACAATCCACCGGCGCACGCTGGAGCGTGGCGTGACGACCTCGCTCTATGTCGAGGAGATGTTCGCGACCGGCCACGACACGGCCAACCGTGCGGTCTTCGCCGATTTCGCACCTGAAGACGCCAGGGTGGTCGGTATCGCGCTTCGCGCCGAGAAGAAGGTGGTCGACAAGATCACCAGGGGCGCCCGCATGCACCCTTAGTTCCCGAAAGCTAGAACTAAGCCTGCCGGGCGCTGTTGTTGTGCCAGCCGGCTTTGGCGTGGTGGCAGCCGACAATTGGCTTGCCGGCAAGCGGCATTTCCCGCAAAGGTGGGCTCCAGCCAAGCTTCCCATCCGGCCTGCAAGTGAGTGCTCCCCAAAGACATCCAGAAAGCGCAACGCCCCCGGTGGCGATTCTCTGCATGCTTTCCACCTACATCTTCTTCACATTCCTCGACACCAGCAGCAAATATCTCGTCCTGGCCGGGGTATCAGTACTGATCGTCGCCTGGGTGCGCTTTGCCGTGCATGTGGTGCTGGTCGGCACGCTTTTGCGCAGCTGGCGCCAACCGGTACGGTTTCGCCCGGTCAACCTGCCGGCCCATGTTCTGCGTGGTCTGTTCCTGTTCGGATCGACCATGTTCAACATCCTGGCGCTACGCTCCCTGCAACTGGCCGAAACCACCTCGATCTATTTCTTCGGGCCGATGGTGATCACTGCACTTGCCGGCCCGCTGCTTGGCGAATGGGCCGGCTGGCGGCGCTGGCTGGCGATCCTGGCCGCCTTCGCCGGGGTTCTGATCATCACCCGGCCAGGTGTCGGCGTTTTCGGCATCGGGCATATCTTCGCGCTCGGCTCGATGCTGTCGAACTGCTTCTACGTCATCATGACGCGCCGCATGTCGGCGACCGAGACGTCGGAAAGCCTGATCCTGTTTTCGGCACTGGCGCCGGCGGTGCTGCTTTTGCCCCTGCTGCCGTTTTCGTTTTCCCTGCCGCATGATGGCTGGCACTGGTTCGTCCTGCTCATGCTTGGTGTGTTCGGCGGCGTAGGCCACTGGTTGCTGGTCCAGGCCTACCGGCTTGCGACGACCACCGCATTGGCGCCCTATCCCTATTCGCAGATGGTGTGGATGATCATTTCCGGCTGGATCGTCTTCAAGCAGTTTCCCGACCGTTGGACACTGGTCGGCGCCGCCATCATCGTCGCCAGCGGCCTCTACATCGTTCATCGCGAGCATCGGCTTCGGCTGCAGAGCCGCGCGGCCTCCGATGTCGAAGCGGAGGCGTTGGCAAAAAAACTTTGATTTACTGCCGATCGATGGCATAACGCCGCCTTTAAACTGTTTAATGCATGTCGCCCAAAAGTGGGAACCAGTTTCGGGACAACGACGTGCATAAGGACTGAAGCCGGTCGGGGAGCACAGGTCGCTGGCACAGAAAATCAAGCTTTCGACGATCGCGGATGCGCTCGGCGTCTCCACGGCCACGGTGTCACTGGCGCTGCGCGACAGTCCGCTGGTCGCCGGCACCACCCGCGACCGCATCAAGGAACATGCCCGCGCCATCGGCTATATCTACAACCGGCGCGCCGCCAGCCTGCGCACCTCGCGTTCGGGCATTGTCGGGGTCGTCGTCCACGACATCATGAACCCGTTCTTCGCCGAGATCCTGCGCTCGATCGAAAGCGAACTCGACCGCAGCCGCCAGACCTTCATCCTGTCCAACCATTATGACCAGCTCGAGAAGCAGCGTACCTTCATCGATACGCTGCTGCAGCTGGGCGCCGACGGCGTCATCATGTCGCCGGCCATCGGCACGCCGGCTTCCGACATCCTGATGGCCGAGGAGAACGGCCTGCCGGCAGTGCTGATCGCACGCACGGTCGAGGGTGCCGATGTGCCGGTCTTTCGCGGCGACGATGCCTATGGCACCGGGCTCGCCACCAACCATCTGATCTCGCTCGGCCACAAGCGCATTGCCATGATCGGCGGCACCGACCAGACCTCGACCGGCCGCGATCGCTACCAGGGCTATGTCAACGCCATGGAGGCGGCAGGGCTTGAGGTCAGGCCGTCCTGGCGCATCGCCGGCCCGCGCACCAAGCAGGCCGGCTTCGAGGCCGCCGGGCAGTTCCTGGCGCTGAAGGACAAGCCGACGGCCGCCTGCTGCTGGAACGACCTTGTCGCCATCGGCCTGATGAATGGCATTGCGCGTGCCGGCCTGGTGCCGGGCGTCGACATCTCGGTCACCGGCTATGACGATCTCGAAGAGGCGGCAATTGCGACGCCGGCGCTGACCACCGTCTGGAACGGCCAGCGCGAGGTTGGACGCCGCGCCGCCAGCGCGCTGCTGGACAAGTTGAACGGGCAGACGGTGCGGCCGTCGCAGGAACTGATCAAGCCGGAACTGCATGTGCGCCAGTCGACCGGCAAGCCGGTGGAGCGTTCATGACCAAGGCCGAACAATTGCAGACCGTCGCCATTCTGGTGCCGGGCGACTTCAACGATCATGCGGTCAAGCGCATCGACAACACCTTCAACCCGGTCAGGATCGAACGAGCCGATCCGGCGCTGGTCACCGAAGAAATGCGCAGCAACGTGCGTGGCATTGCCTCGTTCGCCGGCATCAATGCGGCGATGATGGATGCATTGCCCAATCTCGAACTCATCGCGTCCTTCGGCGTCGGCTATGATTCGGTTGATGTCGGCCATGCGGCCGCCAAAAACATCATGGTCACCAACACGCCCGACGTGTTGACCGAAGAGGTTGCCGACGCCACGATCGGGCTGCTGATCAACACCATCCGCGACCTGCCGCGCGCCGAGACCTGGCTGCGTGACGGCAGCTGGCTGCGCAAGGGCAACTATCCGCTGAGCCGGCTGACCTTGCGTGGCCGCAAGGTCGGTATTTTCGGCATGGGCCGCATCGGCCAGGCGGTTGCCCGGCGGCTGGAAGCTTTTGGCCTGTCGGTCGCCTATCACAATCGGCGCCGGGTCGAAGGCTTGAGCTACCAGTACCACCCGACATTGAAGGGCCTCGCCGAAGCGGTCGACACGCTGATTTCGGTGGCGCCCGGCGGCGCCTCGACGGAGAAGGCGGTCAATGCCGAAATCCTGTCGGCGCTCGGCGCCAACGGCGTCTTCGTCAACGTCGGCCGCGGCAGCACGGTCGACGAGACAGCGCTTGCGGCAGCGCTTGCCAATGGCACCATCGCCGCCGCAGGGCTCGATGTCTTTGCCGACGAGCCAAACGTGCCCAAGGCGCTGCTCGACGCACCGAACACATCGCTGTTGCCGCATGTCGGCTCGGCCTCGGACCATACACGGCGCGCAATGGCGGATCTGTGCGTCGACAATCTGGTCTCCTGGTTCGCAGAACGTCGTCCGCTGACGCCGGTGCCGGAGACTGTGAATGTGAAGGCCAAAGCTATTCCAGGAAAAGCGTGAAGCGCCTTTCCGTCCGGACAGGCGGCAGGTTGCCACACTTATTAACGTCCGCTTAACCATCTGAAATCATTCTTCATCCTGTCCGTGTTCGAGGATGAAGAATGATAAAAACGCTTTCCCTCGTGACAGCTGCCGCCGCGCTGTTTGGGAGCTTTCATCTGCTTCACGACGGCGGCGGTGACAGTACCGCCGATGCGGTCGCGCCATCCAACAGCTACAGGCTGGTGGCCAATGGCGACCAAGGCGACTGCGCGGTCACGCGCGGTGCGTCGGTTTCGGATGACCTGTCGCTGTTGACGATGGGGCCGAACTGCCGCCGGCTCTTGCCCGGTATCGAGCGGGCAAAGTTCTGGCGCCAGCAACAGGACGGCACGGTCGCCTTCAGCGCCAATGGCGTCGATCCGATCGTCACCTTCGCGGTTGCTGACGGTGACGGCTATGAATCCTATGCGCCGGCCGCGCCATTGCTGTCACTGGCGGCGACAGGTGATTTGAGGAACTGATTATTCCGCAGCGGCGCGCGCACCGGCTTTCGCCACGGCGTGCAGCCGCACGGCATCGCCGAAGGCACGGAAAATCTTGACCGAGTTGCTATCCGAGTTGACCCAGTATTCCGGATGCCATTGCACGCCGACGGCGAAGGCGCGGGAGTCGCGCACCGAAACCGCCTCGACCGTGCCGTCACCGGCGACCGCCTCGATCTGCAGTTTCGAGCCCAGCCGGTCGATCGCCTGGCGGTGCAACGAATTGACCTTGATGTCTCCAGCGCCGAACGCGCCGGCCAGGCAGCTGCCCGGCTTGATCGAAATGGTCTGGTGGATGGCGAAGCGCTCATCCTGATTGTCGCTCACCGGCGCGCGGTGGTCGAACGAACCCTCGCGCTCCTGGATCTCGGTGCCCAGCGTGCCACCGAGCGCCACGTTCATTTCCTGGATACCGCGGCAGATGGCGAGCAGCGGTACGCCGCGCTCTATCGCCCTGCGAATCAGCGGCAGCGTGGTGGCGTCGCGCGCCGGGTCGTAGGGGCCATTGGCCTCGCTGGCATCGCCGCCATAGAGCGAGGGGTGCACATTGGATTTCGACCCGGTGACCATGACCCCGTCGACCGACGACAGAAGTTCGTCGAAGTCGAGCCTGTCGCCGAACGATGGCACCAGCACCGGAAACACGCCGGCACCGGCAATCGCCGCCTCCAGATATTGCTGCGGGGCGGCATGCCAGGTGTAGTTGTCGAACTGACGTACGTCGGTCGATATGGCGACGAGCGGCTGATGCATTTTGGCTCTGTTTTCCATCTGCAAAGGATGTCCTGCCTCCAAAATAGGCGATCCGCCGCCATTTTTCCATGACAAGTTTCGCTTGTCGCATGGGCCACGAAACAGCCTGTTAGACTATAGTTGCAGGGCAGCTGGGCTTCGCCGTCAAATCGGGCCGCCGCGCTGGACTCGACCTCTTGCCTGTGTATTGTTTCGCGCCAACCGACACGGAAGCGAGGATTTTCGGAACGTCGGTCTGTCTGGTCCAAAAGGGAGGAACTTCATGGATCGTCGTTCATTCATTCGCAAGGCTGGTGTTACTGGCGTCGGTGCTGCGGCGGCGGCGGCCACGCTCGCGGCGCCGGCAATAGCCCAGTCCAATCCCAAGGTGACGTGGCGGCTTGCGTCGTCCTTCCCGAAGTCGCTCGACACCATCTATGGCGGCGCCGAGGTGTTCTCCAAAATGCTGTCGGAAGCCACCGATGGCAACTTCCAGGTCCAGGTCTTTGCCGCCGGCGAACTCGTGCCCGGCCTGCAGGCCGCCGACGCCACCACGGCCGGCACGGTCGAGGCCTGCCACACGGTGGCATACTACTACTGGGGCAAGGACCCGACATGGGCGCTCGGTGCGGCGGTTCCCTTTTCGCTCAACGCGCGCGGCATGAACGCCTGGCACTACCATGGCGGCGGCATTGACCTGTTCAACGAGTTTCTCGCCACGCAGGGCCTTTTCGGCCTGCCGGGCGGCAACACCGGCGTGCAGATGGGTGGCTGGTTCCGCAAGGAGATCAACACGGTTGCCGACCTGTCCGGCCTCAAGATGCGCATCGGCGGCTTTGCCGGCAAGGTGGTGCAGAAGCTCGGCGTCGTGCCGCAGCAGATCGCCGGCGGCGACATCTATCCGGCGCTGGAAAAAGGCACCATTGACGCCGCCGAATGGGTCGGCCCGTATGACGACGAGAAGCTCGGCTTCTACAAGGTCGCGCCCTACTACTACTATCCCGGCTGGTGGGAAGGCGGTCCGACCGTCCACCTGATGTTCAACAAGGCGAAATACGACGAGCTTTCGCCGGCTTACAAATCGTTGCTGCGCACCGCGGCCCAGGCTGCCGATGCCAACATGCTGCAGAAGTACGATTATCTGAACCCGGCGGCGGTGAAGCGGCTGGTGGCCGGTGGTGCGAAGCTGCGCCCATTCAGCCAGGACATCATGGCCGCCTGCTTCGAAAAGGCCAACGAGGTCTATGCCGAAATGGAAGCCTCCAACGCGCCGTTCAAGAAGATCTGGGAATCGATCAAGGGCTTCCGCAAGGAGCACTATCTCTGGGCGCAGGTGGCCGAATACAATTACGACACTTTCATGATGGTCCAGCAGCGCAACGGCAAGCTTTAGCCCTGTAAACCACTCCAATGTATTCATTCCAGGACCCCGGGCCTGTTCGCCCGGGGTCTTTCTTTTCAGGCTGGCGAGGAACTCACCTCGATCAGTATTCCGCCTGGCGCAAGGCAGTAGAAGGTGGTCGAATTGACGCCGCCTCGCGTCAGCTCCTGGACTTCGCCAGGCGCGAGGCCCGCATCGGCAAGCTCGGCCTGCTTTGCGTGCACAATGTCCGGTTTGCCGACGATGAAGCCGACGTGAAAACCATCGGGATATCTGGCCGTCTCTCCCTTACCCGGCATCATCAGGTTGAGGATGAAGCCATCCGTTCCGCGTAGAACCGCGAAGGCATCCTTGCCGCGCATGGCGACAAGCTCGAAGCCGAAATGGCTGGTGAAGAAGCCGGCAAGAGCCGCGACTTCGGTGGCAATGAGATTGGCATGGTTCAGTTTCATGGTCCTTTGTCCTGTCGTTGGTTGAAGCGCGGACAGGCGTGGCTGCAGACCGTGAACCGGCGGGGCCGTGGCATCAGGAAATCCGGACATGACCCAACCGGCTCGCGGGCTTTCGCCTCGCTTGCCGGCCGTGGGTTCTCCCGCAAATCATGCGGTGAACAGGCCTCCGTTCAAAAACGGAAGAGACCGGACTACCGAACCGGACTTTTGACCGTCTATCTCATTGATTTTGCGTCGTTTATGCTTCGAGGCGGTGCCTTCTCCCCAATGCTTTTCCTAAAGGAAAATGCAACCGAAGGAGAGACATTATGACTTACGCCGCCATATGCCTGCTGCTGGCCGCAGCAGCCTTGCGAATGCGCTTGGTGCGCCTGCACCTCGCCTTGAGGCTCCTCCGCCTCTCCAATGCCCTCCATGACGCTGGCGCCCGTATCATTGACCGGGAAGAGCGGAAGGTGGGCCAATGAACGCGATCCTCGGAAGGTTTTCCCGCCGCGCTTTGCTTGTCGGCGCTGTTGCCTCTGTACCAGCCTTGGGAGGCGCTGTAACGGCTTCGGCGGCTACTCCCGTCAATGATCCACTGATCGATGCGATCGCCGCCTTTCGCGCTGGCATTGACGATTTCAACCGGAACGCGCGGCTAGAGGATGAGGACAAATTGGACGCCTATGCCGAGGCTTCCTTTGGGCTGACCGTCATCGAGGAATGGGAGCGGCCGGCACGATCGAAGAAAGGCGCCATTGAGGCCTTGCGTCTTGCTCTGGACGAAATGGGTTCGTTCGAGGCATCTCCGACGGTGCCGCCGATGGTGGCTGCAGCGCTGGCCTATCTGGAAGGGTTGCAGTCATGAGCGCCGCCATCGGGAAGACAACTTTCTTCGATCTTGAGCCGCTGATCTGCGATGCGGACAACATGCTCGACGTTCTCCTTGACATGATGGAGGTCTTTTCCACGGTTCCGGACGGGAACCACGTGCTGACCCAAGGCGAAGGGGAACGGCTTTTCTTCGTGGCCAGTATGGCGTCAAAGCTGTCAGGCGAAATGAAGCGGGCGTATTACAAAGCTCTGGAAGACCAGAAGGGCGGTGCAGCATGACCGATATGATTGAGCCCGCAGTGGTCCTAGACACCTTTGTGCAAGGCGTTGGGCGCGTCGAGGAAGTATCGGCGAACCTGTTCCGCTTGTCGTACTACGCCAACCAGCGAGGCTTCGACGGTAGCCAGGAACGCGTTTGCGTGGCGAAGTTCATTGTCACGGCCGAGACGATGAAGCTCATGGCGGCGGAAACATTCGGTCGGCAAGAGGCGCGACGGATGACCGGGGAAACCCATTCGCCAATGAACTGATTAACCGGAAATCGGTTGACGACATTGGCCCGGAGGCTTCGGCTTCCGGGCCTTTTCTTATGATGCCCCGATTGTAATGCCACGGACTAGCGCAACTTGGCGTTACACCACGGTCCTATGAAGGTCGATAAACATGACGGGCGATTCTGACGCTTTGTTATCCGGCGTATCGATCATCGTGAAACCGTATTTCCCATAGAAATCAATTGATGGTTTCTTGGCATCCACGACAAGAAACCGGCACCCCACATTAGGGCAAATGACCTCTCTCGTAATGCCTATGGCTAGATCCATAAGCAGTCGTCCGATGCCGCCCTTCTGAAGGCGTCGGTCTACCGCCAGCCTAGCGACTTTGACCGCTGGATATCTTGAATATGGGTACTGAAGGTCTTCGCCTTCATGGTTGGCTTGAACCTCGATTTCTCCGCATATGATGGTGATGTAGGCACTCACTCTTTCGGTGCCGTCCTCAACCGCCACATACGTGCGAGCTAGGCTTGCACCTTCATGGGACTTGGCATCTTTACGAAGATACGTTTTGAGAGGCGTGAACGCTTCGTCACCCAGTGACAAGGACGTTACTCCATCCTTCTCACCGAGTGCTCTTATTTGGAATTTGCGTTCAGCGTTTCCGGGCAGGGGATTTCGCGTCCGATTCTTTCTTGACCGTAACGCTTACCGAACCCGACTTTTGCATTTTGCAAAGCATGACAGAGCCACGCTTGGCGGATGCCGTTGCTGCTGCTTTTGGCCGACCATAGCGGACCTGATTAAGAAACTTCTTAGCATCATCACCCGTCAAGGTGACGCCGCCGAATGCAGAGGATTTGATACTCATGTCGTCTCCTTTCCTGTTATGGGGTGCTTCGCAAGGTACCTGTCAGGCACCATCCCATATCTAATTTTTCTTAACGGGGTGTCAATCAGCCGGGTGGAGGGCTTGATTTTTGTCGAAAAGGGTGCTACGAGGCGCGTGCCTCTCCGTTAGGCACTTACCTCTCCGGCGCCGAAATCCCAAAAATCCGTTATGAAAATATTTTTGCTCCTACAGCTTCTGTAGCGGGTTGAACTGGATAGCGCCGGCCATTCCCCTACGGCTGTGTAGCCACCGCCTGCCTCCCCTATGGCCAATAGAATTCAATCCCGCCTCATGCACTGTAAGGGGATGCGTGACTGGGTAACCCCCATGGCGGTCATTACCATAACTGTAAGCTTATCGCTTGCCGCCTATTTACTCGCCGGTCTGATGGGGCTTCTGGACTAGGGGCTTCACGGCGCGGGCTTCTCCGGCGGGAGGGACTTGGTTGCCGTTTTAATCACCCATTGGGACGTGCCACCAAGGTTGGCCCGGTTGCTGGTTATTTGCACGCGCCACAGCCGGGCCGCCTCTTTTGTCCTAGCGCCCCGCTGCTAAATCAGCGTCCCGCTGCGGTGTGTGTCACCGGCGGCGGGGCCCCTGCATCTCCTAGGCAGGTATCAGAACGGCGATGCGATGCACGCCGACTACGGCACTTGTATTTGTCGCCTCATCTGTCTTGCCCTTGGCGCACGTATACATGTCGCCTTCCTTGAGCTTGAATTCCTTGTCCACCTTTTTGATGGTGAATTCGCCCGCAGCGATTGTGCAAACCATATCGTTGTCCATCATCGTTGCCGGAGCATGTGCACCGGGCTGAAAGACCACGTCGACAATCGCGATGCTCTTGTAAGCGGCAATGTCGGCGTTCCCGGTGCCGACCTCCACCACCCTGACGCCGGGGGCAATCTCCTTGCCGTCCTTCGGGCCGTATTCCTTGGTTTTTGCAGATGCCGCCAAGGCGAACAATGGCGTTATGGCAGCGGCCGTCACACTGAGAGCAATTGCAGATCTGCGATTCAAGTTATCCATCGCATCCTCCCATTTTCGTCACGCGTGAATGTGCGGGACGTTTCATATTAGCAGAAATGCACTTGCAAGGCTCTTCCCGATCTACCGCTTTACGCATAGTCGTTGCGAGTCATTTGCGGGCTGCTCGTTGTCCTTTAGGTGCGGGCCCGCGCTCTTCTAAAGCAGCCGCCTCCAGCTCTTGCCGAAGCGCCCACACGGCAGGCCATGCGGCAGCCCAGGCCGTCCCTGATGAGGATGCTGGAGGCATCGGCCCGTCAACTTCCGATGGCGACGGCTCCCATGGCTTCATGCCAAGCATGTCGCGAAGAGCGTCGTCGTCGCCAGCCTTGAATGCCGCGATGGCGGCCGGCGTGATCCGGCGTTTGATGTCGCGGCGCAACGGGGTGCGTTTTGTTGCCACTTTATGGCGCTCCCATCTCGATGAGTGCCCACGGCTTTGCGCGCCTATCGGTCGGCACCCATTCAGCCATAAAGCGATGTCCGAACCGCTGCCATGCGTCCGCAGTCGCCTCGCGGAACGCAGCCCGTGCGGCTGGGAGATCGGCGACGCGGACAATGCGCCCGCAAGGATCGAAAACGCCGAACTCATCGAGATCGTGAAAATCGTCGTAACTGCTCTCGAAAACGTCGCGCCATGCCCGGTATTCAGCCTCGCCACCAATCTGGCGCCTGCGGTCTATCGGTTTTCTCTTCGTTGCCATCAGCCCACGTATCCAATGCCAGAGGGCCGGCCGGGACCGCTGCGCAACGGCTCGAGGTCGAGCCCGAGACGGGCAAGCGTCCGAATGCACAAGCTGCGTGCGGCGATCTCGTGCTTCAGGCCCGGGTGATCTTTCAGCCCGGCTTTGGTGCGGACGATCGCGCCGTCGGAATCGATTTGCGCCTTCAGCGCCTCGGCCCGGTCTAGCGCCTGGCATGCAGTCACGAGGAACTCGATACCGGCAGCATCAGTGATGCCGTATTGGCTTAGGACTGACTGCCACAGAGCCATCCCGTGTTCGCCGAGCGGACGCGGTGGCGCCTGGGTTGCGGGCGGGTTGCTGGCTACCAGTTTGAGATTTTTAGCCACGATTTTTCGGCCCTTTGAATGAATTGCTCAATTACGTGAAAGTTGTGGCCCGGAGCGGTCTGGACCCCAAACCCGATTTGCTTTTCCAGATACCCCCCCGGTGTTGGTCAGTGTCTGGTTGCATGACACTCATCCAGGTGGCGTTCGACCTTCGTCAGGATAGGGTTGACCAGGGGTTCGATCTGCTCCGCGACGAACGTGCGCAGAAGCGCCGGTATGTCGGCCGCGTCGATGTTGGGGTGGTCCATCATCTCCTGCGCGCGCCTCTCGACCGCACCCCGAGTTATGTCCCGAATCTCGTCTAGCGCTTCTTGTATGGTCATGACCTCGGCTCCTCGTTGCCTTTCGTGAAAGCGTCGAGCGACAGGCTGGCATCGGGCAGGCCACGCGCGTGGGCCTTTTCTCTTTCGCGCTGGCGAGCGGCCATGTGCGCTTCCCATTTGCTGTCGCCGTATAGCGCGCGGCCAAGCGCGTCGAGTTCCTCAGCATTGCGTGGCGGCGGTCCGCGAAGCGGGTTGCGCTGTCTGGTGGTGTCGGTCATCCGAGGCTCCCTGATTTGACTGCGAGCTGCCAGCAATCGGCAGCACCGGGAATAGCGCCGGCCGGCGTATCGGTGACAGCGACCCACAAGGCTCCGGAATAGGTGACGAGCGCGCCCTTGCGATATTCCAGCGCCCGCTGATGGACACCGGCAAAGTGCTGTGATTTGGCCTCGATCTCTGCGACGCGCTCTTCGAGTTCCTTCATGCGGAAAGCCGACCAGGCTTGGCCCGCCATGTCGAAGGCGCGAACGGTGACGACATCTTCCAAGGTGACGCTATCGTTCGGATGGGCGCCGGCATCTCTGAAGACTTTGGACAACGTGTCTGGATAGAAATCCAGGAAAGCAGCGAAGGTCTTGTCGATCAGATCCATATCCCCGGACTTGCGCGCGCCGAACGGGTAGGCAGGCTCCGGCAGGTCTCGCACCTCCCACTGTCGCGCTTGGATTTGTTGCTGCGGCGCGGCCTGCTTTGGCGGCTCTTCGCGAAGATCGACGCCCGTCTCGATCTCGATCTGCCGAGAAACGAGCGCGGCGCGCTCGGCATCGACCTTGCGGAGGTGCGCGTCGATTCCGTCACGAGCGGCGCCGACGTGATGCCATTTTTTGTCGACGAGTTTGTCGTAGAGCTTATTCAGGTCGCGCAGTCGGTCGCGGACGCCAAGCAATTCCTGAGCTTTGGTGATCACCGCAGGCTCCGCCGCTGGCGGATGAACCACCACTGGCGGCACCGGCAGCTTGATCTGCGGCGCGGGAGTGTCTTGCGGATCGCCTTTGAAGCTCTCGATCAATGCCATTGGATTCGCTGGAATTGACACAAGCGAAATTTCCAGAAGCTCCCACGTCTTGAAGCGGAGCCCGCCATTGGCCATTACCTCGGTATCCAGGCCGCGAAAGCCGATCGATACTGTCTTGCGAAGGCCCGATTTCACCAGATCCCAAGCGTAATTCGTCAGATCCTGTAGAGCACCCGGCTTCTCGATCTTGGCTATCCTGGCCTTGAACCGGATGCCCTTGGCGGTCACGCGGGCTTCGAAAACCTCGCCAACGTTTTGGTCTGATCGATGGTCGAGCAGAAACACAAGAGGCAGGGAAAATGCGCAACCCAATGGCTCCACGATATCACCTGCACGATCCGTAACCGGTGTGCTCGCCACGCCCTCAATGATGCGCTGCTCTTCATCGACGAATTTGACCCGCGTGAACTTCGCGGTCGCGGCGGTCTTGATGGTCATTCTGTCGTCGATGTCGATGGTCATGAGACCTTGGTAGCTGATTTGAAAAGTTCGAGGCGTGACAGCGTCACACTTTCGAAGGCCCTTGCCGACGTTGCCGCAGCGATCCATTTCTCGGCCGCCGTCCTTATGGCGGGTCGATCTTCAGCCTGATCTGCGCAGAGATACCCGGCGGCGATCAGGAAGGCGGCAAAGTTCACCTCGTCGACATCGATCACGAATGGTGTTGTGCCTTGCCGCAGCCGGGTGCGATGCCGGCGCATCCTGGCGGCGCCGCTCATGCTGCCACCGCCGTTGCGCTTGTTGCGCTTGTTGCGGTCTCCTGGGGAGGCGTAGACAGGTAGCGGTTCCAGGCATCAAGGAAATCTGCATGATGATAGCCGCGCGGTGTCGCTGTCCCAATCCTAACAACCCTTGGTTTGATGCCGTAGGGGCGGAGCTTCTGGGCTAACTGTCGATCATCGAGAGGTTTTCCCCTCATGTCTGACCAGGGCGATTCATCGAGACCGCAAAGCCGGATCAATATGGATTCGGTGGCCAGTACCTCGCTATCTGAAAAGATTGCCTTGAGGTCAGAGAGCAGTCGGACGCCAAGGCTGGGTGTACTCTCCTTAGAGAGCGCAACAAGCGCAACAGCCGCAACACGAGCGCGCGCCGGCCAATGTCCGCCGGCCGCATCGGCGACTGCTAGGAGCGGTTCCCAGACGTCGGCGTCGCGGTCCTTTATGCCTGCCGGCATCTCCGGCCATTGATTGCCGATGTCTGCGGAGATGAACTCGGCCCAGCCTGCCAGGCGTTTATGCACTACGTCGCCAGCGGGCTTATGCACGCGGCGGCGATACGGCTCGACTGCCTCGTCTGGAGCCCTGCGCCGCATGCGGATAATCACCGAACGGGTAAGGATGGTATCAGGCAGATCGCCGAGCCCAGCCAGCGCCACGGCGCAATATGCCGGCAACTCTTCGGTTTCGATGATCTTGCCCCGGACAACGCAGCGGCCGGCGGTGGCGCCGCGACGGTGGCCGGCGTTGAGCAAGCCGCGAATTTCCTCGTTGTCCTTGGCTTTCGGCCCGAAGATCGTGTCGATCTCGTCGAACAGGATGGTCGGCGCGCCGGCCTCGTCAGCCACCTTGCGGAAGAGGTAGGCCGGCGAGACGTTCACCGACTCGACCGGCCGGGGGACGAGCAGCTCGGAAATCTCAAGCGCGCGTGTTTTTCCAGATCCCGGCTCCGGTGACAGGAACGCAATCCGGGGTGTCGATTCCCAGGCCTGCATCATGTGGCAATGAGCCAGCCATAGGACATGCGCGACATGCGCGGCTTCAGATGGATAGGCAACGAAGCGGCCGACGAAGTTGTAAACCTCGTCAAGCAGCGAGGCGGCGAAATCGTCCTCCATCAAGCGCGCCTCCTCTGCTGGCGCCACTCGATCGCGGCCTCGATGACATATGCCGGCAATTCCTCCCCGATGCTCGGCCGGCGCCGGCCATGCCATTCGGCGAGCAACGTGGCGGTGCCATCGTTGAGGCTGTTGAGCAGGCGGCAGGAATAGCCCTCGTCGTCCAAACGAAACGCGGCGTTCAACAGGTGGCCGCGCGCCATGCGCACATGTTGGACAACCGGGCTGGGGACAACTTGCGGGGAAGGTTCAGGCGCGGTATCATGATACCGTCGATTTAAGCCCCCGCCCGTCGACATTCCTGAATGCCCGGTCGCTGCCAAGGCGGCCGGGTTTCGGCTTTCATGGGGTGCGATTGTCATTCGACACCTCCAGTCCGAAATCGTGGTGGCGGATTGCCTGGATCGCTGCGGCGGCGTTGAGGCCGAACTTTTCACGCAACTCGACAACCGCCGGCCTTGGCCGCAGATGCTTCGGCGTCTCAGCCAACCATGCAGCCGCCGACAGGATCAATTCGATTCCGCGCTCGCCGGTCATCATGCGGCCTCCGACCTGCGGGCCGCGATGCGTTCGCGGATCCAGGCGTCGACCTCGGACTTGACGAAAGCGATCCGCTTGTCGCCGAGCGGTACCGGCTGCGGGAATTTGCCGACCGCTCGCTTCTCGTTGATGCTGGTGCGGGAGAGTGAGGTAAGCCGAGCAGCTTCCTTGATAGAAATCAGAGCAGCTTCGCCGTCCATTTTAGACCACCTTTCGCTTTAGTGCGGCGAGGTGGCCTTTATGGTCGCCACCGTCGTCGCTGTTGACGTTGATGGCTGTCTAATTTGCACACGCGACGAGGCGGCGCATCAAGTCATTCTAAAAAACTAGGAGCGTTCCGACGCCCTCTTTTCCAAAAAGGGGAGGATAGCTTTCACGATAGCTATGACGCCTTTGGGTTTTTCCCCCGCAGCATGCAGGATAATTTCCACCAGTTGACAGAGCGGACCTTTTGGCTTGGCGTTGATCGGGAGACCTACATCCTGGAGCATGCAACCGACATTGAAGGCCATCGGATAACTCGGCTTCACTTGGTGGCCTTGCGGTAGATGCTTGCGTCCACGAGGAAGAAGGGCATCAACGACCATCAATTTTTCATAGGTTTCGTCGAGAATATTGGAATGCTCCAAAAATTCCTGCTCCACCATTCGGCCAAGATTGTTTCTGTTCAGCCATTGAATTTCGGTCATCAGGCTGCGGACGGCTTCCTGCAATTTGGTATAACGTCTCTCTATCTCTACCGGTTCGGGCTGGGCCTTGGCCGCCGGCCGGTAGAGCATATAGTTTGTAAATTCGCTTTCGATTCGCTTAATCGGCACAGACGGCCATCTTCTCTCGATCTCGCACCTCGCATCGTCTGGAAATGACGGCACGAACCCGGCTGCGGGCTCGACGAGAAACTGCCTGGACATCAGCGCTTCCTCCCTATGACGACGACGTTCGCGCCGCCCTTGACCGTCGACACATATGCCGCCCAGGCATCCATCAACTTTCGCCGCTTCGCGATCGCCGAGCCGCGTCGATAGGCCTGTTCGGTCGCGTCCCCGACCTTGTGCGCCAGCGCCATTTCGGCGACGTCTCTCGGAAAGCTGGTGGCGTCGCCGCACCAATCTCGGAACGCCGAGCGGAAGCCGTGCACGGTGTAGTGACCGACATTGAGCCGGCGCATCACATAAGCCATCGCCATTCTGCTCAGAGGGTCACGCGGCGCCCGACCAGGGAAAACCATGTCGGAGAGCCGGTTCTCGTATTGGCTGCGCGCTATTTGGACAGCGCGGGCGCTGAGCGGCACCTCATGTTCTTTGCCAGCTTTCATTCGGCTGGCCGGTATAGTCCAAGTGGCAGCGGACAGGTCGATCTCGTCCCATTGCGCACCGAGAGTTTCGCCGCTGCGCGTGGCCGTCAGAATGCAGAACTCGAGCGCTCGCGCCGAAGTGCCCGCATCCGCGCGAAGCCGCTCCATGAAGCCCGGAAGGTCATTGTAGGGCATCGCCGCGTGATGCTCGCGGTCAAGTTTCGGACCATCGCCGAGAACGTGGTCCAAGTGTCCTTTCCACCGTGCTGGATTCTCGCCGTCGCGCAGGCCGATTGCCTTGGCGTAATCCAAAACCCTTTCGATGCGGCCACGAAGACGCTTTGCCGTCACATGCTTGCTCAACCATAGCGGCCGCAAAACTCTGACGACGGCGTCGGTCGTGACATCGGAAACGGGAAGCTTGCGGAGCGGAGCGGCATATTCGGTCAGCGTCATGCGCCATTGAGCGCGGTGCTCGGCGTTCCGAAACGTTGCTTCCTTCGTAGCCAGCAACTCGTCAGCGCATTCGCCAAAGGTCCGAGGCTTCACCAGCCGCCGCCGATACGCCATTTCCGCAGAGGGATCTCCACCGCTCTTGATGATCTCTCGCGCCTCGTCGGCGCGGGCTCGTGCGTCTGTCAGGCTGATCTTGCCGGAAAGGGTGCCGTAGGAGCCAAGGCCCAATTCCTTGCGGATGCCCTGCCTGATGTAAATGAACACCCAAGACCGGGAGCCTGACGATTGGACGTATAGCCATAGGCCATCGCCATCGCCATGCCGGCCTGGCGGGAGCCCTTTTATCTGGCTGTCGGTTCGCAGCTTGTGGCGAGCCATCCAGGTTTTTCCCTATGCGTTTTCCTAATGCGCGGCCTTGTCAACAAAGACGACATAGCGCAATATCGTCATGGGAATACGCCTTGGGATTAGGAAAAACAAGCCTTCGCTTGGCAGTAAAGACAGCATATTCAACAGGTTGACGGACTACCGAACCGGTCATGTCTTTTTCGGCGCGCACCCAATAACCGGTCGATGGGGTGCCGGCAAGCGCGCGCACGGCCAAGCCGCAGCCGTTCAGCCAGGGTGCGGCACCACCAGCACCTTGACCTCGCCGGGTGCCGGCGGATTGGCGATCACCGCTGCTGCGTCTTCGAGCCCCACCTGCCTGGAGATCAACCGGTCGATCTCGATTGCGCCCGATGCTATGAGCTCGGCGGCGCGGCGATGCGTGAAGGGATTGAGGAAGGAGCCGAGCACTTTCAATTCCCGGAACAGCAGATCGAATGGCTCGAATTCCGCTTTCATGCCTTGCGGCGTCACGCCGACGATGACGACCGTCCCGCCGGCGCGGGCCAGCCGCATCGACTGCTCGACGGTCTCCCGCACGCCCGCGCATTCGAAGACGACGTCGACACCGCCTGGCGCCAGGCCCGTTGGCCCGGCGACGGCATCGATGACATCGGCGGCGGTCGGATCGACCGTCGCCGTGGCCCCGAGATCCTCGGCGAGCGCGCGCCGCGAGGCCTGCCTGGTCGACAGGATGATGGTCGTGGCCCCCGCCAGACGCGCCAGCTGCACGGTGAGGAGGCCGATCACGCCGCCGCCAAGCACGGCCACCGAGCTGCCTGGCCTGATTTCGGCCAGGTCCACGCCATGCAGGCAACAGCCGAGCGGCTCGCAGAAGGCACCATGCGTCGGCTTCAGGCTGGCAGGCAGGATGAAAGCCTGCTTCTGCGGCAAGGCAAGATATTCGGCAAAGCCGCCATCGCGATGAATGCCGATGGCACGCAGGTTGCTGCAGAGGTTGACCCGCCCTGCATGACAGTGCGCGCAACGCCCGCAGGCGATGTTGGGGTCGCCGGTGACGCGGTCGCCCACGGCAAAGCCGGATACGGATTCTCCGATAGCCTCGACGATGCCGGAGAATTCATGCCCGGGCGTCACCGGCGGCGTGCACGGGAATTCGCCGTGGAACAGATGCCGGTCGGTGCCGCAGACGCCGCAGGCTTCAACGCGCACCAGAAGCTCATCCGGCCCGATGTCGGGCTTGTCGACCTCGCGCAGCGCGATGCTGCCCACCGCTTCCAACCGAACCGCTTTCATGATCTTGGCCATGCCGGTCTCAGTTGAAGCTTGGCGGTTGCGACAGGTCCGGCTGCGGAGCTGCCGGTTTGGCCGGCGGCGTGTCGCCGAAACTCGGTGGTTGCGACAGATCAGGGGCGGCAGGAGCCGCCGGCGCCGTACCGCCGTCGGCCGGCGGTGCGGCAAGCGGCGACAGGGCTGGTAGTTCCGGCACCTTGTAGTCGATCGTGCCGGGATCGACCACCGTGCCCTTGTAATGCATCACCATCTGCGGGAAGGCGATGGTCAGCCCGATCATGATCACCTGGATTAAGACGAAGGGCACCGCGCCCCAATAGATCTGTCCGGTGGTCACTGGTGCGATCTGTTTGCCGGTGATGCGGTCGAGATAGGGCACGCGCGCGGCGACCGAGCGCAGGTAGAACAGCGCGAAGCCGAACGGCGGATGCATGAAGCTGGTTTGCATGTTGACGCCCAGAAGCACGCCGAACCAGATCAGGTCGATGCCGAGCTTGTCCGCGGCCGGCGCCAGCAGCGGCACGATGATGAAGGCGAGTTCGAAGAAGTCGAGGAAGAAGGCCAGGAAGAAGACCAGGATGTTGACGCCGATCAGGAAGCCGACTTCGCCGCCAGGCAGCGAGGTCAGCAGGTGTTCGACCCAGATCTGCCCGTTGACGCCATAGAAGGTCAGCGAGAACACCCGCGCGCCGATCAGGATGAACAGCACGAAGGACGACAGCCGCGTCGTCGAGGCCAGCGCCTGCTTGACCACGTCCAGCGACAGCCGACCTTTTGCCGCCGCCATGATCAATGCGCCGACGGAGCCCATGGCGCCGCCCTCCGTCGGGGTGGCTATGCCGAGAAAGATGGTGCCCAGCACCAGGAAGATCAGTGCCAGCGGCGGGATCAGCACGATGATGACCTGCTGCGCCAGCCGCGACATCATGTTGATGTTCAGCCGCCTGTCGGCGATCGCGACGACATAGATCAGGATCACGCCGACGCAGGCGCCAAGAATATCGGCATTGTCGCCATGCGCCGGCGCCAGATAACGATATGCCGCATAGGAGATGGCCACCGTTACCGCCAGCGCCACCAGCAGCGACATCACACCATGGCCGAGCGTGCGCGCTTCCAGTGGCAGCGCCGGCATCATCTTGGGCCGAAAAATCGATACGATCAAAATGTAGAGCGAATACAGACCCGTCAGAACCAGGCCGGGAATGAGCGCGCCCGCATACATGTCGCCGACCGAACGGCCGAGTTGGTCGGCCAGAACGATCAGCACCAGCGACGGCGGGATGATTTGGGCTAGCGTACCCGACGCCGCGATGACGCCGGACGCCAGCCGGCGGTCATAGCCATAGCGCAGCATGATTGGCAACGAGATCAGCCCCATGGCGATGACGGATGCCGCCACCACGCCGGTGGTCGCCGCCAGCAGCGCGCCGACGAAGATCACCGCATAGGCGAGGCCGCCGCGGATCGGTCCGAACAGCTGGCCGATCGTGTCGAGCAGGTCTTCGGCCATGCCGGATCGCTCGAGCACGATGCCCATGAAAGTGAAGAACGGAATGGCCAGCAGCGTGTCGTTCGACATCACCCGGCTGCCGTAGAAATTGTCCGGAAGCGCATAGAGCAGCGGCCAGGCGAGGTTGATCGCGCCGCCCGAATATGGCGTCAAAAGCACGCCGATGCAGAAGAACATCAACCCGTTTGCGGCCAGCGAGAAGGCGACGGGATAGCCAATCAGCATGAACAGGATCAGCGACGCGAACATGATCGGCGCCATGTTCTGGGCGATGAACTCCATCACGAGCGCACCTCGTCGGCGAGCGCCTTGGCTTCCAGTTCGGCCTGCTCATGCGCGGAGACGAAGGGGTTGGGATCGTCCATGTCGCCGCGCATGATGGCGATCTTCTTGATGATCTCGGAAATGCCCTGCAGTGCCAGCAGGAAAAAGCCGGCCAGCAGGATGGCCTTGGCCGGCCAGACGATCAGCCCGCCGGAATTGTTGGACATTTCGCCGCTGTGGAACGACAGCCGGACATAGGGAACGAAATAGAACACCATCAACGTCACGAACGGCATCAGGAACAGGACATGGCCGAGAAGGTCGATCCAGTGCTGCACGCGGCGCGAAAACAGGCCGTAGACGATGTCGATGCGGATATGTTCGTTCTGCTTCAGCGTATAGGCGGCAGCCAGCATGAAGGCGGCGCCGAACAGATACCATTGCAGTTCCAGCCAGGCGTTCGAGGATATGTCGAAGATCTTGCGGATGATGGCGTTGGCGGCGCTGACCAGGATCGCCAGCAGGATCAGCCACGACACCCATTTGCCGATGAATTCGTTCGCGCGATCAATGGTCCTGGATAGAGCGAGAAGCCCTGCCATGCATTCCTCCCTGTGCCGGAGGCGTGCCAGCTTCCCCCCTCAGGTCCGTCACGCCGCGTGGTCCAACGGTATGCCGCGCGTGGCCGGACCGGTCAACAAGGATGGAGGCAGCAAAGGTCATCGCATCGGAGGGCAGGTCCGGATATTGGCGGTCTGCCCCCGCGTCATGCAACCAAAGTCTGATGGTTTCAGGCGATTTTGCTGGTGTCGCGGCCGGCGCCGATCAGCACCAGCATGGCGACCAGGAACAGATACATCCAGGCGTCGCGCCATTCGACCGGGAAATAGCCGGCCCAAAGCGATTCGGCCATGCCGAAGGCCGCCGCACCGAGCGCCGCGCGCGGCGGCGAGAGATAGCCGCCGACCGCGGTCACGAACAGGATCTTCAAGCCGTAGACGAGGCCGGAGCCGAAGCTGACATTGCCGTAATAGAGGCCGGCCATCACGCCGGCCAGCGCTGCGCAGAAACCGCCGAACAGCACGGCATGCCGGAACACCGCGCGCACGTCGACACCGCACATGGCGGCCGCCTTGGGATCGTCGGAGACGGCGCGCCAGTTCCGGCCGAAGCTCGAGCGGGCAAATGCCCACGCAGCCAGCACGATTGCCGCCAGCACCACCGCGCAGTCGATGATCTGGATGAGCGTCAAGGTCGCCTTGAAGGTTGCGTCCTGCGCGAAAACGACGGGCTGCGCCAGCATCGGCGGCAACCATAGATCATGCGTGTCGGCGGCGATACGGCTTGCCTCCGACAACAAAAGCAGGACGCCGAGCGTCGTCACCACGATCGCATTGGGCGAGCGGTCGGCCAACGGTTCGAAGACGCTGCGCGACAGCACGTAGCTGACCAGCCCGGCATAGAGGAAAGCCGCGACGACGCCGAGTGCCACCGCAGCCAGCAGCGTCAGCCACAGCACCTGATAGCCGAAGGCGGCGGTGAGGATCATCGTCTGGCCGCAAAAGGCAAACAGCGCGCCATAGGCGAGATTGGTGCGGTGCAGGATGCCGTTGGTCAGCACGTAGCCGAAGGCGAGCAGCGCGTAGAGCGCTCCCGAATGCAGCCCGTTCAGCACCTGCTGGAAGAAATAGAGCATGCAAAACCCTTGGACCATGCCGTCCGGAAGTAATGGTTGTGACGACGACATGTTCAAAAAAGCTGGGGGAACCGCATCCCCACCAAGGTTTGCATCGCGGAATCTAACTTGTCAAATGTGATTTATCGGTTAGATTTCGGGCATGACGGTATCCTGGACCCCGCACCGCTTCACCGGTGGCCTGCTTGCGCTCGACACGGCGAACACCGTGGTGCTGCGCGGCGATCCGGAGAAGACGTTCGACCGCTTCGATGATCCGGCCGAGATCGCCCGCTTTGCCGACGCGGCGAGCGGCTTTCGCGCCGCCGAGCTGGGCGACCGGCAACTGGCGGTATCGTCGCCGGTGGCAATCGCGCCCGTCGTGCTGTCGATCCGCGAGGCGACGGACCGGCTGTTTCGTGGCGCGGTGTCGAAAGGCACGGTTGCCACCGCCGATCTGCCCGGGTTCCTGAGCGCCTGCGCTGAGGGGCTGGCTGGCAGCCAGACCGAAATCGGGGCGCCGGGAAGGCCGTTCGGCGACCCGGTGACGCCGATCGCCTTCGAGGCGGCGCTGGCGGTTTCCGCCCTGTCGCTGCTGCGCGACGACACCGTCGCAAGGCTGCGGATCTGTCCCAACTGCACCTGGCTGTTCGTCGACAGAAGCCGCAATTCCAGCCGTCTTTGGTGCGACATGGCGGTATGCGGCAACCGTCAGAAGGCAAGTCGTCACTATCGCCGCCGCCGCATGGCGGCCAATGAGGTCAAGGATGCTTAGAAGTCTTTCCCGCTCGATCGTTGTCGGCGCTGCATTGATTGCCGCCGTTGCGCTCGGGGCCTGCCGCGATGCCGGCAACGACGAAGGCAAGCTGTTCGAGATTTCCGGCAAGATATTCGTCTTCAACTACCGTCTCGCCAGGGCAACCTATGTCGTCACGCTACGGCCGCTGCAGCCGATGGCGGACGGCCAGCTGGCGGTCGCCAGCTTCCAGGATCCCGCCGGCGGCGCGCCTTTGGTGGTCGAGCAGAAGGTCTGGCCGAAGCTCGACAAGGTGACCCTGGAGAGCCCGGCCCTGACTTGCGTCGTCAAGAACAAGCCCTATGCGATTGCCATCAGCATCAAGGGCGCCGATGGCGCGATCCTGCAAAAGATCGACACCACCTTGATGTCGACGGAGGACCAGTCAGTGCTGCCCGACCGGCCGCTGGTCATCGATCAGCTCTACACGGCCAATCCCGATCTCGTCGGCCATCCCGACGGCAAGTTGCCGGGCGAACCGAAGCCGGATTGCTCCAAAGGCATCTGACGCGCAGATATTTTAGTGCGCTAGGCAGCGTCCGTGGAGTGGTTACACACCCGATTCGTGATCGCCGCGGACCGTTCGTTGCGCGTTGCCTGGTACCTTCGATTTTGTTTGACCTGCCTTGCAAGGGGAGAAAGGATGCGTCATCCGACTCCGAACGTTGGCTGCCTGCTCCCACGTGGCCTCCGCAGAGGAAATGCCTGATGACGCTGCACGATGTCGCGCTCGACGACAAGTTCGACCTCGCAAAGGAGCGCATCTTCCTGTCCGGTGCGCAGGCGGTCATCCGCATGCTTCTGATGCAGCGCGAGCGCGACCGTCGCGCCGGCCTCAACACGGCGGGCTTCGTTTCCGGCTATCGCGGCTCACCGCTCGGCGGGCTCGACATGCAGTTGTGGAAGGCCAAGAAGCAGCTCGCCCAGGCCGAAATCGTCTTCCAGCCCGGCCTCAACGAGGAGCTTGCCGCCACCGCTTGCTGGGGATCGCAGCAGGCGGAACTGCTGGGCGAGGGCACCCACGATGGCGTCTTTTCGGTCTGGTACGGCAAGGGGCCGGGCGTGGATCGTTCGGGAGACGTGTTCCGCCACGCCAATCTCGCCGGCTCGTCCAAACATGGCGGTGTGCTCGCCCTGATGGGCGACGACCACATGGCCGAATCATCAACCAACGCGCACGCCACCGAATTCCTGTTCGTCGACACGATGGTGCCGATCCTCAACCCGGCCGGCGTCCAGGAGATCATCGATTACGGACTCTACGGCTTTGCCATGTCGCGCTTTGCTGGCACCTGGGCGGCGATCAAATGCGTCAAGGACAACATCGAATCGACGGCCTCGGTCGATGCCTCGCTCGAACGGCTGAACATCGTCGTGCCCGATTTCGACATGCCGCCCGGTGGCCTCAACATCCGCCACGAGATCGACATGCTCGGCCAGGAGGAGCGGCTGCATGAATACAAGCGCGCCGCTGCCTCCGCCTTTATCCATGCCAACGGGCTGAACCGCATCGTCTATTCGGGCGGCCGCAACCCGAAGCTCGGCATCATCACGCTGGGCAAGAGCTATCTCGATGTCCGCCAGGCGCTGGAGGACATCGGCATCGACGAGGCGGCCGCCAACCGCATTGGCGTACGGCTGTTCAAGGTTGGCTGTCCCTGGCCGCTCGACCTGCAGCATATCGCCGACTTTGCCCGCGGCCTCGACACCATCGTCGTCGTCGAGGAGAAGCGCTCGCTGATCGAGGTGCAATTGCGCGAAAGCCTTTACGGCACCGCCACGCAGCCGGTCATTGTCGGCAAGAAGGACGAGCGCGGCGACTGGCTGTTTCCGGCCAAGGGCGCGCTCGACCCCAACGAGATCGCCATCGCGCTTGGCGAGAGGATCGTGCGGACGATCGGTCCGTCCGAAGAAATCTCGGCGCGGGTGGCAAAGCTGCGCCAGTTCCAGGCGATGCTTGCGGATGCCACCGACATCGGCTCGCGCACGCCGTTCTTCTGTTCCGGCTGCCCGCACAATTCCTCGACCAAGGTGCCGGACGGCTCGATCGCCGCTGCCGGCATCGGTTGCCATTTCATGGCGCTGTGGATGGACCGCAACACCCTCGGCTTCACCGCGATGGGCGGCGAGGGCGCGCAATGGGTCGGCCAGGCGCCGTTCTCGAAGCGCGACCACATCTTCCAGAATCTCGGCGACGGCACCTACAACCATTCCGGCACGCTGGCGATCCGCTTCGCACTCTCGACCGACGCCAACATCACCTACAAGATCCTCTACAACGATGCCGTCGCCATGACCGGCGGCCAGCCGCACGAAGGCGGCCTGACCGTCGACATGATCGCCAGGCAAGTGCGGGCCGAAGGGATCGACCGCATCGCCATCGTCACCGATGAGCCGGACAAATATGTCGGCAAGGCCGAATTCCCGATCGGCGCCACCATCCATCACCGCGACGACCTCGATCTCGTCCAGCGCGAGCTGCGCAGCGTCAAAGGCGTGTCGGTGCTGCTCTACGACCAGACCTGCGCGGCCGAAAAGCGCCGCCGCCGCAAGCGCGGCACCTTTCCCGATCCCGACAAGCGGGTCTTCATCAACGAACTGGTCTGTGAAGGCTGCGGCGATTGCGGCGTGCAGTCGAACTGCGTCTCGATCCAGCCGGTCGAGACCGAATTCGGCCGCAAGCGCAGGATCGACCAGTCGAGCTGCAACAAGGATTTCTCCTGCGTCAACGGCTTCTGCCCGTCCTTTGTCACCGTGCACGGCGCCAAGATCCGCAAGGCCGAGGGTACGGCCGGTAAGGCCGACCCGCTCGACGGCGTGCCGACGCCCGCCGAATTCCCGCTTGGCGAGCAGGGCTGGGCGGCGATCATCGACGGTGTAGGCGGCACCGGCGTCGTCACCGTCGGTGCGGTGCTCGGCATGGCGGCCCATCTCGAGGACAAGGGCTGCGGCATGATCGACATGGCCGGCCTTGCCCAGAAGGGCGGCTCGGTGTTCACCCATGTCCGCATCGCCCGTACCCCTGACGACATCCATGCCATCCGCGTCTCGGCCGGCAAGGCCGATCTCGTGCTTGGCTGCGATCTCGTCGTGTCGGGCGCCAAGAAAGTGCTGACGGCGGTGCGCGAGGGCCACACCATCTTTCTCGCCAACACCGCCGAGATCATGCCCGGCGAATTTGCCCGGTCGGCCGATTTCTCGTTGCCGATCGAGCGTCTGAAGAAGGCGATCCGTGCCGCCGCCGGGGACGGCAAGGCGCATTTCTTCGACGCCACGCGCACCGCCACGACGCTGTTCGGCAATTCGCTCGGCGCCAACATGTTCATGCTCGGCTTTGCCTTCCAGCACGGCGGCTTGCCGCTGTCGGCCGAGGCTGTCGAGAAGGCGATCGAACTCAATGGCGAAGCCGTGGCGATGAACATCGCCGCCTTCCGCTGGGGCCGCCGTGCCGCCCATCAGCCGGATTTCGTGCGCGGCCTCGTCGCCCAGCCGGGCAAGACCGGGCAGGCCGCTGCGATCGCCGAGACGCTGGATGACATCATTGCCCGCCGCGTTGCTTTCCTGACCGCCTACCAGAATGCCGCCTACGGCAGGCATTATGCCGAAAGGATCGCCGTCCTGCGCACCGCCGAAGCCAAGGCCGTGCCCGGTTCGACTGCGGTGTCGGAGGCTGCCGCCAGGAACCTGTTCAAGCTGATGGCCATCAAGGACGAGTACGAGGTGGCGCGGCTTTACACCGATGGTTCCTTCGCCGCCGAATTGGGCAAGCAGTTCCAGAGTTACGAGAAACTCGAATTCCATCTCGCCCCGCCGATCATGGGCCGCCGCGGCAATGACGGCACACCGAGGAAATCGAGCTTCGGCCCCTGGATGATGAAGGGTTTTCGCCTGCTGGCGGCGATGAAAGGTGTGCGCGGCACCGCCTTCGACCTGTTCGGCTACACCGCCGAGCGGCGCATGGAGCGGCAACTTCTTGTGCAGTACGAGGCGGATCTGGACCTCGTCGCCAGATCGCTGGCGCCGGCCGGGGTCGATGCGGCAATTGCCCTGGCCTCGGTGCCGGCTCTCATTCGCGGCTATGGCCACGTCCGCCGGGCCAGCGCCGAAAAGGCGGCCGGCGAACGCAAAAGGCTGCTCGAACGTCTGTCGAACTCGCCGGAACGGCCGAAACTTCAGGCTGCCGAATGATCGATACGCCTTGTTTACCTGAAGTCTGGTTTCTCAGCCGATCCTGCATCTGCGCGCCCTCGGCAACCGAGCCGAAACCACTGTTCTAAGCCTTTCTTAAGGCGGACGTGGCATGACAGGGCTTAGCGTTGGGCCGACGAATGGGCAGGACAAAGACCGAAAACATCCCACCGGATGTTTATATCCAGTTTGTGAGGTCGTTGTTCGACAACGCCCACATGCTGGTGATTGGCGGCGTATGCTACTGGATCCTCGGATTCATGATCTACTTTCGCACGCACAATCCGTTGTTCCTGGCTTTCTCTTTTACTCTACTGTCCATCAGCCTTTTCCGCTACTTCGGCATTCGCGCCTTCCGCAAGGCGGGCGGTGTCATAGCCAATGTCGACGAGGCGCGGCGGTGGGAGCGCAACTACATCCTCAAGGGCAGCCTGCAGGGCCTCGGGTTGGGCGCGCTATGCTTCATTTCGATCTATGTGTACCCTGACCCCTTTGCCGAACTGGCCGCGACGTCGCTGGCCATTGCTACCCTGGTCACGGTTGTTGGCCGGAACTACGGATCTCCGCGCATGGTGCGGATTTTTTCCGTGACCTTCATTGGTCCGGCGGCACTAGCACTCTTACTGCGCATGGATGTCCCTTCGGTCGTTCTCGGGTTGATGATCATCCCGTTGACTTTCGTCACCATCAACAGCGCCGATCACGTCCGCGACGTGCTTTTCTCGGCCGTCATTGGCCACAAGGAAGCGAGGAAGCTCGCCCTCAGGTTCGATCGCGCCCTCAACACCATGTCGCACGGCCTTGTCATGCTCGGCCCCAACGGCCGGGTGGCGGTGGCCAATGCCGAGGCCGCGCATCTGATGTCGCTCAAGTCGCCGGATGCGCTGCTCGGGCGGTCGATCCACGGTCTGTTGATGCGCGGTGTCGCCGGCGGCATGCTGGCGCCGAAGGATTGCCGCTATATCGAAGCCCAGCTGACGCGCGCCCTGCGGGAAGGCCGCGATCGCAAGGTGCTGGTTTCCCTCGCCAACGGCCAGCACTATGAATTCTCGGCTCGCGAGGGCAGCCAGGAGCTGGGCGTCATCACCTTCGAGGACGTCACTGCCCGTGTCGAGGCGGAAGACAAGATCCGCTTCATGGCACGCTACGACAACCTCACCGGCCTGCCCAACCGCGCCTATTTCCACGAACTGGTCGGCGAGGCCATGGCGTCCGGCGACGGCGACCGTCTGTGCGGGCTGGCAGTGCTGGATCTCGACGATTTCAAGAGCGTCAACGACACGCTTGGGCACCCGATCGGCGACGGGTTGATCTACGCCGTGGCCGAGCGCCTTGCCGCCATTGCCGGGCAAGGCATCACGGTCAGCCGTTTCGGCGGCGACGAATTCATGATCTTCTTCGACCGCGTCGAGGACGAGAGCCATCTGACCGGCCAGCTCGACGAGACTTTCGCCGGCCTGCAGGGTGAGGTCGACGTCGCCGGTCACGGGCTGCGCATCCAGGCCAGCGGCGGCGCGGTGCTGTCGCGGGTCAAGGATACCGATGTCGACGCCATGATCGTCAAGGCGGACCTGGCGCTCTACAAGGCCAAGGAACTCGGCAAGAACAGCTGGCGGCTGTTCGAGGCCTCGATGGATGCCGCCTTCCGCAACCGCCAGCTGATGAAGGCGGATCTGCGCACCGCCGTGGAAAGCAAGGCCCTGCGGGTGGTCTATCAGCCGATCGTGGCGATGAACACCATGCGTATCGCCAGCTGCGAGGCGCTGTGCCGGTGGGATCATCCAGATCTCGGGCCGATCTCGCCCAGCATCTTCATTCCGCTGGCCGAGGAAATGGGCATCATTTCCGAGATCAGCACCTTCGTGCTGCAGGCGGCCTGCACCGAATGCGCCAAATGGCCGGACCAGACGAGCGTCTCGGTCAATCTCTCCGCCAAGGATTTCCGCAGCCGCGACGTCGTCCAGAAGGTTCGTGACGCGTTGATCAGCTCCGGCCTCGCCGCCGGTCGGCTCGAGATCGAGGTCACCGAAACGGCGTTGCTCGACGACAAGTCGCTGACGCGCCAGTACATCGAGGAGCTGAAGCAGCTTGGCGTGCGCATTGCGCTCGACGATTTCGGCACCGGCTATTCGAGCCTGAGCTACCTGCACAAGCTGCCGCTCGACAAGATCAAGATCGACCGTTCGTTCCTGATAGACGTCACTCAGAACAGCCGCTCACTCGAACTGCTCAAGGGCATTGTCAATCTGTCACGGCCGCTCGGACTTTCCGTGACCGTCGAAGGTGTAGAGACCTTCGAGCAGCTCAAGATCCTGGCCTTGCAGGTCAAACCGGATCTCGTGCAAGGCTTCCTCTTCGGCGCCGCGCTTAGTGCGTCGGGTATCGAGACGATGTCGAGTGCCACCTGGCCATTCGTCGCTGACCTGCGTCTCACCGGCAAGCGGACAGCCAGTTAGTATCCTGCTTTTCGAAGTTGGCCCTTGGCAGCCTCCTCCTCACGCGAGTTACTCATCAGTAGACATTTTCAAACGGACGTCCGGCCATTAACGTTAACAGAAGGTAAATCAACAATATCGGAATTTCAGCTTGTGTCTCATTTCAGCTCGAATAGCCTATCCGCAGGCGGAATTTTCGAGGACAGACAATGGATGCTGCACGGGCTGTATGGAGTGCGTCTGGCGGGGTCAGCACGGCTGGGGATTCGGTGTTGAACCGATCGATCATGCAACTGCTGGAGCATGTCGATTATCGCCTTATTACAGGAGGCGAGGACCTGGAGGCGATCTACCGACTTCGCTATAAATCCTACCTGCGCTCAGGCATGTGCGGTCCGATCGCCAGCGGTATGTTCGAGGATCGCTGGGACAATCTGCCCAATTCCTACCGGTTCGGTGTCTATTGCTATGGCGAATTGGTCAGCACGATCCGCTTCCATTACATTTCCAGCGAGCACCCGTATTCCCCCTCCGTCGATGCCTATCCGGAAATACTGAGCGAGCGACTTGCCCGCGGAGAAACCTTCATCGACGGAACCCGGTTCGCAACCGATCCCGACAGCGCGCCGGCGCCCGGAGTGCTGCCTTTTCTGACACTCAGGCTTGCCATGGTGGCCTCGCGCTACTTTGGCCAGGACTCGGTGCTTACGCCAGTCAAGCTCGAGCATTCCAATTTTTATTCCCGTTACTTCAATGCCGTGCAGAGGACTGAGGGCAAAGAGTTTCCCGGCGTTCTTACTCCGATCGCACTGTTCGAAATCCCTGCCGGCGAAAACATGCGCCTGACACTCGAACGGTTCCCATTCTTCAGGTCGACGCCGACCGAACAGCGGCTGATGTTTGCCAATCCGGCCATCAACCGACTGACACCCTTGTCCATCGTGCCGACAGCGAAATATTATCGCGAAGCCGCCTGAGGCCGCGCGATTTTGGCGAAGCGCCTGGAGCTTTCCGGCCACTTCCGCGTTCTGGATGACGTCAAGGGCGCTGCCGCGCCCCGGGCATCGCCGCGAAGTCTTTGAAGGAACCCGACATGCACATCTCGCAGCTCGCGCTCACGCCGCTCATCTCGCTGATCGCCGGCGTCCTGATTCTCATCATGCCTCGGCTGTTGAACTACATTGTCGCGCTCTATCTGATCGTCGTCGGTCTTCTCGGGCTTTTCCCCCATCTTGCCGGCTGAAGCGTCCGTCAGCCGGCGAAGAAACGCAGCGTCGCGGCGACGATCGCCTCGGGCGCATCTTCCTGCATGAGATGGTTGATGTCGCCGAAAATGTGAAATTATCACAGCGCGTTCAGTTCCGCTGACAGGGTCGCCGGTGCCGCCTGTGGTCGGGTTCGGGGAGCCGGCTTCAATTTTCCTTTGAGGCAGTTGTCGGCTGCGATGCGGCAATAGCGCCATTGCTCTCGGCTCGGCTTTTCGCTATGTGCCTGAAAGATGTCTTCGAAGGGGTATTGCTATGGCTGATCACACGCCGACCGGTCCTGTCGAACTGGGCGCGAAGATGGACTATGCCGAGCATGACCGCACCTATGCGGGCTTTCTCATGCTGGCCAAATACGGATCGCTCTTTTGCGGCGCCATACTCCTGGCGATGGCTTTCGGCTTCTTTGCGGGCGGCTTCTTTTCGGCGACCATCCTGTTCATTCTGATTCTGGCCGCCGGCGCCTTTATCCTCCGATAGATTTTTCCGACACCTTGTCCACGGCGCCGCCGCGAGGCCGGTCGGCGTCTTGCGGGAAACAGCGCCGGCCGAAAGGATCATGCGGTGGGACAGACGGTTTTCATCCCTCGTGAACTCGATGCCAACGAGCCGCGCGTAGCGGCTTCGCCTGACACGGTGAAACGGCTGGCGGGGCTTGGCTTCGATGTCGTCGTCGAGACCGGTGCCGGCACGAGGTCGCGCATCCCCGACGAGGAGTTCGCCAAGGCCGGTGCCGCCATCGGCAAGGCCGGCGATGTCGCCAAGGCCAATGTGGTGCTGAAGGTCCGCCGGCCGACGGATACTGAGCTGAAGGGCTACAAGCCCGGTACGGCTGTCATCGCCATCATGGATCCCTATGGCAATGACGCCGCCGTGGCGGCCCTGGCCAAAGCCGGCGTCACCGCCTTCTCGATGGAGTTCATGCCGCGCATCACCCGGGCGCAATCGATGGACGTGCTGTCTTCGCAGGCCAATCTCGCCGGCTACCAGGCGGTGATCGACGGCGCTTCGGAGTATGATCGCGCCTTGCCGATGATGATGACGGCGGCGGGCACGGTGCCGGCGGCGAAGGTCTTCATCATGGGCGTCGGCGTCGCCGGCCTGCAGGCGATCGCCACCGCGCGTCGCCTCGGTGCGGTCGTCACCGCCACCGACGTGCGCCCCGCCGCCAAGGAACAGGTCGCCTCGCTCGGCGCAAAATTCCTGGCGGTCGAGGACGACGAATTCAAGGCGGCCGAGACGGCAGGCGGCTACGCCAAGGAAATGTCGAAGGAATATCAGGCCAAGCAGGCGGCACTCACCGCCGAGCACATCGCCAAGCAGGACATCGTCATCACGACGGCGTTGATCCCCGGCCGGCCGGCGCCGAAGCTGGTGTCGGCGGCCATGGTCGCCTCGATGAGGCCGGGCTCGGTGCTCGTCGATCTGGCGGTCGAGCGCGGCGGCAATGTCGAGGGCGCTGAAGCCGGCAAGGTCGTCACCACGGCCAACAACGTCAAGATCGTCGGCCATCTCAATGTGCCGGGCCGCGTCGCCGCATCCGCCTCGCTGCTTTACGCCAGGAACCTGTTCGCTTTCCTCGAGACGCTGGTCGACAAGACCACCAAGACGCTTGCCATCAACCGCGATGACGACCTGGTCAAGGCAACGATGCTGACCGATGGCGGCAAGGTGGTCCATCCGGCCTTCGCCAAGGCCGACCAGCAGCCTCATGTCGAACCCGCCGCGATCCCGGCCACCACCATGGTCGCCGATGCTTCGGCCAAACCGGCTGCAAAGAAGGCCGCGCCCAAGAAACCGGCCGCACCCAAGTCGCCCTCGTCGAAGTCGAAAGGCATTGCGTGATGGATCAGACCCTGCAGAAAGCCCTCGACCAGCTCGACCAGGCCTCCGCCGCCGTTCGGCTGGCGGTACAGAACATGGCGACCGCGCCCGGCGGCGCCGAGGCGGCCGGTGATGCAGCGCATGCGCTGTCGGGCGGTGCCATCGATCCCTTTGTATTCCGCTTCGCCATCTTCGTGCTGGCGATCTTCGTCGGCTACTACGTCGTCTGGTCGGTGACCCCCGCTTTGCACACGCCGCTGATGGCCGTCACCAACGCCATCTCCTCGGTCATCGTCGTCGGCGCCCTGCTTGCCGTCGGCATCGCCGCCTCCGGCATTGCCGCCGGCTTCGGCTTCGTCGCGCTGATGCTGGTGTCGGTCAACATCTTCGGCGGTTTCCTCGTCACCCAGCGCATGCTGGCCATGTACAAGAAGAAGGACAAGTAGAGCGCCATGAACGCCAACTTCGCGTCCTTCCTTTATCTGGTTTCCGGCGTCCTGTTCATCATGGCGCTGCGTGGCTTGTCGCATCCGACCACCAGCCGCCAGGGCAACCTCTACGGCATGATCGGCATGGGCATCGCCATCGCCACCACGCTGGCGCTGGCAACCCCGTCGGCCGGCCGTTTCGGCTTGATCGTGCTTGGCCTTGCCATTGGCGGCGGCGTCGGCGCCATCACCGCGCGCCGCATCGCCATGACCTCGATGCCGCAGCTGGTCGCGGCCTTCCACTCGCTGGTCGGTCTTGCCGCCGTCATGGTGGCCGCCGCGGCCATCTATGCGCCGGAAAGCTTCGGCATCGGCACGGCCGGCGACATCCATGCCCAGGCCCTGATCGAGATGAGCCTTGGCGTCGCCATCGGCGCCATCACCTTCACCGGCTCGGTCATCGCCTTCCTCAAGCTAGACGGACGCATGTCGGGCAAGCCGATCATGATCGGCGGCCGCCACTTCATCAACGCCGCGCTTGGCATCGCGCTCATTGTGTTGATCGTGCTTCTGGTCACGACGGAATCGAAGCTGGTGTTCTGGCTGATCGTCGCGGCATCGCTGGTGCTGGGTATCCTGCTGATCATCCCGATCGGCGGCGCCGACATGCCGGTCGTCGTCTCGATGCTCAACTCCTATTCCGGCTGGGCAGCGGCCGCCCTTGGCTTCACGCTCGGCAACTTGGCGCTGATCATCACCGGCGCGCTGGTCGGCTCGTCCGGCGCGATCCTGTCCTACATCATGTGCAAGGGCATGAACCGCTCGTTCATCTCGGTCATCCTCGGCGGCTTCGGCGGCGAGACGGCGGCAGCGGCCGATGACGGCATCGAGCGCACGGTCAAGCAGGGTTCGGCCGACGATGCGGCCTATCTGATGATGAACGCGCAGAAGGTCATCATCGTGCCCGGCTACGGCATGGCGGTGGCCCAGGCGCAGCATGCGCTGCGCGAGATGGCCGACAAGCTCAAGGCCAACGGCGTCGACGTCAAATATGCGATCCACCCCGTCGCCGGCCGCATGCCGGGCCACATGAACGTGCTCTTGGCCGAGGCTAACGTGCCCTACGACGAGGTGTTCGAGCTCGAGGACATCAACTCCGAGTTCGCGCAGGCCGATGTCGCCTATGTCATCGGTGCCAACGACGTCACCAACCCGTCCGCCCGCGATGACAAGTCCTCGCCGATCTACGGCATGCCGATCCTCGACGTCGACAAGGCCCGCACCTGCCTGTTCGTCAAGCGCTCGCTCGGCTCCGGCTATGCCGGCATCGACAACACGCTGTTCTACAAGGACGGCACCATGATGCTGCTCGGTGATGCCAAGAAGATGACCGAAGAGATCGTCAAGGCTATGGATCACTGATCAGCGGATCAGCACTGAGATGCGCCAAGAAACGCCCGGCCTCGCGCCGGGCTTTTTCTTGGCTTGACGGCGGTTTCGGGGCTACGATGACGAATGCCCGTCCCGTCGACGGGATTGTCGTCAACGGAGACGTTGGTGCCCGACCCCATCGCATCACAGGCCACCCCAAAAGCGCCGCGCAAGCTCAGCCAGGCGGTGGTGATCGTGCATGGCATGGGCGAACAGCGGCCCATGGATACGCTGCGGGGCTTTGTCCAGGCGGTCTGGAGCCATGACCCCGCCCGTGCACCGTTCTATGCCCATGTCGCCGATCCGGCCGACCCCGCCGGCGCTAAGATCAACCAGAGCTGGATCACACCCGACAGCCGGACAAATTCGTATGAGCTTCGCCGCATCACGACACCTTACGATGTCGATGGCCGTCGCACCGATTTCTACGAGCTTTACTGGGCCGACATCACGCAAGGCACCACACGGGGCCGGCTCGCGGCCTGGGTGACGAACCTGCTGTGGCGCAAGCCCGCCGACATTCCGCGCGACGCCCGCAAGCTCTATCTCGTCACCCTCTTTGCGGTCATCGTCGTCCTGTGCGCGACGCTGGCGCTGGCGACGTCGGTTTGGCAAGGCTACGTGTCCTGGGCCGCCGGCGTGCTCGTCACGATCCTGGCCTCATTCGTCATCTGGTCGGTCGACCGGTTCGGCCTTCCCTATTTCGGCGATGTCGCCGCCTATGTGCGCGCGGAAGCGGCGACAGTCGAGAAGCGCGCGCTGATCCGCGAGCGCGGCCTCAGGCTGCTGAAGCGCCTGATGTTGGACGATACCTACGACCGGATCGTGCTCGTCTCGCACAGTCTGGGATCGATGATCGCCTATGATCTCTTGCAGATATTGTGGGCCGATTTCAGACCCCGAAACCTGGAGGCCATCCGCGACAAGGCGAAACTGAAAGCGATCCGCGCCATCGACAAGGCGACACTCAGTTCCGGCGGTTCCGCGTGGCCGGATAGACTGGACGACCTCGCCGGTTTGCAGGGTGATCAGTGGGAGCTCTACCGACAGCTGCGCACGAAAGACGCCGACCATCCGCTGCCATGGAAGATCAGCGATTTCGTCACGCTCGGCAGTCCGCTGACCCACAGCGAGTTTCTGGTGACGTATGACCTCGCCGAGTTCCGGCGCGGCATCGCTGAGCGGCTGTTCTCAGCCTGTCCGCCAATCGCCGAAGGGGCCGCAGCCGGAGGCACTATCCTCTATCAGGAAGGGCGCAGTCCTTCAGGCAAACCGCAACGGGCGGTGCATCATGGCGCGGTGTTTGCCGCAACGCGATGGACCAACATCTTCGACAGGGGCAATGGCTGGCTGACCGGCGACCCGATTTCCGGACCGATGACCGAGAATTTCGGCCCCGGCGTGGAGAATGTCCAGGTCGAGCTGCGCGGCTCCCTCGGCCGCATCTTCACGCACACGCTCTATTGGTCGCTGGCGGCAACCGGCGTCGAGGTCGCCGCGTCGGCCGGCGTTGTGCCGCGCACGCATCTTGCCGTGCTGCGCGACGCTGTCGATCTTGGCCGGAAGCTGGAGCCGAGCCAAGCGCCGGCGACTGCCAAACGATAAGAACAGAGAGATCCCACCGCACTGCATGGCAATTCAAACAGAAATCCACTCCGGGCTTGGCCCGGAGTGGATTGATTTGTTTCGCCCCAAAATCAGCGGCCGGTCAGGAACACCGCCTCCTCGTCGTCGCGCTGCCTGCCGCCGAGGGCCGCCGCAGCACTTGCGATGAAGGCGCCGATGGCCAGCGACAGCGCACCAAGCAGCGCAAAGGTCGCGCTGCCCTTCCTGGCGGCGTCGGCGGTCTGCTGTGCCTTGACCTTGGCGTCCTGAGCCTTGGCAAGGATCGCGTCGACCCGCGCCTTGGCATCTGCCTCCGAAAGGCCGGTGCGGGCAGCGACCAGTTGCGACAGATAGGTCTTGTCGTCGGCCGAAATCTCTCCTGCCGCAGCGCCGGCGATCAGGATGCGCGAGGCTTGCCCGACCGCGGCGGCATCACTGTCCGGATTGGCTACTGCGAGCTTGCCCGCATCGGCCGGGCGGAACAGCGAATCCACCAGATAAGACGTCGCATTGTCGGTCGAAGCGCCGCCGGCGGAGGCACCGGCCGACGCGCCCATGACGGCACCCGAAGCGACGGTCGAGACCGCCTGCACGCCTGACCCCAGCGCAGCGGAGAGGGCCGAGCCAAGCACCCCGACGACGAGCAAGGTGGCCAACGCCCAAGCGAGGAAGCCGTGGGCGGTGTCGCGGAAATAGACCTCGTCGGTATGGATGCCGACCCATTTGGTGCGCAGGCGCCCTGCAAGGTAGCCGCCGACACCGGAGGACAGCCATTGCACGACGATCAGCCAGATCGCGGTGGACACCGCGAAGGTGGTGACCGACGCGCCTGAGCCCGCCCAGGGTGACACCATGGTGAGACCTAGCCCTGAGCCGAGCAGCATCAGGATCAAGGTCAATGTCGAGGCCGCGAAGGCACCGGCGATGATCGGTCCCCAGCTGACGGCAGGAGTGGAGGATTCAGTGGAAGCGGAAACGTCGACAGCCGATAGGGTGGACTGCATGAATTTCCCCCTACCGTACGAAAAGCATGATCAAAATGATGATTGGAATCGGGATTCCAAGTAGCCAGAGCAAGATACCGCGTCCCATGAAGGCCTCCTGTCAGAAATTGTGATCGATACTGTCACAATGTCCCTCGGGGACTTCCGTTCCGGCGGGTTATGAAATGATTTTGTTTGCCTCGGATGGAACAAATTGGCGCGCCGCAGCGCGCCAATGCCGGAGATCAATATCCAGGGAGATCAAATATCCAGGTTGGCGACCGACAAGGCGTTGTCCTGGATGAACTCCCGCCTCGGCTCCACCTCGTCGCCCATCAGCCGCGAGAACAGACTGTCCGCGTCGGTGGCGTCGTTGACCTTGACCTGCAGCAGCGACCGCACATTCGGGTCAAGCGTGGTTTCCCAGAGCTGTTCGGCGTTCATCTCGCCGAGACCCTTGTAGCGCTGCATGGTCAGCCCCTTGCGGCCGGTCGCAAAGACCGCGTTGAGCAGCGCCAGCGGCCCCGAGATGGTTTCGGCGACATCCTTGCGGCGCAGCACCGGCGGCGTCCCGTAGACCTCGCTGAGGCGCTGTGCGTAGCGGTCGAGCTGACGGGCATCGGCCGAATTGATCAGCGCCAGGTCGAGATGCGCGTATTCCTTGACGCTGCGCACCGTACGCTCGAACACATAGCCACCGACGCCTTCGTTCGAAGTCGACATGCGGCCGGTCCAGCCGCGCTCGGTATCCTCGGCGATGATGTCGAGGCGTTTTGCAATCCGCTCCGCCATGGCATCGGCGCGGCCGAGATCTGTGAAGACGTCGGGGTTGAGCCCGCCGGCGATCGCCGCCTGTTCGACCACGCCTCTGTTGTAGCGCGTGTGCAGCCCGTTGATCAGCTGCCGCACCGCCAGCGCATCGTCGATGGCGCTGCGCAGATCCTGTCCGGTGCGAACTTCGCCCGAGCCCAGAGAAAGCGATGCTTCTTCGAGCCCCGAGCCGATCAGGAACTCCTCGAAGGCGCTCTCGTCCTTGATGTATTGCGAGCTCTTGCCGCGCGTCACTTTGTAGAGCGGCGGCTGGGCGATGTAGAGATGGCCGCGCTCGATCAGTTCCGGCATCTGCCGGAAGAAGAAGGTGAGCAGCAAGGTGCGGATATGGGCGCCGTCCACGTCGGCGTCGGTCATCAGGATGATCTTGTGGTAGCGCAGCTTGTCGGCGTTGAACTCGTCCTTGCCGATCGAGGTGCCGAGCGCGGTGATCAGCGTGCCGATCATGTCGGAGCCGAGCATGCGGTCGAAGCGGGCCCGTTCGACATTGAGGATCTTGCCGCGCAGTGGCAGGATCGCCTGGTTCTGGCGCGAACGGCCGCCCTTGGCCGAGCCGCCGGCGGAATCGCCCTCGACGATGAAGATTTCGGATTTCGCCGGGTCGCGCTCCTGGCAGTCGGCCAGCTTGCCGGGCAGCGAGGTGACGCCGAGCGAGCTCTTGCGGGTGATGTCGCGCGCCTTGCGCGCGGCTTCACGCGCCGCCGCGGCCTGGATCACCTTCTCGATGACCACCTTGCCCTCGCTCGGGTGTTCTTCCAGCCAGGTGCCGAGCGCTTCGTTGACAAGCCCTTCGACAACCGGACGGACTTCCGACGAGACCAGCTTGTCCTTGGTCTGCGACGAGAACTTTGGATCGGGAACCTTGACCGACAGCACCGCCGTCAGGCCTTCGCGGCAGTCGTCGCCGATCAGCGAGACCTTTTCCTTCTTGGTCAGGCCCGAGGAATCGCCATAGCCGGTGATCTGACGGGTCAGCGCACCGCGGAAACCGGCCAGATGGGTGCCGCCGTCGCGCTGCGGGATGTTGTTGGTGAAGGCCAGCACGTTCTCGTGGTAGCTGTCGTTCCACCACATCGCCACTTCGACGGTGATGCCGTCGCGCTCGGCCTTGATGGCGACCGGTTTGTCGATCAGCGGTTTCTTGACGCGGTCGAGATATTTGACGAATTCCTCGAGGCCGCCATCATAGTGCAGTTCATGGCGCACGATGTCGGCATGGCGGGCATCGGTCAAAACGATGCGCACGCCGGAATTGAGGAAGGCGAGTTCGCGCAGCCGGTGTTCCAGCGTGCCGAAGTCGAATTCGACCATGGTGAAGGTTTCGGCCGACGGGAAGAAGGTGATCTCGCTGCCGCTGCGCCCTTCATAGGTGCCGGCAACCTTGTGCTGTTCGTAGCTGCCGGTGGCCTTCAGCGGCGCGTCGGCATTGCCGTGCGTGAAGCTCATCTCGAAGATCTGGCCGTTGCGGCGGATCTTCAATTTCAGCCATGCCGAAAGCGCGTTGACCACCGAGACGCCGACGCCATGCAGGCCGCCCGACACCTTGTAGGAATTCTGGTCGAACTTGCCGCCGGCATGCAGCTGCGTCATGATCACTTCGGCCGCGGAAATGCCTTCGCCGGTGTGGATATCGGTCGGAATGCCGCGGCCATTGTCGATCACGGTGACCGAACCATCGGGGTTGAGCGTCACCGTGACGAGGTCGGCATGACCGGCCAGGGCCTCGTCGATAGCGTTGTCGACCACCTCATAGACCATGTGATGCAGGCCGGAACCGTCGTCGGTGTCGCCGATATACATGCCGGGGCGTTTGCGGACGGCATCCAACCCCTTCAAAACCTTGATGGAATCGGCGCCGTATTCGGCTTCAGCGCCGTTGTTGTTGTCGATCTGATCGCTCATGAAAACCTGTTGTCTGGATGCCGCTTGCACGGTGCTAAAAATCGGCCCCGAATCGCGCCTCTGATATTGCCTAGATATAGGCGCTAAAGGCGGTTTTTCCAAGGTTTGCAGGCATTTCCGGGCCGAATCCCGAGCCGGCAGCCGGCTATTTTTTTCGAGCGCCGAATTTGGCGAGAAGGCCGCGCAAATATTTGATCGTGGATTTATCTCTGGGCGCCAGCCGGCCCGTGCGGTCGAGCTCCAGTGTCAGGTCCAGCGCCTTGGTCAGGACAGCCTTCGGATCCTTCGCGACATACGCATAGTTGATGTAGGCCTGTACCAGATCAAATTGCCAGATCGCATTGTTCGGATCGGACTTGGCCAGTCGCTGGCGGATGTCGAGGCTGGCTTCAAAGGCCTCGCTGGAGCCCTCAAAATGACGCTGTTTGGTCTCCAGCATGCCAATCTCCGAGAGCGTAATCGACAGGTCGCGTTGCCAGTCGGAATTGGCTGGGTCTAGCTTGGCCAGCCGGTCGGCGATGGCAAGACTGTCCCGATAATTTTGCAGTGCGCCGCTGACATCGCCCTGGACATCAAGCACACCGGCAACCTTTTCCAGACAGACCGACAGGTCGCGCTGCCAGTCTGCGTTGCTCGGATCGCTCGTTGCAAGATCACGCGCTATGGCCAGCGCTTGCTGATAGGAAGCAAGTGCTGGCGGCCAGTTCTTCTGGTCGCGGAGAGCATTGCCGATCTTGGAGTAACCAATCGACAGGTCGCGCTTCAAGTCGGTATCGTTGGGGTCGCGGCGCACCAGCTCTTCGGCGATCGCCTGGCTCTTGTTGAAGGCCGCGAGCGCACCGGTGGCGTCGCCGCGCTCCCGCAGCAGATCACCGATCCTGGTTTGGCTGACTGAGACAGCGCGTTGGCGTCGCGCGTCATCGGGCTTGTTCTCGGCCAGCGCCAACCGAATTCTCAGGCTCTCTTCCAACGCTGTCTGGGCGCCATCCAACTGACCGGCAGTACGGGCAAGTTCGCCGATTTCGTCATAGGTGATTGTCAGATCATTGAGCAGATCGGCGCGGCCCGGCTCCGCATCGGCCAACTGTTGCTTGATCGAGAGGCTTTGTTGATAGGCTTGGGCCGCGGCGCTCACATCGCCTTGCGTCGCCAGAACGTTGCCGATCTTGTCGTTGGCCATGGCAAGATCGCCGAGCCAGTCCTTCTTGTCCGGCACATTTGTGGTCAGGTCCTGCAGCATGTCCCTGGCCGCCTCATAGTTTTCCAGGGAGGTTGGCAGGTCGCCTTGCGCCATCCTTATGTTGGCGAGCTTGATATGGCTGATGGCGAGATCGCGTTTGACGCTGGGATCGGTTTCCTGAAGCGATCGCTGCTCGAGGTTGGCCAACAGTGCGGAAAAGGCGCGGCCGGCCGCCTCGATATTGCCGACCGTCGTATAGAGAACACCGAGTTCCTCCAGCGTGCGGCTCTGGCGGTCGGCCTGTTCCAGGCTGAGCGAGGTCTGCCCGGCCTCGCCATAGAGGGCCAGCACCAATTCATAGTCGCTGATGGCCGTGGCGTAGTCGAGGTCCGCGCGCGCCGCACCACCGGAGAGAAAACGCGTCGCGGCTTCGGAAAGCGTGCGGCTGACGAAGTTGGCCTTCAAGGCGTTGCTTGAGACACTGTCAATGTCGGCGGCCTTGGCAAGCATCGCGCGTGCGCCATCGAAGGCACCGAGCGAAAGCTGCTCCGCGGCCTGCCGGCGCAATTCCGTCACTTGCGGATCGTCGGCCGCGAGCGTTTTCATTTCGCTGCGCACCTTGACGAAGGCGTCGGCCGCTTCACGCAGCCGGGCATTCAGACTGTCCGCCGACAAATGGCTGGTGTCGGAACCGATCAGCGCGCCATAGAGCGGCGCCAGCGGCATGTCGGCGTCGCTGGCGATCTGTTCCACCTGGCCGCGCATTTCCGGCGTCACGTCGGCCATGGCGAGCAGCAGGCGTTCGCGCTCCGGCAACTGCTCCTTGGCCGCGGCGGCAAAGAACAGTTTCGGCAGGCCGCTCTCGACATAAGGCAGCTGTTTTCCGCGCGACAGGTCATAGACCTCCTGCTGCACCAGCGTCAGCACCGAGCGGATCTCGAGCCCGTCGGTGCCAAGATATTTGGTCAACGCCGTCGTGAATGGCGAATTCTGGCCGGTTCCGTCGGCGGCCGTCTCGCCGGGGGCGGCCGAGAAGGCGAACAGGATGTTCTCCGCGCGGCCAATCCGTCCGAGACCTGGCTTGACCTTGTCGGCGACATCCTTTGCCAATGAGGTCGCGCCGCGCCCTTCTCCGCTGCTTCCCGTGAAGGGGTCACTTCGGCAGGCGTCGAGCACGATCAGTCCGACCTTGGCGGTGGCGGCGACCGCGTCGCGCACGTCCTCCAGCGGCAGGCTGGTCTTTTCCAGTGCATCGAGCGACGAGGCGTCGGCATCGATCGGCAGCAGCCGGTTGTCGCCTGAGATTTCGACGCCATGGCCGGAGAAATAGACTAGCGCCACGTCGGCGCCCTTGGCATCCTCGCGAAAATCGTCGAGCGCACGCCGCATGCTCCTGAGATCGCGATTGGTTTCGAGGACGACCTCGAAGCCGAGCTTCTTCAGCGCTGCTTCCATCGCTTCGCCGTCATTGAGGGGATTGGCGAGCGGCCGGACCAGGCGATAGTCGTCGTCGGCGATGACCAGCGCCACGCGCCGCTCCGCCAACGCCGTGGCGGTGGTCGCGAACATCAGCAGCAAGGCAAACAGCAAGCGCAAGTCGAACCGCCCCCGGCTCATTCATTTGCGCGAACATTCCACCTCTTTATGGCGCGAGCAAGCCGCGCCTTTGGCCGAAACCGGCTCTTCAGGCGGCCCGCATCGGTTTCAGCGCCTCGCTCCAGCGCAACAGCTCGTCCAGCATGGTCCTGGTTCCGCCCTGCACCTGCTCGCTCGGTCGGAAAGAGCCGTCGGACTCGAGCAGTTTCTGATAGAGCGGCAGCCCAACGCCTTCGGGGATCGGCATGATGCCCACCGAAGTCAGCAGCGGCTTGAGCGCCTGCGCTGCGCGCAGGCCGCCGGAGACGCCGCCATAGCTGAAGATGGCGGCGGGTTTGTATTTCCACTCGCGCGCCAGATAGTCGATGGCGTTGATGATCGCCGGAGCGGCGAAATAATTGTATTCCGGCGCCACGAAGACGAAGGCGTCGGCGGCATCGATCGCCTTCGACCAGGCCTTGGTGTGGTCGTTCTGATAGTTGCCAAGCTTGGGGTGATGCGGCTCGTCCAGAACCGGCAGATTGAACGCGGCGATGTCGGTCAGCACCGGTTCGAATTTCCCGTGCTCGCGCGCGAATGCCTCCAGCCATTCGGCAAAAACCGGTCCGGCACGGCCGGGCCGCGTGCTGCCGATGATGATGTTCAACTGGTGCTTCAAGGCGGGCTCCTTCGATTGGCAGTATCTGTTGGTGACTGTCACTAGGGCAGAGCATCCTTTGGGACAAGGCGAGGTCGCCGGCGCAGCGGTCACGATCAGATGAACAGATTGCCTGAGTTCGCGTCTTGGCTGCCGCGGTTTCGGTCTGCGTTTCGGTCACATGGACGCCTGGATTGCCAGCCACTACATTGAGGTATCAGCGGAGCACTCCATGGACGTCCAGCCCGCCCCCTTCGTTCCCCCGGCGCCAAAGCCGCGCACGACGCCGCCCTCGACGCTGGAGATGATCCGCATCGTCTACCGCAACCCTCTCGAACTGTGGGGCGAGCATACCTACAACGAGCCCTGGATTTCGGTGAATGGCATTGGTGGACATCTGGTCGTCGCCAACGATCCCGGCCTCATCCGTCACGTGCTGGTCGACAACGCCAAGAACTACAAGATGGCGACGGTGCGCCAGAAGATCCTGCGGCCGATACTCCGCGACGGCCTGCTGACCGCCGAGGGCGAGGTCTGGAAGCGTTCGCGCAAGGCGATGGCGCCGGTGTTCACACCGCGCCACATCTTCGGCTTCGCCGAGCCGATGCTCAGGCGCACGCAAGAGTTCGTCACCCGCTACGAGCGTGGGGGCACATCCGACATCGCCCATGACATGACGCTGCTCACTTACGACATCCTGGCCGAGACGCTGTTTTCCGGCGAGATCGCTGGCCAGCCGGGCAGTTTTGCCAATGAGATCGACCGGCTGTTCGAGACCATGGGCCGCGTCGATCCGCTCGACCTGTTGCGCGCGCCCGATTGGCTGCCACGGCTCACCCGCATCCGTGGTCGCAAGACCATGGCCTATTTCCGCAAGATCGTCACCGACACGGTCAAAATGCGCGAACAGAAATTCAAGCGCGACCCCGAGGCCGTGCCGCAGGATTTCCTGACGCTCCTGCTCAAGGCCGAGGGGCCCGACGGGCTGACGCGGGCCGAGGTCGAGGATAACATCATCACCTTCATCGGCGCCGGCCACGAGACCACGGCGCGTGCACTCGGCTGGACGCTTTACTGTCTCGCGGAATCGCCATGGGAGCGCGACAGGGTCGAGCAGGAGATTGACCGGGTGCTGGCGCGCGAGCCCGATCCGACGAAATGGCTCGACGCGATGCCGTCCACGCGCGCGGCTTTCGACGAGGCGCTCAGGCTCTATCCGCCGGCGCCGTCGATCAATCGCGAGCCGATCGAGCCGGAAATGTGGAAGGATCTTTACATCCCGAAATACGCTGCGGTGCTGGTCATGCCATGGGTCGTCCATCGCCACAGGAAGCTGTGGGACCGCCCTGACGCCTTTATGCCGGAGCGCTTCCACCAGGGAAACCGCGAGAAGATCGATCGCTTCCAGTATCTGCCGTTTGGCGCGGGCCCACGCGTCTGCATCGGTGCCAGCTTCGCCATGCAGGAGGCGATCATCGCGCTCGCCATCATGCTGTCGCGCTTCCGCTTCGACACCACGGCCGAGACGAAACCCTGGCCGGTGCAGAAGCTGACCACGCAGCCGCAAGGCGGATTGCCGATGCAGGTCACGCCGCGTTAGAGCAGCTCTCCGTTTCACGGAAACGGCGAACGGCTCTAACTCTTTGTTTTGACGCAATTCCCTAAGGGAAAGCGCTACGCGCGTGCATTGACTTATGCTGCGGGCTTGCGCTGCTGGAACTGGCCGGCGGCGCGGAAGCGCCAGAGGTAGCTGGGCAGGATCGTGGCGATCGATTGCGGCTGGATGCCAAGCCCGGCCAATGTCCGGTTGGCCTTGGCCGCCGCGTCCGAAACGACGTTGTGCTCGCGCAGCTGCATCACCTGGTCCTTGGTCAGCAGCGGATTGGGCAGGAGGCCGAGGATCGAGGCCTGCATATTCGCCACCCACCATGGCACCGGCACCAGCAGGCGCTTGCGTTCGGTGACCTCAAGCAGTTCTTCCATGCATTCCTTGAAGGTCAGCACCTTGGGGCCGCCAAGCTCGTAGATCTGGCCGCCATCGACCTTGCCGTCGACGGAGCGTGCCACCGCTTCGGCGACGTCGCCGACATAGACCGGCTGGAACTTGGTCTGGCCGCCGCCGATCAGCGGCAGCACCGGCGAATAGCGCGCCATGTTGGCGAAGCGGTTGAAGAAACTGTCCTCGGGCCCGAAAATGATCGACGGCCGGAAGATCACGGCGTCCCTGATCGTCTCCAGGACGGCCTTTTCGCCAAGCGCCTTGGTGCGTGCGTAGTCCGATCCGGAGTCTAGATCGGCACCAAGCGCTGAAATATGGGTGAGGCCGGCGCCGACGGCGCGCGCCGCTTCGGCCATCGCGCGGGCGCCGAACTCATGCACCGTGGAGAACTTCTGCCGGCCGCTCTGATGCAGGATGGCGACCAGATTGACGACATGGTCGGCACCTTGCACGGCGCGGTCGACCGACCAGCGGACGCGCACATTGGCCTGCACCGGCTGGATCTGGCCGACATTGCCGAGCGGCTGGAGGTGGCCGGCGAGATCAGGCCGCCGGCAGGCAACCCGGATGCGATAGCCGCGTTTGGCCAGCGCGCGCACGACATGGCGGCCGACAAAGCCTGAGCCGCCAAAGACGACGACGAGCTTTGGGGTCTGCAGGATTTCGGTCATGGCTGGCTCCGGCGCTCGCAAGGTTAGCTGAAGCCGTTTCATAATCCGTTTCGCGCCAAAGGCAAAGGGCGACGCGTGGTCGCGTCACCCCTGTTTCGATCTGTTAGAACGCCTTGCCGATGCGGGCGTCGACTGAGTGGCGGTTGCCGCCTCGAATGACGAAGAAGAGCAGCATCGCCACCCACAGAAGCGACTTCTCGGCACCCGAAAAGCCCTGGCTCATCGTGACCCAGTGGAACCAGACCGTGACCAGCAGCACAAACAGGCCAGCAAAGGCGGCCGGCCGCGTTAAAAGGCCGATGGCAATGAAGATGCCGCCGAAGAATTCCGTGCAGGCCAGAAGCAACGACCACAAGGCGCCGGGATAGAAGCCGAGGCCCTCGACCATTTCGGCGGCGCCGAAAGGATTGGTGATCTTCTGCGAGCCATGGATGGCCAGGAACGCACCGGCGACGACGCGAAGAACGGTTTCACCGGCGTCATGCAGCGACGAATACAGGCGGCCAAGCACTGGAACGATCAGCTTGCCGCGGGAGGCGTCAGTGGTCACGGACATCGTAGCTCCTGTTTTTGTGATAGTCCCTTGCAAACGCCCGATGGCTCCCATCAAGTCAAGTTAACAAAAGTTAACTTTCATCATCATGTTTGGGGCCATAGAACGAAACACAGAAAACCCCGCCGCAGCGGGGTTTTCCGGGTGACATCATGCGAAGCCAGGGGCCGACGGAGCGGCCTGACCTGAGACGGTATCAGGAGGGCGTGAAGCAAGTACGCCCACCCCAGCCCTGGACATCCGACATGGTGCCGCCAACCTTCTTGCAGGCCGCGATGAAATCGGCGCTGCAGTTGGCGAATTTTGCATGGCCGTTCTTGCAGTAATGATCCTCGGTGGCGCCGCCGCTCGGAGCGGCGATGACGCCGGGCGCGGACGGCTTGACCGGCGAGGCCTTCAAGGAGGCAGCCTGTGTGGCGCCCATGAACGAGCCGAGAAGAAGGACGGCGGTCAGCATGGTGAGCTTGGTGTTGGTCATGGCAATTTCCTTTTGATTTGGGTGGGTTTTCGAGGCGCAAAGGGACATCCCCTGCGTGAAACAGGCTTTCGCTTTCGGGTTGCTGTTCCCCTCGGTGTGGATCGGGCAAGCTCGCCTTGCCCTGGACATAGCTGGGTCGCTGCGATGCGCTGAAAGGTTCAGCAGCACGCAAAGAAAATTTGCACCGCAGCTCGCCTTGGGCGGACAGTCTTCAGATAACTAGCTGACAAATAAGCGGATTATTCAGGAAGAATAACGTGCGGCGAATTCGGAAATGCGCTGCACCACCGCCTTTGGCGCGGTGATGCCCCGCGCCTGCGCCTTTTCGGCGGCTTCGGCCCGGGCACGCCCGGGCACATGCACGCCGAAGCGCCGCCGCAGCCGGTCGAGCTGGTCCTTCATGCGCTGCTCGAAGTCGGGATCGAGCAGCTTGGGCTCGACGGCAAGCACGAACAGCCCGGTTCCTGGACTGTCCGGCCCGCCGGTGAACCATGGCGCGTCGAGCGACCAGTTGGCGCCCGACAGGCCCGCCGCCAGCACTTCGACCATCAGCGCGATGTTGGCGCCGCGCTGGCCGCCGAAGGCAAGCATGGCGCCCTTCATGGCTGCGGCCGGATCGGTGGTCGGGTTGCCGCTCGCGTCCAGCGCCCAGCCTTCGGGGATCTTTTTGCCGTCTTCCGCCGCCTTGCGGATGTTGACGAAGGCGGTGGCGCTCGACGACTGGTCGATGACCAGCGGCGCGCCGTCGGCGGCAGGTGCTGCAAACGACATCGGGTTGGTGCAGTAGACCGGCTTGACCGAGCCCGAGCCGGCGAGCACCGCCGGGCCATTGGTGGCGGCGAACGACACCAGCCCAAGTTCTGCCAGCCTGCCGGTGAAGTAGCCGAGCGCGCCGCATGTATAGGCATTCTTCTGCGAGAAGATGGCGACACCGAACAGCTTTGCCGCCTTGGCGAGGTCGTCGATGGTGCGGTCGAAGCCGGTATGCGCCAGCCCGCCGCGCGCGTCGGAGAGATAGACCGCCAGCGCCGGCCTGGTGATCACCGGGTCGGCATTGCCGTCGATGCGTCCGGCTTCAAGCGCCTCGAGATAATCGATGAAATGCGACAGCCCGACGGTCGAAAGCCCTTCCGACTCGGCGGCGATGATCGAGGCGGTGAGCGATTGCGCCGCTTCCTCATTGGCGCCGGCGCCAAGCGCCGCCATCCGGCAAAGTCCTTTTGCCTGGTCGAGACTGAGTTGCATCATGGCTGCCTCTAAGCGAGTAGGGAGTGGTGGCTAGTGAATAGAGGATGCGGCGCGCCGCTTCTACCCGCTATTCGCTGCTGGCTGCTCGCTAGCCGATCTTGTTGGGGATCCGCGCCTCGATCCTGCTGAAGGCGAAGACCAGGATGCCGGTGATCGTCATGTAGATCAGCGCCAGCAGCAGCAAGGGTTCGTAGGTCAGGTAGGTGTCCTGCCGCACCTTGGACGAAACGGCGAAGATATCGATGACGCTGATCGTTGCCACCAACGGCGTCGACTTCAATTGCAGCACGGTTTCGCCGGTCAGCGTCGGCAGCGCACGATAGAACGCTTGTGGCAGCCAGATGCGCCGAAATGTCTTCCAGCGGGTCATGCCGAAGGCGCGGGCGGCCTCGAGCTGGCCCTTGGGAACGCCGGCAAAGGCGCCGCGCATCACCTCGCCCTCATACCCGGCGAAAGACAAGGTCAGTGCCAGCACGCCATAAGGCCAGGCTTGCCGCAGATACGGCCACATCCAGGATTCGCGGATCCACGGATATTGCGGAAACAGCGAGCCGAGGCCGTAATAGAGCAGCCACAGCTGGATCAGCAGCGGCGTGCCCCGGATCACCGTGCAGAAGACCTTGGCCGGTGCGGCGAACCAGAAGGAGCCGGTCGCCTGCGCCAGCCCCAGCGGCACGGCGAGCAGGAAGCCCAACACGCAGGTGACGGCCAGGATCCACAGCGAGCGCCAGATGCCCAGCAATCCCATTTCATAATACTGCGGCAGCCAGTCCCACCGCATGAAAAAGGTGGCCCCCAGGACCAGCCCCAACGCCACAAGGATCAGCACAATGCGGTGCGGCTGCAACCAGAGCGACGTTCGCGCGACGATATTGATAATGGCCGTTTCACCGGTCATCAGCGCGCCTCCTTGAGCGAAGGCATGCCGCGCCGCGACCAGGCCTCGATACGGCCGATGATCAGATTGGAAAACAGCGACAGCAGCAGATAGAGCACGCCGGCTGCGAAAAAGAAGGTGAAATAGGCTTTGGTGACGCCCGCGGCCTGCCGCGTTGCCAGCGCCAGTTCATAGAAGCCGACGACCGCCAGCAGCGCGGTGTCCTTGGTGGCGATCAGCCAGAGATTGGCGAGGCCCGGTATGGCGAAGGGCAGCATGGCCGGCAAGGTGATGCGCCGTAGCAGTAGGCCGGGAGACATTCCATAGGCACGGGCGGCTTCGATCTGGCCTTGCGGAATGGCCAGGATCGCGCCGCGTATCACTTCGGTCGAATAGGCGCCCTGGACAAATCCGAGCACGGCGATGCCGGCGGCAAGGCCGCTGATGTCGACGCGCTGATAACCCATTGCCGTCAGCGCCTGGTTGATCAGGTCGGTTCCGGCATAATACAGCAGCAGGATCAGCACCAGTTCGGGCACGGCGCGCACGATGGTGGTGTAGACGGCCAGGAGATCGCGTACCACCGGCCCGCCATAGAGCTTGCCATAGGCGCCGCCGGTGCCGATCAGAAGGCCGAGGCACGTGGCGCCCAGCGCGATCTCGATCGAATGGAGCAATCCAACCAAGAGAGCTCCGCCCCAGCCCGGCGGGTAGGGCGAGAGAAGCTCGATGATGCCGGCCGCGGAGGCCGAAAGAAGTGCGTCGATCAGCGTCGTCCCCGAATTGCTGGCGTCAGCCGCTGTCAATTCTCGTCAGCGGAAAGCGTGCGTGGACAGGTTCCGGCGAAACCGCACGGCGCGATGCCGTGCGGTTGTTGCTCATGCGTGGACGACGTCAGTTCGACTGCGTCGGGCCGCCGTAAATGTCGAAATCGAAGTACTTCTTCGAGATTTCGTCATACTTGCCGTTGGCGCGGATGGCCTTGATGCCGGCGTTGATCTTGTCCTTCAGCTCGGTGTCCTCCTTGCGCACGCCCGCGCCGACGCCCGGTCCGAGCACTTCATCGTCCGGAGCCACCATGCCCTTGAGGTCGCAGCACGCCTTGCCCTGGTCCGACTTGAGGAATTCGCCAAGCGCGATGGAATCGGCCTGCACCGCGTCGAGACGGCCGGCGGCAAGATCGTTGTTGGCCTCGTCCTGGGTCTGGTATTCCTTGATCTCGGCCGCCTCGGTGAAGTGCTTCTTGGCGTAGACGGCATGCACGGTCGACACCTGAACCCCGACCACCTTGCCCTTGAGGTCCGCGGGAGCGGGCCCGAATTTCTGGTCCTTGGGACCGATGATCGCGGTTGGCGTGTTGTAATATTTGTCGGAGAAGTCGATCGTCTTCTGGCGCTCGGCGGTGATCGACATCGAGCTGGCGATGACATCGATCTTCTTTGTCGTCAGCGCCGGGATGATGCCGTCCCAGGCAACCGGGGTGATGACGCAGTCGAGTTTCTCTTCGGCGCAGACGGCGTCGATGAAATCGATCTCCCAGCCAACCCACTTGCCCGAAGCATCCGGCGAGGTGAAGGGTGGATAGGGCTCGGCGGCGACGCCGATCTTGACCGGATCGGCCTTGGCCACGCCCATGGCGGCGACGCCCAGCAGCAGCGCTGCGGCAAATGTCTTCAGAACAGTCTTCATTTCACGACTCCCAGTTTGTTGTTGGTTCCCGGTTTTCTTCCGTCTCGGCCTGTCCTAGCCGATGTTGCGGATGAACTGCTTGAGCCTTTCGGATCTGGGCGCGCCGAAGATCTGCTCCGGCGGTCCTTCTTCCTCGACCAATCCATTGTAGAGATAGACGACATGCGTCGCGACCTCGCGGGCGAACTTCATCTCGTGGGTGACCAGCACCATGGTGCGGCCTTCGCGCGCCAGGTCGCCGATCACCTTCAGCACCTCGCCGACCAGTTCGGGATCGAGCGCCGAGGTCGGCTCGTCGAACAGCATGACGCGCGGATTGATGGCCAGCGCCCGGGCGATCGCGGCACGCTGCTGCTGGCCGCCCGACAGATAGGCCGGATAGACGTCGCGCTTTTCGGCCAGGCCGACGCGGGCGAGCAGCTTCTCGGCCTCGCGGATCGCCACATCGCGCTGGACGCCAAGCACATGCACGGGAACCTCGATGACGTTCTCGATCAGCGTCATGTGGCTCCACAGGTTGAAGTTCTGGAACACCATGCCGAGCTTGGAGCGGATGCGCTCGATCTGCTTGCGGTCGGCCGGAACCGTGTGGCCGTGGCTGTCGGCCCTCAGCTTGATCTCCTCGCCATTGACCCGAATGATGCCGCTGGTCGGGTTCTCCAGGCAGTTGATGCAGCGCAGCAACGTCGATTTGCCGGAGCCCGAACCGCCGATGATGGCGATGACCTCGCCGTCGCGGGCCGACAGCGAGACGCCCTTCAGCACGTGCAGCTCACCGAACCGCTTGTGCAGGTTCTCGACATGGATGGCTTCGGCGGCGCCGCCCTGCGCCGTGTGTTTCAGTGCGGGGACGGCGCTTTGCGCCATCATCCCTTCGACGCTCCGCGGAGTGGTCGAGCCCGTCGCTGCTGGATTCTTTTACCCATTACCCGTCACTGGACAGAGTTCCCGTTCTCAAGATGGACCGTTCCGCTTGCCTCCGTCAACCATGGTTTTTGGACTATTGATCACGGCTTGCCGTAGTGGTTAGTGGCGGCAACGGACGTCTCGGGAGAATTGAGTGGGCAAATCATACGGGTCGCAGTCCATGGCCGGACCGCTGAAACGCGTGCTTATGCGGTCCGCCGCCAGCGCCATGCGTGATGCCAGGGCGAAGGAGTGGCACTACGGCCCCGGCTTCGAACCTGGAAGGGCCGCTGCCCAGCATGAGCGATTGACGCAGCTGGTTTCTGCCTCCGGCGCCGAGGTCGAATGGCTGACGGATGCCGACGACGGGCTGGCCGATTCGGTCTTCACCCATGATCCTTCGCTGATGACCGATCACGGCGCGATCATTCTTGCCATGGGCAAGACGCTGCGCCGGACTGAGCCCGGCCTGCACGAAGCAGCCTACGAGCGACTGGGCATTCCCGTCCTCGGCCGCATTGATGATCCGGGCCAGGTGGAAGGCGGCGACTGCGTCTGGGTGGATGCGAACACGCTGGCCGTCGGCCGTGGCGTGCGCACCAACCAGGATGGTATCCAGCAGCTCGCCAACCTGCTTTCGCCCAGGGGCATTTCGGTTTTTGGCTTCGATCTGCCGCTCTGGCACGGCGAGGAGGCCTGCCTGCACCTGATGTCGGTGATCAGTCCGCTTGCCGACGATCTCGCGCTGGTCTACGCGCCTCTGCTGCCGGCCGCCTTCTACCAGATGCTGAAGGGGCGCGGCATCACGCTGGTCGAGGGCGATGCAGATGAGTTCCATGCTTCCAACGGGCTCAGCCTCAATGTGCTGCCGACTGCGCCGCGCCAGGTGATCGCCGTCGCAGGCTTCCCCAGGACGGCGGCTGCCATGCAGGCGGCCGGCTGCACGGTTTCGACCTTCGAGGCGGATGCGCTGTGCATCGCTTGCGAGGGTGGCCCGACCTGCCTGACGCGACCGGTGCTGCGCCAATGACCACCATTGGGACCACCCCTGGGAACACCATAGGGACGACTGTCGGCGAGGCGCTCATTTCGCTGCTCGAAGCCCATGGCGTCGACACGGTCTTCGGCATTCCCGGCGTGCACACGGTGGAACTCTACCGGGGGCTGGCGCGCTCGAATATCCGCCATGTCACGCCGCGCCACGAGCAGGGCGCCGGCTTCATGGCCGACGGCTATGCACGCGCCAGTGGCAGGCCGGGCGTCGCCTTCGTCATCACCGGACCGGGGCTCACCAACACCATCACCGCCATGGGACAGGCGCGTGCCGATTCGGTGCCGATGCTGGTGATCTCAGGTGTCAACGCCACGCCGACGCTCGGCAAGGGCCTGGGCCATCTGCATGAACTGCCCGACCAGCGCGGCATGATGGAGAAAGTGGCGTTGTCGTCGCTGCGGGTCACCGACGCCAGTGAATTGCCCGGCGCGCTGGCGCAGGCCTTCGCGCTGTTTTCATCGGCCCGGCCCGGTCCGGTGCATATCGAAATCCCGACCGACGTCATGGTCAAGCCGGCGGATGGCATCACCGCCATGCTGAGCAATGCAGCACCGCCCGCGCCGTCCGGCGCGGCAATTGCCAGCGCGGCTAAACTCATCGCCGCCGCGCGCGCTCCGTTGATCCTGGCCGGCGGCGGCGCCAAACGCGCCGAAGCGCCATTGCGGCGTCTGGCCGAACAGCTGGGGGCGCCGGTCGTCGAGACAGCCAATGCGCGCGGCCTCCTGCATGCCCATCCGCTTTGCGTGCCGGCCAGCCCCAGCCTGAACGCAGTGCGGGCGCTGATGGCGCAAGCGGATCTGGTCATTGCCGCCGGCACCGAATTCGGCCCCACCGACTATGACGGCTACAGCGATGGCGGGTTCGTCCTGCCCGCCAATCTCATCCGCATCGATATCGGCGCAGACCAATTGGCCCGCCGCCCGGCGACGGTTTCGATTCAGGCCGATTGCGCCGAGGCGCTCGAAGCGCTGCTCCTGGAAATCAGCCATGTCCCGGCAAGCGAGGGCGGACCATCACGCGCCGCCGCAGCACGAGAGGCGGCCTTTGCCGAGATCAGTCCGACGATGCAGTCGCAGGTGCGCGCCGTGGAAGTGATCCGCGACGCACTGCCGGGCGCGCTCATCGTCGGCGATTCGACGCAGCCGATCTATGCCGCCAACCTCTACTACGACCATGATCGCCCCGGCGGCTGGTTCAATGCCGCCACCGGCTTCGGCGCGCTCGGCTACGGCCCGCCGGCGGCGATCGGCGCCGCCCTTGCCGTGCCCGATGCGCCGGTCGTCTGTCTCACGGGGGATGGCGGCTTTCAGTTCACGCTACCGGAACTGGGCGCCGCGCTTGATGCCCAGGCACCGGTCATCTTCGTCGTCTGGAACAATCGCGGCTACCGCGAGATCGAAACTTCGATGCTCGATGTCGGCGTCGAGCCGGTCGGCGTGTCGCCGGCGCCGCCGGATTTCTGCAAGCTGGCCGAAGCCTATGGCCTTGGCGCCGAACGACTTGCCGATATCGACGCCCTGGCGGACGCGTTGAAACGCGCCCGGGCAACCGGACTGCCGCGCGTCATCGAAATCACAGTCGACTGAAGAGTGGCGGCGCAGCGTGCTTCATGCCTCATGTGGCATGGACCCGGCTGGCCGCCAGGCTGATGCATGCAAAGACGCAACAACTGCCATGTCGAGATATCAGTTGAGTGATGGTGCGAAAGGCGCGACGCTCTGCGTCGGGCGGCGTAACAAGCGACACAATCAAAAAAATAACAGGAGCGGTCCAGGATGACGGAAACACTTGAAGGCAGGCACATTGTCGTGACCGGAGGCACCGGGGCGCTCGGTGGTGCGGTCGTCGGCAAACTGCTGAGTGAGGGCGCGATCTGCCATGTGCCCAATGCCCATGCCGCGGCGCCCGGGCATTTCCCCTTTGCCGAGCACGACCGTGTCAAGCTGGTGCACAATGTCGATCTCTCGGACTCCGCCAAGGTCGAGGCGTTCTACAGCCAGGTTCCAGGTCTGTGGGGCTCGATCCACCTGGCCGGCGGCTTCACCGCGGCACCGGTGGAAAAGATCGAGTCGGCATCCTTTGCCGAGATGATGGACACCAACGCACGCACCGCCTTCCTGTGCTGCCGTGCGGCAGTGCGCTCGATGCTGGCGTCGGACATTGCGGGCCGCATCGTCAATGTCACGGCGCGCGCCGGGCTCGACCCGCGGCGCGGCAGCGGCACGGTTGCCTACGCCGCCAGCAAGGCCGCGGTAGCGGCGATGACGGTGGCGATGGCCGAGGAGTTGAAAGGCAGGGGCATCCTGGTCAATGCCGTGGCGCCATCGACGCTCGATACGCCGGCAAACCGCGCCGATATGCCGGATGCCGACGTCACCAGATGGGTCAGTCTCGAAGCGGCCGCCGAAGCCATTGCCTATCTCGCCTCGCCAGCCAATCAGGCGATGAGCGGAACGCTGGTGCCGCTCTACGGCAGGGCCTGAGCAGAAGCCGTCGAAACAGGGCAGGTGGCCTCCGATCCGTTGGCGTTGCGGTAGCGGTAGAGCCGCAGCGGCGAGGAAGCATCCGTCGGACACTCCTTGAGCCATGATGGCGGGTGGCCCTCCATCAGCGCTGCCGCGAATGGATAGGTGGTTTCGAGATCTGGCGACGGTGGGCCTCTCCACCCGCAAAGGGCGACATGCGTCGCCTTGGACGCATCGAGAAACGAGCGCGGGTCGGCGGTCGAGGGATCAAGGAAGCGATAGCTCCGTTCGATCCCTTGAGCCGACGGGTGATTGGGGATTGTCACCACCTTGGGACCTTCGGCAAGAGCAAGAAAATGCGCTCCGATCAACGGTGGCGTCAGAACGACGGCGCCTGCCGGCCAACCCTGTCGCGGCTCAATGTGCCTGAGATCGCAGCTGTCGGCGAACTCGCCGGCTGGAATGGCTGCCTGCGATGGTCTTGCCGACAGCTGGTACAGCGCCATCGCCGCGGACAGAACCAGACCGGGCAGGATCAACGCGTATCTTCGCGATGCCACCGGCACGCGTGACTTCAAATAGCGCCCCAGTCCCGCATCCGGTGGCAGGAAACTCGCCAGCACGAAGGTCAGACCGATGCCGGAAAAGACCGGAAGATAGCGAAAGTAGCGGAAGTAGCCGATCGCCAGCGCCAGCGAGAGCAGCGAGAACAGCGCCAGGATGACAAGCGGCCGGCTTCGGCTCCGCGGATTGAGGCAGATGACTGCCGGGGCGAGCGCGCCGACGAACAGCAACGCCATGCTGGGAAAGCTGTCCGACAAAACGAAATCAGGGCGCCGGAACAGGCTCAGTTCCTGAGGGATCCTGTTGAGCATGTTGTCGCGTACATAGGCGTCGAGCGAAGCATAAGGGCCGGCCAGGCATTGCGGGAACAACATCACCAGCGTCGCCGCGCTGGCCGCCGCGAACACCAGCAAGATTGCCGTCCGCGTCGCCCATCCGCCGCGCCGGCCGACAAGCAAAGGCACCACGGCAAATGAAAGCCCGGCCGCGACGAGTGCCGTCACATGCGGCGTGGAATAGGTATCGCATCTGATGGCGGAATAGGCTGAAGGCGGCACGATCGCGGCGAACAGGCCGACCCCGCCCAGGGCCAATGCCAGCCCGAAGCCAGCGATCCTGTCGGCACCCCGTTCGCGGCCGAAGATCCAGTCAAAGGCATAGACCGCCATCACCAGCGCATAGAACGGCGCGAACTCGGCGCTGATGGCAAGCGCCAAGGCCGCCAGTAGCCCGTTCATGAAGGCAGCGAAGCGGTTCTGCGACAACATCAAGACCAGGGCCGCGAGCAGAAGCAGTATTTGCAGATTGTGGTAGTCGATCCGTCCCGGGGCGTATTCGAAAAAGCTGCGCGCGGCAAAGATCAGAGCCAGCGGCAATGCAACGGCCGGGTTAGCAAAGCCCACTGCGATCACCAGCCTATTGTAGAAATAGAGCGCCGGCGCAAGCAGCAGCAGCGGCACGGCAAAGCTTGCCATCGTCAGCGCCGGCTCGAAGCCGGCAAACGGCATCAGCAGACGCGCGAAGGCGGCATAGGGCAGGTCCACGATCCATGGCCAATGCGAGACATAGGGCTCTGGCTGGGCAACACCGGGCAGCAACCGGTCGAAGATGTTGCCGGTTTCAAGCAAGGTGCGGACTTCATGCAGTTTGACAAGGTCGTCCACGTCGCCATTGAGCTGGAAACCCAGGGACCAGAGGACGGCCATCAAGATCGCCATTCCGCAAAAGCAGAACAAGGCCGGTGACCCGATGTAGAGACGAGGCAACCACGAAGAGCCCGTAGCGGGACAATCGTCGTCATTGCGCATGGAAAGCCTCTCCTCGGACCACTGGCAAATACGCGAGGAAGTTTATCTTACCGTAAAGAAAAACCCCGCCGGATCGCTCCGGCGGGGCTTGAACTGACCACCGCGCAAGCGGTGGGGGCAGATGACTTAGCTGCCCTGCTTCTTCAGCGCGGCACCCAGGATGTCGCCCAGCGAAGCGCCCGAGTCGGTCGAGCCGTACTGGGCGACCGCTTCCTTCTCTTCGGCGATTTCCAGCGCCTTGATCGAGACCTGCAGCTTGCGGGTCTTCTTGTCGAAGGCGATGACGCGCGCGTCGACCTTCTGGCCGACGGTGAAGCGCTCGGGGCGCTGCTCGTCGCGGTCACGGCTCAGATCGGAGCGCTTGATGAAGGTCTCGATGCCGCTGTCGACCAGCCGCACTTCCAGACCGCCATCCTTGACGCCGATGACTTCGCAGGTGACGACCGCGTTCTTGCGCAGTTCGCCGCTCGTCGCTGCTTCGCCGACCGTATCCTTGGCCAGCTGCTTGATGCCGAGCGAGATGCGCTCCTTGTCGATGTCGACGTCGAGCACCTGCGCCTTGACCATGTCGCCGCGATTGTACTCTTCGATGACCTGCTCGCCCGGACGGGTCCAGTCGAGATCGGAGAGATGGACCATGCCGTCCACGTCGCCTTCGAGGCCGATGAACAGGCCGAACTCGGTCTTGTTCTTGACCTCGCCCTCGACCTGGCTGCCGACCGGATGGCTGCTGGCGAAAGCCTGCCACGGATTCTCGAGCGTCTGCTTGAGGCCGAGCGAGATGCGGCGCTTGGCCGGATCGACTTCGAGCACCACCACATCGACTTCCTGGGTCGTCGACAGGATCTTGCCGGGATGCACGTTCTTCTTCGTCCACGACATTTCCGAAACGTGGATGAGGCCTTCGATGCCCGGCTCCAGCTCGACGAACGCGCCGTAGTCGGTGATGTTGGTGACGGTACCCTTGATCTTCTTGCCGATCGGGAACTTGGTGCCGATCTCGGACCACGGATCGCTCTCGAGCTGCTTCATGCCGAGCGAGATGCGGTGGGTTTCCTGGTTGATGCGGATGATCTGCACCTTGACCGTCTGACCGATGTTGAGGATTTCGGTCGGATGGTTGACGCGGCGCCATGCCATGTCGGTGACATGCAGCAGGCCGTCGATGCCGCCGAGGTCGACGAACGCACCGTAATCGGTGATGTTCTTGACGACGCCTTCGACAACCTGGCCTTCTTCGAGGTTCTGCACGATTTCCGAACGCTGTTCGGCGCGGCTCTCCTCGAGCACGGTGCGGCGCGACACCACGATGTTGCCGCGGCGGCGATCCATCTTGAGGATCTCGAAGGGCTGCGGGTTGTGCATCAGCGGGGAGACGTCGCGGATCGGGCGGATATCGACCTGGCTGCGCGGCAGGAAGGCCACGGCGCCGTCGAGGTCGACGGTGAAGCCGCCCTTGACCTGGTTGAAGATGACGCCTTCGACGCGCTCACCCTTGGTGAACTTCTCTTCGAGACGGACCCAGCTCTCTTCGCGGCGGGCCTTTTCACGGCTGAGCATCGCTTCGCCAAGCGCGTTCTCGATGCGCTCGACATAGACTTCGACGGTGTCACCGACCTTGAGGGTGGTGTCCTTGCCCTTGACGCCGAATTCCTTCAGCGGCACGCGGCCTTCGACCTTGAGGCCGACGTCGATGATGGCCATGTCCTTTTCGATGGCCGTGATCGTGCCCTTGACGACCTGGCCTTCGCCGGAATGACCTGTGGTGAATGATTCTTCGAGCAGGCTCGCGAAATCATCGCGAGTGGGATTTGCAGCTGACATTGTTTCTCCTGGAATGCCCCGCTTCTGTCGCGGGACGGGCGCCGTGGGTTAGCGTTGCGTTGGCCTGCCGGCGTTCCGGGCTACAAAAGCCCTGGGCCGCTCTTTAAGCGGCAATTCCGGCGCATGAAGAATGCTGGCAGGCTGGTTCGTGCCCGATATGGGTATTTTCTTCGCCTCCGACAACGGAAACACGAGGGAAAAACCCGGCTCAGGCCTTGTCTCTCTTGGCCAGCACGTCGTCGATGATCGCCATGGCCGCAAGAAACGCGGCTTCTATAGCCATTTCGCTGGTATCAAGCAAGTGCGCGTCTGCCGCCGGCTTCAAGGGCGAGTCGGCGCGGCCCATGTCGCGCTCGTCGCGGCGCACGATATCGGCGAGGATCTCGGTGAAATCGGCGGTACCGCCGATGCTCTCGATCTCGGCCAGTCGCCGCCGCGCCCGCACCTCGGCGCTCGCCGTTACATAGAGTTTTATGTCGGCGTCGGGGCAGACGACGGTGCCGATGTCGCGGCCATCGAGCACGGCGCCCGGCGGCGTCGTGGCAAATGCGCGCTGCTTTTCGACCAGGATGCGCCGCACAGTCGGGAAAACCGCGACCTTCGAGGCCGCCTCGCCTACCGCATGCGCCGACAGCACCGCCCGGTCGAGCTTGGCCAGATCGACCTGGCGTGCCGCGGTTTCGGCCGCCGAGACATTGTCGAGCGGCAGCGCGTGCTGGATCAGCGCGTAGGCCACCGCGCGATAGGTGAGGCCGGTGTCAAGAAGGTTCAGCCGGTAATGGTCGGCGAGCCGCCGGGCCAGCGTGCCCTTGCCGGCGCCGGCCGGGCCGTCGATGGCGATGGTGAAGATCGAAGTCATGAACGACAACAAGCCGAGAACCGGCCTCAATGCAATATGCCACTATGCGGTTTGACGAAGCCCCATCAATGGGAAACGGGCCGCGCAAATGCCCTAAGCAGATACAGCACCCATCCCAGCACGTGGCCAAGAAAATACCCGCTGAGGATCGCGTAGCCGCCCATTACGAAAAATATCACATTTGAGGGTAGGTCGGCTTTGATGGGTTCAAGCACCCAGCCGAAATGCAGGCCGTATGCGCAGCCTATCGTTCCACATGAGGAACCCATGCTTGGGATGGTAAGTCCGACCCAGGATGCCCCGATCAAACCGAAGCGCACGAGTGAATAGTTCCGCTCATTGATCATCTTGGCCACGGATATGGCCTTTACAATGATCAAAACGACACCCGCTACGATCGCAAGCAAAATCGAGGCTAGGATGTTCATGGCTCTCCCCAATGTTCGCTCGACCTTGAAGGACCGGCCTTAAAGAACAATTGAGTTGATAGCCAAATTTGACGACAATCCTGGGTTTAGCAAATCTCCGCGCCCAGCCCCTTCATCAGCCCCATGAATTCCGGGAAACTGGTCGCGATCATCGCCTGATCGTCGATGGTGACGGGCTTTTCCGTCGCCAGCCCCATGACCAGAAAACTCATGGCGATGCGATGGTCGAGATGGGTTTGCACCGTTGTATCCGGGCCGTTCGGATGGCGACCGAGACCCTTACCGCCCGGCTTTCCGCGTACCGCCAGTGAAGCCTCACCCTCGGTGCAGTCGACGCCGTTGAGCTTCAGACCGTCGGCGACGGCCGACAGCCGGTCGGATTCCTTCACCCGAAGCTCTTCCAGCCCCTGCATCAGCGTTTCGCCCTCGGCGAAGCTGGCGGCAACCGCAAGCACGGGATATTCGTCGATCATCGACGGCGACCGCTCGGGCGGCACGGTGACGCCCTTGAGTTCGGAATAGCGCACGCGCAGGTCGGCGACATCCTCGCCGCCGGCATTGCGCGGATTGAGGATCTCGATCTTGCCGCCCATTTCCTGCAGCGTCAAAAGCAGACCGGTGCGGGTCGGGTTCATCAGCACGTTTTCGATGACGATGTCGGAGCCCGGCACGATCAGTGCGGCCACCAGCGGGAAGCCGGCGGAGGACGGGTCGCCCGGCACCGCGATCGTCTGGCCGGTCAGCTTGCCCTGGCCTTCGATGAAGATGTGGCGCACGCCGCGCTCGTCGGTCTCGACCGACAGATTGGCGCCAAAGCCCTTAAGCATCTTTTCGGTATGGTCGCGCGTCATGACAGGCTCGATGACCGTGGTGATGCCCGGCGTGTTGAGACCGGCCAGCAGCACCGCCGATTTCACTTGCGCCGAGGCCATGGGCACCCGGTAGGTGATCGGTGCGGCATGCTTGGGCCCATGCAGCGTGATCGGCATGCGGTCGCCGGGCGTCGCCTTCAGCACCTGCACGCCCATCTGGCGCAAGGGTTCGAGCACGCGGCCCATCGGCCGGCCCGACAGCGACGCGTCGCCGATGAAGGTCGTTTCCATATCATAGGTGCCGACCAGGCCCATGGTCAGCCGCGAGCCGGTGCCGGCATTGCCGAAGTCGAGCGGGCCTTCCGGCTGCAGCAGCGCGCCATTGCCGGTGCCGCGGATCACCCACTCGGCGCCGCGCTTCTCGATATGCGCGCCCATTGCCTTCATCGCCGCACCGGTGCGCAACACGTCCTCGCCTTCGAGCAGGCCGGTGATGCGGGTCTCGCCGGAGGCGAGGCCCCCAAACATGAAGGAGCGGTGCGAGATCGACTTGTCGCCCGGCACGCGCGCCGTGCCGGCAAGGGCTGGTGATTTGCGGGCGGTGGCCGACTTTGGGGCGGCGGCGTGAGACATGGAATTTCCCTGGACGGAATGCCGGCGGGCCGGCGCTTTTCATTTGTTGCGGCGGTCTCGTATCACGGCGGGCCGAAATGGTCATCCCCCATGGTCGTCATCGACTCGAGGCCTTCCATTGCATGGTTTTGTGACGCCGGCTTTTCGCTTTGACAGCGCTGCAAACAGTGGTTAAGGGGACCACTCTTTTATTGACGAGGCTTGCCGTGGCAAAAACCGAACTTGGCATAAAGCGCATCGACCCGGAGACGGGCCGGAAATTCTACGACCTGAACAAGGACCCGATTGTCTCGCCCTACACCGGCAAGACCTATCCGCGTTCCTATTTCGAGGAAGGCAAGAGCGCCGTCCTCGAGGAGGAAGAGGAAGTGGCCGAGAAGGAAGTGGACGCCGAGGACGAAGAGGGTGTTGAGGTCGTCTCGCTCGAAGAGGCCGACGAGGATACCAAGAGCGGCGACGATCTTCCCGACCTCGGCGACGACGAGGATGATGTCGATCTCGGCGACGACGAGGATGACACCTTCCTTGCCGACGAAGAGGAAGAAGACGACGACGTTGCCGACATGATCGGCGTCGGCGACGACGACGACGAGGTCTGATCGGCCTTGAAAGCAGGCGTTTGCCAGCTTTCGTGGCCTGTGAAGAAAAAGCCGCTCTCGAAGGCTTGATATTGACGAAAGGCGGGGTTAGAAGCCGCCTGCACTAACGGCGCGGTCTCCAACCCACGCCGGATCTCTTCGCCGGAAACGGCGCCGGTTGACTGCCGGAAGTGGGGCCATAGCTCAGTTGGGAGAGCGCTTGAATGGCATTCAAGAGGTCGTCGGTTCGATTCCGATTGGCTCCACCAAGTTCCCTCTAGGCCGTTGATTTTCCTAGAAAGCCTTTGGTTTGAAGGCTCTATTCTACGAACGTGGTCCACATTGGTGGTACACACGCAGGGAAGTCCGTGCCTTGTCGGGCGTCACATCTCCTACTTCGCAGGAATGTCTATTGGTTTCGGTTGCGCGTCCCGGCTCTGACACCAAGCTTGGCCAGATAGGCCGGCGTTCGGGAGTTCGTCGAACTCTTTCAAAAGCTGCCGAGCGATGCGACGAGGCACTTTCCTGAAGCCACCATCTTCGAAGCCGTTCAACTGGCTACTGAATGCGATGGATTTGGGATGAAACCTTGCCCCGTCGAGCAGGCAGACCAATCGAGCAGCCGCGAGCTGGTATGGAGTGCGTTCGATTTCCTTCCCGCACGCGCTCGTTTCGAGTAAAGCTATGACTGGGCGCCTTCCGATCGCGCGGGGACGGCGCTGTTAGGGTGGCGGCGAGACCGTGATCGGCTTTGATTGCAGCGTTTGCCATCTAGGATTGCGTGCTTCGAGGCTGGAACATGGAACACAGGCTCGCGGCGGTGCTGGCAGCCGACATGGCTGGATTCTCTCGGCTCATGGAAGCCGACGAGAGGGGCACCCTTGCGCGGCTCAAAACGCACCGGATCGAACTCATTGATCCGGCAATCGCTAAGAACCAGGGCCGCATCATCAAAACCACCGGTGACGGCATGCTGGTCGAGTTCCAGAGCGTCGCAGATGCCGTGCGTTGCGCCGCGGAGGTGCAGATCCGCATGCGCCGCCGCAACGCCGACGTGCCGGATGCCGGACGCATTCAGTTCCGCATCGGCATCAATCTCGGCGACATCATCTTCGATGAGGGCGACATTTATGGCGACGGCGTGAATGTCGCCGCCCGGCTGGAGCAGATGGCCGAAGTCGGCGGGGTGTGCGTCACCCAGGCCGTGTACGAACAGGTCTTCGACCGGCTCGAAATCAGGTTCGAGGACCTCGGCGAGAAGGCCCTGAAGAACATCTCTCGCCCGATACGGGTCTGGCGCGCGGTGCTGGAGGATGCAGCCGATCCGCGAACGGCGGACGGCTCGGCCCGGCGCAGCGTGGTGAAGCCGTCGATTGCGGTCCTGCCATTCGCCAATATGAGCGGCGAATCCGAACAGGAATTTTTCGTTGATGGTCTGACCGAGGATATCATCACGGAACTTTCGCGCCGGCACGAGCTGTTCGTCATCTCGCGCAACTCCACCTTCGTCTACAAAGGGCAGTCGGTAAACCTTCGTGAAATCGCCCGGAAGCTGGGCGCGCAATTCTTGGTGGAGGGCAGCGTCCGAAAATCGGGCGGTCAGCTCAGGGTGACGGCGCAGCTGATCGATACTGCCACGGATACGCACATCTGGGCCGAGCGATACGACCGCAAGCTCGACGATGTCTTCGCCATTCAGGACGAACTGACCGCAGCGATCGTGGCCACGCTGCCAGGCCGCGTCGAAGCCGCGCAGCAGGATGTCGTGGCGCGCAAAACACCTGCCAACATGGCAGCATACGAATGCGTGCTCGCGGCCAAGGTCCGCCACCATCGCAGCAGTCGAGCCGAGAATGAGGAGGCGCTGAAGCTGGTGACACGAGCGCTGGAACTCGATCCCGAATACGCGCATGCCCATGCCTGGCGGGGCTGCATCCTGGGGCAAGCTTGGGGCTACGGCTGGTGCGCCGATAAGGACGCCGCTTTCGACGAAGTCGTCCGTGAGCTTGAGTTGGCGCAGGCACTGGACAGCAACGATGCCGACGTCCAACGGATATTGGCGGCCATCAGCATCAGCCGCAATGATCTGACGAAGGCTCGGCACCACCAGGAGCGGGCTCTCGCACTCAATCCAAACTACGATCTTGTCGTGGTCCAGCACGGCGAGCTTTTGACTTGGCTCGGTCACCCCAAGGAAGGGGCCGACTGGATTCGCAAGGCGATGCGGTTGAACCCTCATCACCCAGAACGCTTCTGGAGCCATCTTGGGAAAGCTCACTTTACAGCCCACGAATATCCCGAAGCAATCGAGGCCTTCATGCATCTGTCGAAGATGGATGCCAACCAACACGCTTTTGTCGCGTCGGCCTATCACTGGCTGGGCGATCGGACCGCTGCGTCCGCTCACCTCGCTCAAATAGACAAGGTCGATCCGGAATTTACGCTTGAGGCGTTCGTCTCGACCTTGCACTACGAGAACGAGGCGGATCTTCATCACCTGGTTGATGGACTGAAGTCATCCGAAGCGGCGCAGGTGAAAGCATAGCCATCACCACTCGGCGAAGGAGCCATCCTTGTGGCGCCAGATTGGGTTGCGCCAGCGGTGGCCTTCCTTGGCGCGCTCCTTGACGTAGTCCTCGTCGATCTCGACGCCGAGGCCGGGGCCATCGGGAATGGCGACATAACCATCCTGGTAGCGGAAGACATCCTTGTTGGCGGCATAGTCGAGCAGGTCGTTGGCGGCGTTGTAGTGGATGCCGAGGCTCTGCTCCTGGATGAAGCAGTTGTAGCTGACCGCATCGAGCTGCAGGCAGGCGGCAAGCGCGATCGGCCCGAGCGGACAGTGCGGCGCCACCGCGACATCATAGGCCTCGGCCATGGCCGCGATCTTGCGGCATTCGGTGATGCCGCCGGCATGCGAAAGGTCGGGCTGGATGATGTCGACGACGCCTTCCTCGAACACCGACTTGAAGTCCCAGCGGCTGTAGAGCCGCTCACCCAAAGCAATCGGCGTCGAGCCAAGGGCGGCGATTTCCTTCAGCGCCTCGCGGTTTTCGCTCAGCACCGGCTCCTCGATGAACATCAGCCTGTAGGGCTCGAGCTCCTTGACCAGCATGCGCGCCATCGGCCGATGCACGCGGCCGTGGAAATCGACGGCGATGCCGATGTTGGGGCCGACGGCCTCGCGCACCATGGCGACCCGCTCGACCGCGGCATCTATCCTGTCGTGGCTGTCGACGATCTGCAGTTCCTCGGTGCCGTTCATCTTGAGCGCCAGGAAGCCGCGCGCCACCATTTCCCGGGCACCCGCGGCGACCTCGGCCGGACGGTCGCCGCCGATCCAGGAATAGACCTTGATGCTGTCACGCAACTTGCCGCCGAGCAGTTCATGCACGGGCACGCCGAGCGCCTTGCCCTTGATGTCCCACAGCGCCTGGTCGATTCCGGCAATGGCGCTCATAAGGATCGGCCCGCCACGGTAGAAGCCGCCGCGATGCATCACTGTCCAGTGGTCCTCGATCAGGCGCGGATCCTTGCCGATGAGATAATCGCCAAGCTCCTTGACCGCCGCTTCGACGGTCAGCGCCCGGCCTTCGACGACCGGCTCGCCCCAGCCGGTGACACCGGCATCGGTCTCGATCTTCAGGAACAGCCAGCGCGGCGGAACGATGTAGGTGGTGAGCGAGATGATTTTCATGCGCTGTCTCAGTTGTTCTTGAGTTTCTTGGCGCTGACGAGGTCGCGCGCCGCAAGGTCGAGGATCTTGTTTGCCGCGCCGCGCGCGGCCTCGGCGTCGCGCATGCGTAACGCCTCGACCACCTCGCGATGTGCCGCCACCGCTTCCAGGCGCCGCTCGAGCGAAATCGTCGCCGTCGCCTCCAGCGAGAATTTCAGCCCCGTGTCGATCAGATTGCCGATCTGGCGAAAGATCGGGTTGTGGCTCGCGGCATAGACGATCTGGTGGAAAGCGATGTCGCTGCGCGAGAAAGCGGCGCGATCCTCGCCGGCGCCTGCCATGCCGCGCCAGGCAGCTTCGAGATCGGCGATCTCCTGCAATGTCGCGCGCGTCGCGGCAAGCTCGGCGACCAGCGGTTCGATGGCCCGGCGTGTCTCCAGGATGGCGTCGAAGAGCTTGTCGTCCAGCGCGTGCGGCGCGTGCCAGGCCAGCACCTGCGGGTCGATGATGTTCCAGTCGTCCTCGTTGCAGACGACGGTGCCGACGCGCGGCCGCGACAACACCAGCCCCTTGGCGGCCAGCACCTTCAGCGCCTCGCGGATGACGGTGCGGCTGACACCGTACTCGACGCCAAGTTCGTTTTCGGTCGGCAAGGAGGATCCGGCCGGGTAGCGGCCGGAAAAGATGTCCGAGGCCATTGCCTTGGTCACATCGGGCATGACGCGCGGGCGACGCGTGGTCGCACCCCCCGGGGCTTTCTTCGAAATTTCGGTCACCTTAGCCCTCCTCCAAGGCGGCGAACCTGCTAGTTCGCGCAACCGGCCCGGCATTAGCGGATGCAAACGAGTTGCGCCAGCGATCGTTGGTCAGAGCATGTACCTTAATTATCATACCAGATCAATTGACGAGTATGATAAAAGCGAATAGAAACGCCGACACCCGGGCTGAGCGCCCGGCCTATCGCTGGGAGGTAATCATGCGACTTTTGAAGACCGCGCTCGTCGCGGGCGCTCTTGCCGTGCTGTCCGTCACGACGATCGCTTCTGCCTATGCTCAGGACACCAAGATCGGTTTCATCGTCAAACAGCCCGAGGAACCGTGGTTCCAGGACGAATGGAAGTTCGCCGACCAGGCCGCCAAGGAAAAGGGCTTCACCCTCGTCAAGATCGGCGCCGAGGACGGTGAGAAGCTGATGTCGGCGATCGACAATCTCGGCGCCCAGGGCGCCCAGGGCTTCATCGTCTGCACGCCGGATGTGAAGCTCGGACCCGGCATCGTCGCCAAGGCCGCCGCCAACAATCTCAAGCTGATGACCGTCGACGACCGTCTGGTCGGTGCCGACGGCAAGGCGCTGGAAGACGTGCCGCATATGGGCATCTCGGCCACCAAGATCGGCGAGGCCGTCGGCCAGGCGATCGTCGATGAAATGAAGGCGCGTGGCTGGAAGGCCGACGAGGTTGGCGCCATCCGCGTCTCCTATGATCAACTGCCGACGGCGGTCGATCGTGTCGAAGGCGCCATCTCGGTGCTGAAGGCGAACGGCTTCAAGGCCGAGAACATCTTCGACGCGCCGCAGGCCAAGACCGACACTGAAGCCGCGCTGAACGCCGCGACGGTCGTGCTCAATGCCCATGCCGACATCAAGAAATGGGTCTCCTTCGGCCTCAACGACGAAGCCGTGCTGGGCGCCGTGCGCGCCTCCGAGAGCGTCGGCATCCCGGCGGACGGCATGATCGGCGTCGGCATCGGCGGCGCGGATTCGGCGATCAACGAGTTCAAGAAGCCGGCCGCCACCGGCTTTGTCGGCACCGTGATCATCTCGCCGAAGCGCCATGGCTATGAGACGGCGCTCAACATGTACGACTGGGTTGCCAACAACAAGGAGCCGGAGAAGCTGATCCTGACCTCCGGCGCGCTGGCCAAGCGCGACGACTATCAGAAGGTCCGCCAGGGCCTCGGCATCGAATAATCCTCCCTGTACAAACAGGCGGCGGCTCATCCCGCCGCCTGTTTGTCATGGCACAACAAGGATCGACGCCCGTGTCCTTTCTCGACTTTTCGCGCATCACCAAGACCTATCCGGGCGTCAAGGCACTGTCGGACGTCTCGTTCGGCGTCGACAAGGGCGCCGTGCATGGCCTGATGGGCGAGAACGGCGCGGGCAAATCCACCCTGATCAAGATCCTGTCCGGCGACCAGCATGCCGACGCGGGTGAGATAAGCATCGACGGCAAGGTCCAGGCCTATGCCTCGACCCGGGATGCCTTCGACAATGGCGTCATCGTCATCCACCAGGAACTGCAGCTCGTTCCCGAACTCACCGTTGCTGAAAACCTCAGCCTCGGCCGCTTTCCCGCCAGCGCCGGCATCATCGCGCGCGCCAGGATGCTGGACGACGTCGGCGCCAAGCTGAAATCGGCCGGCATCGACATCGACATGCGCCGCAAGGTCAAGACGCTGTCGATCGGCGAGCGCCAGATGGTCGAGATCGCCAAGGCGATCATGCTCGACGCGCGCGTCATTGCGCTGGACGAGCCGACCTCTTCCTTGTCGTCGCGCGAAAGCGAAATCCTGTTTGCCCTGATCGATCGGCTGCGCGGCGAGGGCAAGGTGATCATCTACGTGTCGCACCGATTGGATGAGGTGTTCCGGCTTTGCGACAGCCTGACCGTGCTGCGCGACGGCAAGCTCGCGGCGCACCATGTATCGCTGGAAGGTGTCACCCGCGACCAGGTCGTCGCCGAAATGGTCGGCCGCGAGATCTCGGACATTTGGGGTTTTCGCCCGCGCAAGGCAGGCGATGTCCGCCTGAAGATCGAGGCCCTGTCAGGAGCAAAGCTGAGGACCCCGGCCAACTTCGACGCCCGCGCCGGCGAAATCGTCGGCTTCTTTGGCCTGATCGGCGCCGGGCGCTCGGAACTGATGCGGTTGGTCTTCGGCGCCGATCCGCGCTCGGGCGGCGCCATCACAGTCGACGGCAAGGGGATCCACGCCACCGATCCGCATGGCGCGATCCGGGCCGGCGTCGTGCTGTGTTCGGAAGACCGCAAGCATGACGGCATCATCCAGGGCCGCTCGATCGAGGAGAACATCAACATCTCATCGCGCCGCCATCACACGCGTTTTGGCGTGCTCAACCGCGCCAGCGAGATCGCAACCGCCGAAACATTCATCAAGAAGCTCAAGGTGCGCACGCCGTCGCGCAAGCAGGACATCATCAACCTCTCCGGCGGCAACCAGCAGAAGGTCATCCTTGGCCGCTGGCTGTCCGAGCAGGGCGTGCGGGTGCTCATCGTCGACGAGCCGACACGCGGCATCGACGTCGGCGCCAAATCGGAAATCTACGAACTGCTCTACCAGCTTGCCGAGGACGGCATGGCGATCGTCGTCGTCTCGTCCGAACTGCCGGAGGTGATGGGCATCTGCGACCGCATCCTGGTGATGTGCGGCGGGCGCATCAGCGCCGAACTCACCCGCCACCAGTTCGCCGAGAAGGCGATCCTGGCCGCCGCTCTTCCCGACAAGAAAACCCCCGACGCGATCGCATCCTGAGGACCCCGCAATGACCGATCCGTTGAAGAAGATCCTGCTCGGCGAACAGGGCCTCGTCGTCATCTTCGTCGTTGCCTTCGCGCTGGTGTCGGCTCTGGTGCCGAACTTCCTCACCGACCGCAACATGCTCGGCCTGCTGCAGTCGGTGGTCACCGTCGGCATCGTCGCCTGCACCATGATGTTCTGCCTCGCGGCGCGCGACTTCGACCTGTCGGTCGGCTCCATCGTCGCCTTTGCCGGCATGGTCGCGGTGATGGCGTCGAACGCCACCGGTTCGATCCTGCTTGGCCTTCTGGCGGCAATCGCCTGCGGCGCCTTCGTCGGCTTCATCAACGGCGTCGTCATCGCCAAATTCCGCATCAACGCGCTGATCACCACGCTGGCCACCATGCAGATCGTTCGCGGCCTTGCGCTGATCGCCTCCGACGGCCGCGCCGTCGGCATCAACAGCCCTGATTTCTACCAGCTGGCGCTGTCGAAACTGCTCGGCATACCGACGCCGATCTGGGTGTTGGCCGTACTCTTTGGCATCTTCGGCTTCGTCCTCAACCGCACCGTCTTCGGCAAGAACACGCTGGCCATCGGCGGCAATCCGGAGGCCTCGCGGCTGGCCGGCGTCAATGTCGACAGGACGCGCATCTGGATCTTTACGCTTCAGGGCGTCGTCTGCGGCATCGCCGGCATCCTGCTCGCGTCACGCATCACCTCGGGCCAGCCCAACGCCGCGGTTGGGCTTGAGCTTTCGGTCATCTCGGCCTGTGTGCTCGGCGGTGTCTCGCTAGCCGGTGGCCGCGCCACCATGTCGGGCGTCATCGTCGGCGTGCTGATCATGGGCATCGCCGAAAACGCCATGAACCTGCTCAACATCCCGGCCTTCTACCAGTACATCGTGCGCGGCGTTATCTTGCTCCTGGCGGTGCTGCTCGACAATCTGCGCTCGTCGGCATTGGGCCGACGTTGACCGTCTTCGACTGGAGCAAAAAAGATGACTGAGCGGCTGTCCGGCAAACGCATCTTCCTGACAGGGGCCGCGCAAGGCATTGGGCTCGCCATCGCCGAAGCCTGTTTGGCCGAGGGAGCAAGACTGTTCCTGGTCGACCGCGACAGCGCATTGCTGGACAAAGCCGTCGCGGGCCTCGCCGCACAGCAAGGCCATGTCGGGCATACCGCAGCCGACATCAGCGATGGGGCGGCGATTGCCGCGGCTGTCAGCCGGGCAAACGATGAAATCGGTACTATCAACGCGCTGATCAACAATGCCGGGGTCAATGTGTTCTCGACGCCGCTCGACACCAGCGAGGAGGAGTGGAACCGTAATTTCGATGTCAACGTCAAGGGCGCCTGGAACTGCAGCAAGGCAGTCTTGCCGGGCATGATCGCAAGCGGCGGCGGCGCCATCCTCAACATCGCCTCGACGCACAGCTTCACCATCATTCCGCATACCTTCCCCTACCCCGTCGCCAAGCACGCTCTGCTCGGCCTGACCAAATCGCTGGCACTCGAATATGCGGCGCAGGGCGTGCGCGTGAATGCGCTGGCGCCGGGCTATGTCGAGACGCAGAAGGCCATCGACTACTGGAACAGTTTTCCTGACCCGGTTGTGGCGCGCGCCGACACCATGGCGCTGCACCCCGGCGGCCGCATCGCCTCGGTGCGCGAGATCGCGCTTGCCGCGGTGTTCATGATTTCCGACGAGTGCCCGTTCATGAACGCGGCCAGCCTCGTCGTCGATGGCGGGCTGAGTCAGATGCAGCATCCCGCCTGAAAGTTGCGAAAGACCATGACCAAGAGACGATCGCAGCACTCAGCCTAGGCGACGGACGTCGCCAGGCTGACTGAGACTGAGCGCCGGAGCTTATGGACTGGACGGCGCAAGCGCCGGATGAGGGCAGGCTTGCATCGCCGGCCTTAAGAGAGAATTTCCAATCGTGGCGCCGGATTTAGAATAAACTAACTCTACAGAATTTGTGGAATAAGCAATCTGCGCTGGCGATCTGGTTTCCATCCAGACAGGACCACGCCATGCCCACCCTTTTGCGCTCGCCCTCAATTCCATCTGGACACCGGCATCGCCCAGGCGGCGATCGACGAGACGGTCAGTTTCGTCAGGACCAAGAGCCGCGCCTGGATCGACAGTGGCGTCGACAATGCCTGGGACGACCCCTACACCATCCAGGCCATCGGCGACCTGACGCTGCGCCTGCATGCGGCGCAGGCGCTGCTGGAAAAGGCCGGCTATGCGATAGACCGGACGGTGGCCGAGCCGACCGCCGAGACAGTGGCGCATGCGCAGGTCGTCACCGCCGAGGCGAAGATACTGTCGACCGAAATCGCCATCACCGCCAGCAACAAGCTGTTCGAACTGGCGGGAACCCGCTCGACGCTGGCCGAGCACAATCTCGACCGGCATTGGCGCAATGCCCGCACGCACACGCTGCACGATCCGGTGCGCTGGAAATACTCCATCCTCGGCAAGTATTTCCTCAACGGCGAAAATCCGCCGCTGCACGCCTGGAGCTGATTTTCCACCGGCGGGCATAGGTTCGCCGCATCAGACATCGATCATCAAGAGGCCCACTGCCATGTCAAATCCAACAGTCGTCGGCTTTTCCGGCAACATCACCCGGCCGTCAAAGACGCGCGCCTTCGTCGATCTGGTCACCAGGGACATAGCAGCCCGCCACGGCCTGTCGGCGAGCACCCATGATATCGAGGATCTCGGTCCATCGCTGGGAACGGCAAGATGGGCTCGCGATCTCGACAGCCAGGCGCGCCCAATCCTCGAGGAAATCCTCGCTGCCGACGTGCTCGTCGTCGGGTCGCCGACCTACAAGGGCAGCTATACCGGCCTGTTCAAGCACTTCTTCGATCTGATCGATCCGGCCGCCTTGCGGGGAAAGCCCATCCTGTTGACCGCGACCGGCGGTGGCGAGCGTCACGCCTTGATCGTCGAGCATCAGCTGCGGCCGCTGTTCGGCTTCTTCGAGGCCTTCACGCTACCCACCGCCGTCTACGCCACCGACAAGGATTTTACCGACGGTGTGCTGTGCTCCGATGCCATCCTGAAGCGTGCGGCTCAGGCGGTGGACGAGGTCGGCTTCGTGCTGGCAAACCGCTCGGCTGGCAGGATCGCAGCCGAGTAGCATTCCGCCGGCGGATTGCGACGATAATTCCTGTGGGCGGTGGCCTCGCTTACGCGCAATTTACGACCGCCCGCTATGTTTCTGTCTGATTCGTCTGGGACAGGAACGACATGAGCAAAGCCCTCACATCCTTCGCACTGGTCGCGGTGCTGACCGCCTTGCTCATGGCGTTGAGCCTGGCCGTGGCCAGGCACGGGTATCCCTATGGTGCGATCGGCGTAAGGCGGCTCGATGGCATTGCCGATGCCGGAACATTCATTCCGCTTGCCGCGGTCTATTTCTTCAGCGCCCTGCTGATGATGATCCTGCCGATCAGGGCGGCCAGCATCGTTCTCACCCATGCCGCCGATGCGGTCTTCTGGACCGTGATCGTGCTGTTTGCAGCCATCGTCGGCTGTCTCGCCGCCAGATGGGCCTTCGGCCAGGGCAGCGCCGTGTGGGCGCTGCTCAACTGGCGGTTCCTGTTTGCCGCAGCGATCGTCGGTTGCCACTTCGTCATGAACGAGCTGCGCCGCAATGTGCTGCTGCGCAGCCTGTTCTTCGTGGTTTTCGCCGCCGCGACGCTGGCCTGCCTGTTCTGGTCCTTCTCGCTCTGACCAGAACATAGCCGGCTAGTTTCCTGACCCGACGCTGATGTTGCTGGCCGCCGTTGCCATCCATGTCCAGAGATAGGCGGCAAGCCCGCGATCGACATGAATGCGCAGCCTGCCCTGATGGCGATAGATGATGGCGCTGATGCCGGCGAAGGAAAGCGCTGCGCTGGCACTCGTGTGCTTGGGATCGAGTGTCGTCCCGCGCGCGATGAAAGCGTCGAGCGCCGAGCCCTCGACCTCGAACACCTGCAGCCCGGCGCTGATCGCCGTCACCGCGAAGCCTTCTGCGTGCCAACCCATCGCGACAGCGAGTGGGCTGTTCGACACGACAAGCAGCCGGTCGCGCGCCAGCCGCGCCGCATAACGGTCGCCTTGCGCTGTGCCAAAGGCACCGACCCCATTTCCGTCCAGGCCGGACGCCCGCGACCACGCGTCGAGGTCGCCGCTGACCAGCAACTGATTGAGGCCGGCGATCGCGCGCACCACGAGGCCGGGTGCCGTGATGACCGTCGACTGCCAGTCGGGCGCGACAGACCATTTTTCAGCGAAATCACGCATGCAGCCGGTCTCCTGCTGGGTCGAAGGCGCAAGGCGCGGCAATCGTCGCCTTGCTGACCTTGCCGAGGTGCTGGATGTCGATCGTCTCGCCGTGGCGGGCGGCGCCGCGTTCGATCAGCCCAAGTGCGACCGGACGACCGAGTGATGGGCTCTGGTAGCTCGAGGTGACAAAGCCCTGGCTGCGCAATCTGCCGTCACTCCGCCTGACGCCATGCGCGCCGGTCGGCAGCGGCGCTTCGCCGGACGGCACCGTCAGTCCGACAAGCTGCATGCGGCCGCCGCGCGATGCCTCTTCGGTGAACAGCGAGCGGCGGCCGACGAATTCGCCCTGACGTTTGGCGCGCGGACCATCGACGCCGAGATCCTGCGGCAGCGTGGTGCCGTCAGTGTCCTTGCCGATGACGATAAAACCCTTCTCGGCCCGCAAGATCATCAATGCCTCGAGGCCGATGACAACCGCGTCGAACGCCTGGCCGGCATGTCGCAGATGCGCCCACAGCGGCTCGGCGCGGTCAGCCCGCATCGAGATCTCGTAGCTCCTGTCGCCGGTGAAGCTGACGCGGGCGATGCGGACCTCGTCACCTGCATATGAGCCTTGGCCGACCGCCATATGCGGCAGGTCGGCATCGTCGAGCGAGAGGCCGAGATCCATCGTTTCGAGCAACTTCCGGGCATTCGGCCCCGAAACAGTCAGCGTCGCCATCTCGGCGGTGGCGTTGTGGATGTAGACGGCGCCGCGCCCGAAGCGGTCCTGGCGCCATTCCTCCAGCCGCGTATGCACGGCAGCGACATGCGAGGACGAGCACGACACCACGAAGCGATGCTCGTCGAGCCGCACCAGTACGCCGTCATCGAAGACCACGCCATTCTCCGACAGCATGAAGCCATAGCGGCAACGACCGGGTCTCAGCGTCGACATGGTGTTGTAGTAGATGAAATCGACGAATTCGGCCGCCTTGGGTCCGATCACCTCGATCTTGCCGAGAGTCGAACCATCGAACAACGCGACCGACTGGCGGGCGTGCCGCGCCTCGTCCGCGATGGAGCGTTCCGCGTCGGCGTTGCCGCCATAGTGAGCCGGGCGCAGCCAGCCGCCATATTCCTGGAAGACGGCGCCGCTGGCACGATGCACGCTCTCGAGCGGCAGCCGGCGCACCGGCGCCATCAGTTCGCCGGCGCGGGCGCCGGCAAAGCTCGCCAGCGGCACTGGCGTGAACGGCGGGCGATAGGTGGTGGTGCCGACCTCCGGCACCGTGCGGCCGGTGATCCCGGCCATCAGCGCCAGACCCGGCAGGTTGGAGGTCTTGCCCTGGTCGGTCGCCATGCCGAGCGTGGTGTAGCGCTTCAGATGTTCGACCGAGACGAAGTTTTCGCGTGCCGCCAGTTCGACGTCCTTCACCGTGACGTCGTTCTGGTAGTCGATCCAGATGCGCCCCTTCGCGCCGGGCATCGGCCATACCGCGAGAATGCCGCCCGTGGCTTCAGGTCCGGTGCTGCGCGGCACTGCTGTCGTGGCCTGGCCAAGCGATGCAACAGCCTTGCCGGCGCTTGCAAACACCTCCGACAAGGAAACCGCACCGGCCACGGCGCCGGCCACGGCAATACCGTCGACCGGATCGCCGGGCAGGAAGGCGGCGCGCGTCTCGCTCCAGGCGAGCTTGCCCCTGGCCTGGCCGAAGAGATGAATGGTCGGCGTCCAGCCACCCGAAACCAGCACGCAATCGGCATCCAGCCTGGTGCCGTCTTCGAGCGTCACGGCTTGGACACGTAACCTGCCATGCGCAGCGGCGAGGCCACGTCCCGCGATCAGCCGGACATTGGCAGGCCCAGCGGGAGTGCCGTCGCGCCGCAGATCGACAAGCGTGACTTCGGCGCCGGCCGTGGCGAGCGCCTCCGCCACTTCATAGGCGCTGTCATTGTTCGTGGCGATGACGATCCTGCGGCCGACCAGCACCGCATGCTGCCTGAGATAGGCGAGTGCGGCATCCGCCGACATGATGCCCGGCAGGTCGTTGTTGGCGAAGGGCAGCGGCCGCTCGATGGCGCCGGTCGCCAGCACGATCTGGCGCGGCCTGACCCGCCACAGGGCGTCCGGCCGTCCGTCGCGATGGCGGTGGTTCAGGCCGACCAGATTGTGGTCGTAGATGCCGAAGGCCGTGGTCGAAGGAAGGATCAGGTGACCGGCCGCGGCAAGCTCCGCAACCGTCTCCTCGATCCAGTCGGCGACCGGCTTGCCGTCGATCTCACCAGTCCGGTGGCCGAGCGATCCGCCTGGCCTCGGTTGGTCGTCGACCAGCGTGACGGTGAGACCCGCGCCGGCCGCCAGCCTTGCCGCCGCCAACCCGGCCGGTCCCGCGCCCACCACCAGCACGTCGCAATGGTGGTTGATCTGGTCGGCTGTGCCCTGCGATGTCCAGCCCGTATCGACCTTGCCCAGTCCCGCCATGGCGCGGATGCGCGGCTCGAACATGTGCCAGTCCGGCCACATGAAGGTCTTGTAGTAGAACGCCGCTGGAATGAAGCGGGAGAAGCGATCGAGGAACGCGTTGCGGTCGGCCAACGCGGTTGGCGTGGCGTTAACGCTTTTCGCCACCAGCCCGTCACGCGCCGCCTCGGTCGTGGCCCGCGTGTTCGGCGTCGCCGGCACGCTGCCGCCGATATCGACCAGCGCGTTCGGCTCCTCGACGCCGGCGCCCCAGATGCCGCGCGGCCGGTGATATTTGGAGCTGCGCCCGACGACCGCGACATCGCTGGCCAGCAGCGCGGAGGCGATGGTGTCGCCGGCAAAGCCGTGCACGGTGGCGCCGTCGAAGCTGAAGCGGATCGGCCGTGACCGGTCGATGGCGCTGCCACCGGTGGCGAGGCGCGAGGCGGTCACGCCGCGTGCTCCCCACCGAGAGCGGTTGAGGACACCACCGTGTGGGTGACGGTGTCACGTTCCACGACGAAGAACTCGCCGCAGTTCATATGCACCCAGATTTCGCGCGCAGTGCCTTTCGGGTTGGAACGCAGATAGAGGTAATCAGCCCAGCGCTCGACCGGCACATCGACGCCATCCGGCCGCGCATTGCCGGCATCGCCGCCATAGTGGAATTCGGTCTCGTCGCGCGGGCCGCAGAACGGGCAAGGGAAAAGCTGCATAAGTCCTCTCAATGCGCGATGCCGGAGCCGGCCGCTTCGTCGATCAGCCGCCCGCTGGCGAAGCGGTCGAGGTCGAACGGACGGCTGATGTCGTTGTGCTTGCCGCCGGCCAGCAATTGCGCCAGCAGCGTGCCGCCGGCGGGTATGGCCTTGAAGCCCCCCGTACCCCAGCCGCAATTGAGGAACAGGCCGGGCAAGGGCGATTCACCGATGATGGGCGAGGAGTCCGGCACGACATCGACGATCCCGGCCCATTGCCGCATCAGCTTCAACTGGCCGAAGATCGGGAACATCTCCAGCAGGCCGGCAATCACCGTCTCCAAGGTGGGCAGATTGCCGCGCTGCGCATAGGAGGGGATGCGATCGAGCCCGCCGCCGATGACAATCTCGCCCTTGTCCGACTGGCTGACATAGACGCCTGTGCCTGGCGACAGCACCACCGTGTCGAGGATCGGCTTGACCGGCTCGGAAACGCAGGCCTGCAGCGCGTAGGAGTTGATCGGCAGGCGAAAGCCGGCCTTGGCCGCCAGTACCGAGGAATGACCGGCGACCGCCATGCCGATACGGTCGGCACGGATCGCGCCACGCGTCGTCTGGACGCCGCGGCAGCGGCCGCCCTCGATGATGAAATCGGTGATCTCACAGTTCTGGATGATGTCGACGCCGAGCCGGCTCGCCGCCCGCGCGTAACCCCAGGCGACCGCGTCATGGCGCGCCGTACCGGCCCGGCCTTGCCAGATGCCGCCGAACACCGGGAAGCGCGCATCGGCTGAGAAATTGTAGATTGGCGCCACCCGGCGCACATCCTCGGGCGAAAACAGCTCCGCATCGATGCCGTTGATCTGCATGGCGTTGACGGTGCGCGCCCCAACCTCCATTTCGGCGGTGCTGTGACAAAGATTGACCATGCCGCGCTGCGACAGCATGACATTGTAGTTCAGATCCCTGGACAACCCCTCGTAGAGCCGGTGCGCCAGCCCGTAGAGTTCGACGCTTTCCGGATAATAGTAGTTGGAGCGCACTACGGTGGTGTTGCGGCCGGTGTTGCCGCCACCGATCCAGCCCTTTTCCAGCACTGCAACCCGGCTGATGTTGTGATTGCTTGCCAGGTAGTAGGCCGTCGCCAGCCCATGGCCGCCGCCGCCGATGACGATCGCGTCATAGGACGGCTTCGGTTCGGGCGAGCGCCATGCCGGCTGCCAGCCGGTCTGGCCGGCCAGCCCTTCCTTGAAGAGCGACAAAGCGGAATAAATTCTTGTCATGGCGTGCCGGGCAAGCTGCTCTCTCAGGTCAAAGCGTAATGGTATTGTACATATATGTCTAGTGCGTCTGTCGATCGTGCACGTTGCGGATAGTGCTAGCGTTTACGCGAAATCGTCTCCTCGACGTAGCGCGAGAACGCCTCGACATCCTCTGCCAAAGGCTCCTGGCCGGTGAAGCTGCGCAGATACAAGGCGACCTGAGCCAGGCGGCTGCTCATCGGCTCGTTGAGTTCGAGCGAGTAATAGCCGATCTGCATGAAATAGAGCACGCGGGCGCGCACGAACGCGTCTTCTTCGTCATAGCCATGACGCACGAACATGTCGCGAATGGCATCGACGCGCTCCTCGTCGGCCTCGTCAAGCGCGCGCCTGATGGCAGGCGAGCGACGGGCCCAGGCCCTGATTGCGAAATCGAGCTGCGGATCGAACAGCCTTTCGTCCACCCAGCATTCGAAGATGCTCATCACCCCGCGGATCACGGTCGCGGAGGGCCGTCTGGCGCGTTCGACGATGAACTTGGTGTTGGTCTGCCGCCAGTAGTCCAGCAACTGGTCGAGCAGGTCCTGACGGCTCTTGAAATACCAGTAGAAGCTGGAGCGCGAGACGTCGAGCTTCTGGCCAAGTGTCAGCACGCGGACGCGTTCGACACCATCCGAGATCAACGTCTCAAGCGCAAGCTTAAGCCAGTCTTCGCGGGTGGCCTTGATGTTTCCGGTGGCGCCGGCGCGCTGGATCGTCGTATCGGTGGCTTCCATAATCACGACGCATGACACGCTGCATCAGGCAAATCAAGGCTATGGACACTTATGTCCAAGGTCAAGTCGGCCTGGCCCGGATGATGCCTCACGTATGGCGCTGTCGCCGCCGCGCCATCGGCATGATGCAAGGCTTGGGATTTTGTCGCGGGCGGCTGGCCCACTGCGTGCTTTCCCGCAAGGCAATTGTCTGGCAAATACCAATTCAGACAGACGCCGCCGCGCGGCCAACCAGCAGGAAGACAAGACATGACCCTGTTTCGACAGAACCTCATCGATGGCGAATGGGTCGGCGACGCCGGCTCCCGCAACATCAACCCTTCGGACACCGGCGATGTCGTCGGCGACTATGCCTCGGCGGGTGCCGCGCAGGCGGGGCAGGCAATCGCTGCCGCAAAGGCCGCGTTTCCGGCATGGTCCCGGTCTGGTCCGCTGGCGCGCCACGCAGTGCTGAAAAAGGCCTCGGACGAGATTATGGCGCGCAAGGACGAGATCGGCCGCAATTTGGCGCGTGAGGAAGGCAAGACACTGGCCGAAGGTATAGGCGAGACCATTCGCGCCGCCCAGATATTCGACTTCTTCGCCGGCGAAACATTGCGCCTGTCCGGTGAGGTCGTGCCAAGCGTGCGGCCGGGGGTCGGCGTGGAGATCACCCGGGAAGCCGTCGGCGTGGTCGGCATCATCACGCCGTGGAATTTCCCGATCGCCATTCCGGCCTGGAAGATCGCTCCGGCGCTCGCCCATGGCAACACCGTCGTCTTCAAGCCGGCTGAGCTGGTTCCCGAGAGCGCCTGGTCCATCGTCGACATCCTGCATCGCGCCGGCCTGCCGAAGGGCGTGCTCAATCTCGTCATGGGCAAGGGCTCGGTCGTTGGTCAGGCCATGCTCGACAGTCCCGACGTCAACGCCATCAGCTTCACTGGTTCGGTCGGCACCGGCAAGCGCGTCGCCGCCGCAAGCGTCGAGCACATGCGCAAGTTCCAGCTCGAAATGGGCGGCAAGAACCCGCTGGTCGTGCTTGACGATGCCGACCTTGCGGTCGCTGTCGATTGCGCGCTCAACGGCGCCTTCTTCTCGACCGGCCAGCGCTGCACCGCCTCGTCCAGGCTGATCGTGACCGACGCCATCCATGACCGTTTTGTCGATGCCCTCAAGGATCGCATGGGCAAACTGGTCGTCGGCGACGCTCTCGACGCGCAGACCCAGATCGGCCCGGTCGTCGACGCGACCCAATTGAAGCAGGACGAGGATTATATTGCCATCGGCGTCAGGGAAGGCGCCACGCTCGCCTTCGGCGGCGAACGGCTCGACCGCAAGACGCCCGGCTTCTATCTCAGCCCGGCCCTGCTGACCGAAGCCACCAATGCCATGCGCAGCTCGCGCGAGGAGATTTTCGGACCTGTCGCCAGCGTCATCCGCGTCAGGGACTATGACGAGGCGTTGGCTGTCGCCAACGACACACCGTTCGGGCTGACCTCGGGCATCTGCACCACGAGCCTCAAGCACGCCACGCACTTCAAGCGCAATTCGGAGGCCGGCATGGTGATGGTCAACCTGCCGACGGCGGGCGTCGATTTCCATGTTCCCTTCGGCGGCCGCAAGGAGTCGAGCTACGGCCCGCGCGAACAGGGCCGCTATGCCATGGAATTCTACACCACGGTGAAGACCGCCTATACGTTCGCGGGCTGATCGGCCACCGCCGATCATGCCAGGCTGATCGGCCACTTCCGATCATGCCGGGCTGATGGCCACCCGGGCCGATCATGCCGGCGATACGGCAACATCAAGAACACCGGACCGGCGCGCGGCGATGACATTGCGAGACCTGACCTGGCTCAATCCGCCGCCGCACCATGCCATCGACGGCGATACAGTTCGTGTGCGCACCGGCAAGGAGACCGATTTCTGGCGCGAGACCTTCTACGATTTCTGGCGCGACAACGGCCACTTCCTCTACCGTAAGGTCGAGGGCGATTTCACCGCCGAAGTCACTGTCGAAGGGCGCTACGAGGTGCTCTACGATCAGGCCGGATTGATGGTCCGGCTGAGCGAAACGCACTGGATCAAGGCAGGCATCGAATACACCGACGGCGTTATGTATTTTTCCGTCGTCGTCACCAACGATACCTCGGACTGGTCGTTGGCCACCATTCCAGCAGGTCCGCACGGTGTGCGGATCCGCTTGACCCGTCATGCCGAGACGATCCGCGTCCAGTATCTCGATGCTTCCGACGGTCACTGGAAGCCCGTGCGGCTCGCCTATTTTCCGATCTCGAAAGTGGTCGATGTCGGCATGATGTGCTGTTCGCCGCAACGCGAGGGTTTTGAGGTTACATTCTCGGGCTTTTCGGTCGGCCCGCCGATAGCGCGGGAACTGCACGACTGAAGCGGATGCGTCCGCGCCTCGATCACGCACCAGCCTCGTCCAGCCCCAGCCCGTCGCGAACGGCGTTGCGGATGGCTCGCGGGCCGAATCTGGCCCAGACTGCCTGATGCGCGCGGATGCGCTGCTTTGCTCTGCGTTCGGCGTCCAGGCAAAGTCCGACCGCCATCTCGGCAAGCACTTCATCGGAAACCGACAGCAGCAGCTCCTGGTTCTCGACAAAGCCAAGCCCCTCGGCGGCCAGCGGTGTCGCGATTACCGGCACGCCCCAGGCCATCGCCTCCAGGATCTTGATGCGCGTGCCGCCGCCTGCCGTAAGCGGGATGATGGTGAGATGCGCCCTGGACAGCAGCGGCGCCATGGTTTCCGGGTTTTCGACGAGCTCCACGCCAGGCAATCCGGCCAGCGCCCGTACGGCAGGTTTCGGCCTGCGCCCGGCAACAACCAGTGTCGCCACCGGAAAGGCCTGCTGGATGCGAGGAAATATGATGCCGGCTAATCTCTTGGCGGCATCGACGTTGGGCGGATAATCGAGATGGCCGACGAACAGGATCACCGGAAAGCCATTGTCAGCCGCAGGCTCGGCGGGCATCGTTTCCGGGATATCACTGGCGTGGGGAATTCCGTTCGGAACGACGTCGACCGGCACCTTGTGCGGGAAAAGGGTCGTCAGCCTTTCGCGATCCTCGTTCGAGCACACCCAGACCCTGTCGACGAGGGAAAGCGCCTTTCCTTCGAGGCGCCTGATGGCAATGGCCGTGGCAAGCCTGGCCGCGGCGGATCGCGCCTTGTCGGCGCGATGCAATTGTCCCGCCAGGTCGGACTCGACATTGTGCATGTCGAGGATGAGCTGTTTCGTCAGGGGTCTCAAAGGCCGCAGCAGCTTGAACAGACCTATGCCCTCGACCACAATTATGTCCGGGCGGAAGTCTCGAACGAGGGTCTCGAGCCGCGTCAGGGCAGAGCGCGAAATGCGATGTTCTGCCCTTATGCGCCACCAGCCGATCGAACCGGTGCGAGCTTCACCGTCGATCGATAGGGCCTCGATGCGGATCGGCGGATCGACGGCTTCCACGACCTGCGGCCGCACCGACACCAGGCACGCAGGTCCGAACGCTGCAGCCGCCACGGCATTGCGGTGGTTGCGCAGATCCGTGCCGGACTTCGGCGGAAAGGCCGGATCGTGCGACACGACCAGCACACGCCGTTCGGCGCTCCGAGGCTCTGTTCCAGACGGCATTCCAGGCGGTTCCGCAATCACAAAAACGGCTTCGACTTGTTTAGCTGAACGGCGCTTTCGTCAAGTTGCTTGGATGTCCGTTGCAGCACGTATGCCGGCGGGCCGCAGGGTCACCGCCTGGACCACGCCAGCCAGCGCGCCGACAGCCGCCTCCACAAAGTGGTGAACCGGGTTCGCCGGTAGGCGTCGCCGGCCATCTTTATGCCTTGTGCCTGCGTCGGGAAGGGGTGGATGACGTCGGCCAGCGCGTGCAATCCCATACCGGATTTGATGGCGAGCGACACCGCATTGATCATCTCGCCTGCATGGCTGGCGACGACCGTGGCACCCAGGATGCGATCCGACCCTTCCTTGACGTGGATTTTGACAAAGCCCTCCTCCTCGCCGTCCATGACCGCACGCGCGACGTCGTGCATCAGTACCGTATAGGTCTTGACCGGGATGCCATCCTGGCGCGCCTGTGCCGGATAGAGGCCGACATGGGCAATTTCCGGATCGGTATAGGTACACCACGGCACGACCAACTGGCTCACCCTCTTGCGCCCAAGGAACAGGGCGTTCTGCACGACGATGCGGGCCGTTGCCTCCGCGATATGGGTGAATTTGTAGTCGAGGCAGACATCGCCCGCCGCATAGACGCGCGGATTTGTGGTCCTCAGATGATCGTCGACCTTGATGCCGTCGGCGTCGTATGCCACCCCGGCGTTTTCCAGGTCGAGACCGTCGACATTGGGCGAACGGCCGATGCCGGTGATGATCTCGTCGACGGAAATCGTCGTCGTGTCGTCGTCCCGCAGCAGGTCCGCGAGCTTCTTCCCGCCTGCCGTCCGTACCGCCACAACCTCGGTGTTGAGGCGAACCTCGACCCCTTCGCGCGCCAGCGCATCCGAAAGGACCTGGGCGGCGTCGCGCTCCTCGCCGGGCAGGAACATCGGGTCCCGCTGGGCCAGGATGACTTTCGCACCCAGCAGGCAGAAGGCCTGCGCCGCCTCGCAACCGAGCGGTCCGCCGCCAATGACCAGAAGCCGTGGCGGGCAGGCTGTGAGGTTGAACACGGTCTCGTTGCTGAGATATCCGGCTTCGGCCAGCCCCGGAATTGTCGGCAGGCTCGCACGGGCACCTGTCGCGACCAGCGCCTTCTTGAAACGCAGCGTCTTGCCGGCGACGATCACCGCGTCCGGTCCGGCAAACCGCGCTTCGCCGAAAAAGACATCGATGCCTTCCGAGGCGATGGTTGCGGCCGAATCGGCGCGGCTGATCCGCTGCCGGATTTGCCGCATCCGCCGCATGGCCCGCTGGAAGTCGACGTGAAGACGGTCCGGGGTGTCGCCGCCAAAACTTTCGGCATCGCGCATATCGGCATAGAGCCTGGCCGTGCGGATGACCGACTTCGACGGGATGCAGCCGACATTGACGCAGGCGCCGCCAATCAGGTTGCGCTCGATCAGCGCGACCTTTGCGCCGAGGCCGGCCGCGTCGCGGGCGGCGGTCAACCCGGCCGGCCCGGCGCCGATGACGACGAGGTTGTAGGGACCGTCCGGCTCCGGATTCTTCCAGTGCGGTGGATGGGCGTGCTGGATCAGCTCGATGTCATTGCGGTCGACAGGGAAGGCGGCAGTCCGGTCACGCGCCATCGCCGTCATCCCTCGACAGCCATCCACCCGTGAAGCCCGCCTTGCGCAAGCCTCGACGGATGTGCTGGTTGGACCGCATCAGTTTCCAGACCAGGCACGAGCGGTGGTTCTCGATCATCATCACCACGATGCCCTGGTCCAGACCGTAGTGGCCTTCCGACACCCAACCGTTGGGGCCGAATTTTCGCCGGTTCGCCAGTGTCGGGTTGAAGCCGCTCGGCAGCCGGAAATTGTCGGCCACCTCGGGGTAGCGATCCCCGAGATGGCGCAACGCCGCCAGGCAGATCTCCGGCGCGAAAGGCAGCGACGCCGGATAGGACCATGGGGCGATCGTCCCGTCATCCGGCCCGAACGGAGCGCCACGCGCGGCATAGCCGGAAAACCGGCGACGCTGTCGCTCCACGCTGGTGCGAAAGCCGCCCGGCCCGTCGCCTGCCGAAAGTCCCCACAGGTTCTCGTCGTAACCCCCATAGCCATAGGGGTTGTGCCGCGCATAGTCGCGGTGGAGGTAGGTCGAGCGGCGGCTGTTTTCGAAATAGTCGGAATTCTTCTCGCGCATGAAAGCGTCGCGGATGCCGGCGAAATCGATCCAGGCATGCGAGAACTGGTGCATGAACAGGGGTCCGCCATAGAGCACATCGTAGCCGTAGATGTTTTCCCACTGGTAGGTGGCCGTCCAACCTTCGTAGCTGTCGCCGGAGGTCGGGCTGTCGGGCGAGGCCATCGACAGCACATAGAGGATCGTCGCTTCGTTGTAGCCTTCCCAGCCATAGTGGAGAAAGCCGCTCTTCGGCTTCCAGCCCTGCCGCAAGGTCGGACTGCTGCCTTGCGCCCACCGCCAGTCGACACGCCGGTAGAGTGCCTCGGCCAGCCGGCGAATTTCGGCTTCCTCGTCATCGTCACCGGAAAAATAGGCGCCCGCCACCAGCACGCCGGCGATCAGCAATGCCGTATCCACCATCGACAGTTCGCAGCGCCAGACGCGCAGGCCGGTCCGCATGTCGAGAAAGTGGTAGTAGAAGCCTTTGTGGCCGGTGACGTCGTCGCCATTGCCTTGCGTGGAGGTCGAGAAGAAGCGCAGTGCCGCAAGGGTCAGTTTCACCGCCGCCTCGCGTGTCATCCAGCCGCGCTCGACGCCGATCGGATAGCAGGACAGGGCGAAACCGACGACGGCGATGCTGGCCGGCGAATTCGGCCGCGACGTATCGGCGACCAGCCCGTTCTCCGCGTTCACATTCTCCAGGAAATAGTCGAAGGCCGCACGCTGGTAGCGATCCAGAAGCTCGTCATCGGACAGCGCGGCGGGTTCGGCCCTAAGCAAACGATGCACACTCCAGCCTGACCGCCGCAGGTTCCGCCGGTCGCATGGCGAGCCCATGGCAGGTCATCGCGCATGCCGAACTGTCACTCGGTGTCATGGCTTTCCCATATCTTTCTTGCGTTCTCGTCGATTCGGACCTTGGCAATCATACGCGTGTAGCGCTCCCTTCGTTGCCCCCGTCACGCAGAATTGTAGCTGTATCCGCCGACGCAGGGAATGGGCCGGTGGATGGCGCTGTCACATCGCCACCGACGGAAAGGCACGTCGACGCAGGAGCATCTATCGGTCCACCTGGTGCTGGAAGAACTGCAGGAACAGTTCCCGCTCGGTGGTGATGTCGAGTTTTTCGTAGATGCGGCGGCGATGGTTCTTCACGGTGCCGACGGTGATGCCGAGGCGCTCGGCGATGTTCGCCGTCGGGTGGCCGGCCAGGATCAGCTGGACCAGTTCCCGCTCGCGCAGCGACAGTTCCGGCCACAGGCTTGCCGGGATGGTCGGCTCCTGCCGGGGCGAGGCACCGGGGCCGGTCGGTGCTGAGGTGCGGGAGAACTCGGTTCCGCGCGCCTTGATGTCGAGCGCATGCAACGCCTCGAACACCGGCAGCCGCTCGTCCAGCAGGGCGATCTCGCTGTCCTTGAATGCGGTGGTCGAGCGGTCGAGGAAGATGCCGAGGCACCAGTCGCCGCCATCGGCCAGCATGATGCCGACCTCGTCGCAGATTTCCGACTGCGCCAGGAAGCCGGCAATGTACTGGCCGCGCTTGGCCGCGTCGTCGGCAAGCCGCCTCAGCGGCATGATGCCGAGCCTTCGCTCGCGTCGCCACGAGGCGTAGAAGGGGTCGAACACGTAGTAGCTGGCGAGATAGCGCTGCACCATCTCGTCCGAGAAGCGCCGGTGCTTGACGAATTCCGGTGTCTGCGTCGCCGAATAGCGCGTCACGGTGACGAGGTCGTGCGCGATGTCCGCGCCGATCAGGTCGATCAGGCAGTCGACATGCCTGTCCGTGCCGGTGGCGGCGATCGCTTTGGCGAGCGGCGCCCAGATGGCCCCCATGCGCATGCCCTTTTCTCGGCGATGTCGGTCAGCCCGTCATTGTGTCTTTAGGCATATGGCGCGAGGCCACCCGCCGAATCTAGCCTAGCGACAACTTAGACCAGATTCCGAGGCGACCGTGACCCAGCCCAACCTCACCGGCCCCATCGTTGGCAATCAGCCGATCATTGGCAATCCAATTGTCATCGGTATCGACGCCGGCGGCACCATGACCGACACGATCCTTGTCGATCAGGACGGCCACTTCAAGATAGGCAAGTCGGCGACCACGCCGAAGAACGAAGCCGAAGGTTTCCTCGCTTCGGCCGAGGACGCGGCGGATGCCTGGGGCATCTCGCTGGAGCAGCTGTTTTCCGGCGTCAATGTTGTGCTCTATTCCGGCACCGGCATGCTCAACACGCTGCTGTCGCGCACCGGGCGCCGGCTCGGCCTGATCACCACCAAGGGTCTTGAAGACATGATCCTGATGGGCCGCGGCCTGCAGGCCTGGGCCGACTATTCCTACGCCGACCGGCTGCATGCGGTCACCCACCATCATCCCGACCCGCTGGTGCCGCGCCGCCGCACCCATGGCGTCACCGAACGCATCGACCAGTTCGGCGACATCGTGCTGCCGCTCTACGAGCATGAGGTCGCGGCGGCCGCGAAAAAACTGATCGCCGACAAGGTCGAGGGGATCTGCATCATGACGATCTTCTCGCATGTCAATCCGGTGCACGAGAAGCGCATCGCCGAGATCTGCCGCGAGGAGATCGAGAAGGCCGGCGCCGAGATCACCGTCTACACCAGCCACCAAGTCCGCCCTGTCATCCGCGAACAGTCGCGGCTGAACTCGGTGCTGATCGAGGCCTACGCCACCTCGCGTGGCCGCAAGCAGCTCAAGGGGATCGAAGACGTTTCGAAGAAATACGGCTTCAAATATGGCGTGCAGACGCTGCTCTCCTTCGGCGGCCTGACCTCGATCAACCATCCGCGCCTGCATGAAACCATGATCTCGGGCCCGATCGGCGGCATCCTGGGTGCTGCCTATGTTGGCAAGCTGATCGGCAACGACTCGCTGATCTGCTCAGATATGGGCGGCACCTCCTTCGACATGGGCGTCATCACGCGCGGCCAGACGCGGATCGAGAACGAGCCGCTGATGGACCGTTTCAAGCTCAACGTGCCGACGCTTCATCTCGACACCATTGGTGCGGGCGCCGGCATGATCCTCAAGGTCGATCCGCTGACGAAGAAAGTCAGCCTCGGGCCGGAAAGCGCCGGCTCCGATCCCGGCCCGATCTGCTTTGCCAGGGGCGGAACCGAGCCGACCATCGCTGATTGCGACGCCATCCTGGGGCGGCTGAACCCGCATTATTTCCTCGGCGGCAAGGTCGTGCTGCAGGTCGAGAAGGCCCGCAAGGCTTTCGAGGAAAAGTGCGCCAACGTGCTCGGCGTCGGTGTCGAGGAGGCCGCCGAAGGCATGATCGACATGCTGGAGGCCGACGCCAACAACGCGCTGCGCCGCGTCATCTCGGGCCAGGGCATCCATCCGTCGGAATTCACGCTGCTGTCCTATGGCGGCTCTGGCCCGCTGCATCTGGCCGGCTGCTCCAGGTGCATCGGCTTCAAGGACATCATCACCTTCCAGTTCGCCGCCGCCTTCTCCGCCTTCGGCTGCACAACGGCCGATTTCATGCGCCGGCATTCGGTGTCCACGCAGCACGACATCCCCTCGCGCGCCGACGAGGCGACGCTTGCCGCTTTCGGCGCCAAGGTCACCACGGTCTGGAACGATCTGACCAAGGCCGCGGTCGACGAGATGATCGCCGACGGCCATGCGCGCGAAAAGATCAGGACCGTGCCGTTCCTGATGATGCGCTACACCGGCCAGCTCGAGGACGTCGAAGTGATGGCGCCGCTCGCCGAAGTCAATTCGGCCGACGACATGCGCAAGGTGCTCGACGAGTTCGAGGCGGTCTATGCCAAGGTCAACCACCGCGTGTCGCGCTATGGCGAGGCCGGCTTCACCATCACCGAGCTCGGCCTGATCGCCACCGCCGACAAGGTCAAGCCGGTGCTGCTCAAGCGGCCGCTCGGTGCCTCCAATCCGGCTGCCGCCCACAAGGGCGTGCGCGAGGCCTATATCGGTGGGCGCTGGCACAAGGCCGATCTCTACGAGATGGATCTGCTGCAACCCGGCCATGAGGTGATCGGGCCCGCCATCATCGAACATCCCGCCACGACGCTCGTCGTCAATCCGCAAGACCGTGTCCATGTCGATGAATGGACGCTGCTGCACTACACCCACGCTTGAGAGGGCGATCGCCATGTTGGACAAACCTGCCTCGGCCCTGCGCCTTCGCGAAAGACTGCTCGATTCCGAGCGGCTGATGGAAGAGACCGGCTGCTATGACGGCATCACGGAACTCACGCTGCGCAACCAGGATCCCCTGAAATTCGAGACCCTGCACACCAAGCTGCGCGCCTATTGCGTCTCGGCACGTGAAATGGCCCGCCGCATCTCGGCCTCGCCCGGCGTGCGCGAGGTCGGCGAGATGGTGGTCGCCATCTACACCCCCGAGGGCGATGCCATCGCGCTCTCCAACGGCATCATGGTGCATGTCCACACGATGAGCCGCTTCATTAAATGGATGATCAAGAACAATTACGAGGAAAACCCGCGCATCCGCGAAGGCGACATCTTCGCCAACAACGACGCCTTCATTGGCACCGTGCAGGTGCCAGACGTCATGGACGTGGTGCCGATCTTCCATGAGGGCACCTTGGTCGGCTGGGCCGGTGCGGTCTGCCACGAGCTCGAGGCCGGCGGCATTACGCCCGGCGGCGACGTCTGCCTGGCGCAGGAGCGCTTCACCGAAGGCCTGTTCGTCTGCGCCGAGAAGATCGGCGAGAATGACGAGATCCGCCGCGACTATGTCATCCGCTGCGAGCGCAATCTGCGCATGCCGATCTACTGGGTGCTGGACGAAAAGGCCAAGGTCGCCTCCTGCATCGACATGCGCGAAAGCGTCAAGCAGCTGATTTCCGAGATCGGCCTCGACTATTGGATGAAGGTGTCGAAGGAGTTCATCGAGGAAGGCCGTCGCGCCCAGCTCGCCCGTACCCGCCAGCTCACCGTGCCCGGCATCTATCGCGGCCACACCTTCTATGGCCACGTCACCGCAGGCAAGCCCGGCTTCCAGCTGCTCGGCGATCCGGACTGGCTCTACAACATCCCGGTCGAGATGGAGATCACCACCGACGGCAAGATCACCATGGACTTCGAGGGCACCCAGCCCTGGGGCTACCATTCGATGAACTGCACGCCGGCCGGCATGGATGGCGGCATGTTCGTCACCTTGACCCAGCACATGAATTTCGAAGGCCTGGTCAATGACGGCGCCTGGATGGCGACCGAGCTGAAATTGCCGCATGGCACCTGGACCAACCCCGACAACGAGATGGTGGCGACAGCCACATCATGGGCGCTGCTGCTGCCGGCCTATGGCGTGTTCCAGCGGCTGCTGTCGCGCAGCTTCATTGCCCGTGGTTTCGTCGAGGAGGCCTTCGTCGGCCAGGTCAACAGCCCGATGATCGAGATGGGCGGCGAAAGCCAATACGGCACGCCGTTCGGCATGGCGCATTTCGAATGCGCCGCCGCCGGCTCCGGCGCGCTCGCCATCAAGGACGGTCTCGACACCGCCTATGTCGGCTGGAACCCGGAATCCGACATGGGCAACATCGAGGTCTGGGAACAGTCGATGCCGATGGTCTATATCGGCCGCTCGATCGTGCCGAATTCCGGCGGCGCCGGCAAATATCGCGGCGGCTGTTCCTTCGTCTCGACCTGGCTGATCAACAAGACCTCGCATCTGCGGCTCCACACCTCGGAACACTCTTCGCGGGTGTTCGACAATGGCGGCATGTGCGGCGGCTATCCGGCGCCAACCTGCCAGAAGCACCGCGCCGTGCGCAATTCCAACATCCATGAACTGGCGGTCAGGGGCGAACCGCTGGCGCATGCGCCAGGCATCGACCCGCTTGTGTCGGACTATGAGAAGAACATTGGCGGCGACCATATCGTGGTCGAGGGCCCCTACATCACCTCGCCGCACAAGGAAGGCGATATCTTCAGCCATTCCTACAATGGCGGTGGCGGCTACGGCGACGTGCTGGAGCGCGATCCGCTCAAGACGGCCTGGGATGTCGAGAACGGTTTTCTCACCCGCGAAGCGGCGGACAGCGTGTTCGGCATCGTGCTGAAGGACGATGAAGACGGTTATCCCACGGCCGATATCGATGCGACCGTGACGCGTCGCGCCGCCATGCGCAAAGAGCGTCTGGCGAAAGCAATCTCGGTGGCGGACTGGATCGCCACCGAGCGAAGCAGGGTCGAAAAGGCCGACTTCGCGCCCGAGGTGAAGAAAATGTACGCCAGCGCGATCAAGCTGTCGTCGCGCTTCACCAAGGATTTCAGTGATTTCTGGAACGTCGACGCAAGGTCCATCTTCACGCCGGGAGCAAAGCCATGACCTCGTACAGCAAGGAAGTCATCCGCGATCTCGCTGCCGGCCAGCTGCCCTGGCCGCAGACCCGGCGCATCATGAGCGCCTACAAGGACGATGACCGTTTCTTCAAGATGGTCGCCGTCTATCAGGATCGCGTCGCCTGGAAGGATACGATCCTGCTGCCGGTCTCGGATCACCTGTTCATCTGCCAGAGCGGCGATGAGCGGATAACCCGCTGCGAGTGCGGCCACTCCTTCGGCGACTACCGCAAGAACTGGAAGCTCAACGCCGCGATCAACGTGCGCAACACCGAGCAATCCCTGCGCGAGATCTATCCGAACAGCGATCTTCCCGATCCCGAATGGATGGAAATCCGCGAATTCATCTGCCCGGAGTGCGGTACCTTGCACGAGGTCGAGGCGGCGGCGCCGGGATATCCGATCGTGCATGATTTCGAACCCGATCTCGAAGGCTTTTATCGCGAATGGCTGGGCAAACCACTTTGACGACACTGATCTTGTGAGCCGCGTTGCAGGCAAGGTAGCCTGGCTGCCCGCACCGAATTGTCTTGGAGACCACGCCTGATGACAAACCTTTCCGGCCGCAGCGCGATCATCACCGGCGGGTTTTCCGGAATGGGCTTTGCCATTGCCACGGCACTGGCTGAGGCTGGCGCCAATGTCGCCGTCGGCTCCTACATTGCGCCCGCCGGCGCCGACAAATCCGATGCCGCCTATTATCCCGGCGCCGACGAAATCGTGCGTGTGCGTTCGGCTCTTGCCGCCCATGGCACCAGGGTTCACGCCGCCCATCTCGACGTGCGCGACAGCGACGTCACCAACGGTTTCGCGGCGGAAGCCGAAGCCGCTATCGGCCCCGCCGACATATTGGTCAACGCCGCCGGCACCACCGCCGAGCAGCCGGTCTGCGGCCACTCCGACGCGCTGTGGGACAAGATCGTCGACACCAATCTGACCGGCGCCTTCCGCGTCACCCGTGCCGTGCTGCCCGGCATGATCGGGCGCGGCTGGGGCCGTATCGTCAACATAGGCTCGACCGCCGCCTCCGTCGGCTGGAAGGACAACCCGGCCTATTGCGCTTCCAAGGCCGGCCTGCTCGGCCTGACCCGCTGCGTGGCGCTGGAAGGGGCGGCGCATGGCGTCACCTGCGTCATGATCAGCCCGACCTGGGTCGAGACCGACCTGATGCGCCGCAACGTGGCGCAGGTCGTCGAGCGCGAAGGCAAGGGGCGCACGGCGGAGCAAGCCATGGCCGAAATCGCCAGCGGCAACCCGCAGCAGCGCCTCCTGCAGCCACAGGAGATCGCGGCTCTTGCCGTCTTCCTGTGCTCGGATCTGGCCAAGGGCATCACCATGGAAAACATACAGATCACCGGCGGAGCACTGTGGTAGCGCTGATCCAGGCAGCTGCGGCCGGACAAGCGCCGGCCTGATCTCGGCAATCGCCTCGCTGTAAGACAAGGTGACCGGATTTGCCATTGAGCGCAGGGCACGATAGGTTATATTGCACTGCACAATGGAGACGCCGTTTATTGCACGCCCTTGTTTGCGGATATGCCGACTGGCCCACGGCCTGCCGGCCTTGGGTCGCGCCGGTGGGACTCTGAGATGAAGATTCCAAAGTCCCTGCTGGTCGATCCCGAGAAGAATTCGGTCTATGGCAGTTTTGCCGTTGCCGTCTCGATCTGGGCGTTTTCCTATTCGGTCATTTTCGGCCAGATCCTGATCCTCGCCTACTACGCGGTCTGGCTGCCGCTCATCCTGGTCGACTACCGGCGGTTCCTGCGGCACCTGTCCAGCGCCTGGCTGCCGCTGCTGTTTGCCGCCTATATCTGCTCCTCTGTCTTCTGGTCGCAAGCGCCCGGCATCACCGCAAGGACTTCAGTCCAGTATTTTTCCCATATTGCCTGCGCCTACGTCGCGGCGCGCACCGTCAGCGTGCGCACATTGACCATAGGCGCCCTGATCGGGATATTTGTCGTCCTGCTCTATTCGCTCAAGGTCGGCGCCTATTCCGAGGACGTTCTCGACGGCACCTACAACTTCGTCGGCGCCTTTGCGTCCAAGAACCAGATCGGCTTTGTCGCCTCGCTCGGCATCTATTTCTGCGTTGTATTCCTTGCTTTTTACAGACGCGGCTGGCTGAGCGTCATCCTGTCAGTGCCTATCGTGCTGTTGTCGGCCTATCTGCTGCTCGTTTCGCATTCCGCCACCTCGATGGCCTCGATACCGGCGGTTCTGGCGCTGGTGGCGCTTCTTGCCATGAGCAAGCTGCTGTCGCGGCGCTATCGCCGGGTGATCTTCCTGATCGGCGCCGGCCTGTTGGTCGTGGTTGCGTTCGTCGCCTTGAATCTCGGGCTGATGGACTTCGTCCTTGGCCTCTTCGGCAAGGATTCGACGCTCACCGGGCGGACCTATCTGTGGGAGCAGGGCTGGAACGCCGTGCAGAAAGCACCGATTCTCGGCGTCGGCTATGCCGCCTATTGGGTGCAGGGCTTCGCCGAAGCCGAGCGGCTGTGGAACGAATTCTACATCACCACCCGTACCGGCTTCCACTTCCACAACACCTATATCGAAGCCCTCGTCGAACTCGGCTTCGTCGGGGCGACCCTGGTCTCGCTGGTCATGCTGCGCACGCTCTATGGTCACGTCTCGGCGGTGATCTTCAGGGCATGGCAAGCGGATTCCGTGATCCTCTTCGGCGTCATGGTGCTGCTCTTGATCCGCTCCTTTGTCGAGGTCGAGATTCTCAACCCCTACATCATGGGCTCTTTCCTGATGTACTTCAGCTTCTTCAAGCTGGCGCGGCTGCCTGTCACCCGCACGCGGTGGAGCCCCGCCTTCGAGCAGGCCGAGGCGGCCAAGAGAGAGGCGGCCTGGCCCCGGCATGTGAATGGTCCGGCGGCCGCCAACCCGTCCTGAGCCAGTGCAAAACTGCGCAGCGGTTTTGACATGCATCAAAACAAAGGCTTGAAGCGCGTCGCATGAATCCCTTCAAACGCGACGCGCTTTATCGTTTGGGAGGCGGAAGCAGGGCCAACGGCGGTTTCGCTTGGGAGCTTTCGCCCAAGCAGGCCTGGCCCAAGGCGGATCCATCCCTGGCGGGATGGATCAAAACGCCGGATCGTGCTGGGGTTTCCGGGTCTGCTGGCTAGAACAATTCCAGGAAAGTATAAAACGGTTTTCCCGGGAAAAGCGCGTAGCGCGTTCCCTTAGGGAATCGCGTCAAAGCAAAGAGTTAGAGCGGTTCGCCGTTTCCGTGAACGGTGAACTGCTTGTCTTATGACATTGGCGCCGAACGGGTCAGAAAGGAACCGCTGGGAG